>DATKLC010000120.1:0-7685 GCA_035542635.1 Candidatus Krumholzibacteriaceae bacterium | reverse complement strand
TGGTGGGCCGGGCCGGAATTGAACCAGCGACCTTCTGCACGTCAAGCAGATGTCCTACCGAGCTAGACGACCGGCCCTCTTTTGCTTGCTTTGACTATTCTGGTTAGCTTGTGCCTGATTTTAAGGGTTTTGGGCGTTTGAATATTTTGGATTCATAAATGCTTTATCTAAACCTGATGAAGTGAAAAGAACGGAGGCATAAGCATATGCGTAGGTCTAAGCTTGAAACATATGAAGCCGTACTCGAAGCCCTGGTAAAGAAACCCTTAACCATCGACAACATAGCTTACGAAGCAAACATGGACTGCGCTGCCTTAAAGCCGCGGCTAGACTTCTTGCTAGAAAACAGTCTCATAGAAGAACGAAGCCAGCACGAAAAAACACATTATGCCTTAACGGAAAGAGGCATAACCGTACTCAAGACGCTGAATTTCCAGAAGTATCTCGAAAAAATCGCCAGCACCATACGCACCATGGACGAAGCACTGCAGATTGTTCCCACAATCACGAGAAACAAAGAAGACGATGAACAAGAATCATAAGCCAAAATGAGAAAAAATAAAAAAGGAAAGGGATAAGGCGCTCTTCTAATAGTTTAGATTTTTCTTTTGCCTAGTGTGGACCTGAAGGTTTTTCCGCAGTGTTCGAACAGTCCGATGGTTAGTTCTGTTCTCTTGCCGCTCTTGTCGGGTCTGCCAGCCATCTTCCAAGTCTTCTTAGGAGAGCTAACTTCTTTTCCGCATACGGGACATTTAGCCATAAGTTTCCCCTCTTATGAAACATCATTACGCATCCATGAGCATAAAACATTTTCCATCAACAGCACTAGCCTGCTTGTCTCTGTTCTGGCTCATGGACAAGGAAGAAGACTATGATAAACGAGGGAACTGTGAACATCATCAGTAGAAAGAAGGGAAGCTGAGGCGAAAACGCATAAATGATACCTCCAGCCAACAGGCCGAGCGCCATGAAAACGTAGCCCACGAACTGGGAAAACCCTATGACTTTGGCTCTGTTCTCTCTCGGAACCATGTCGGTCTGAAGCGAAGCGAACGAAGAGAAAAACAGCAACTGCCCTAAGCCAAGCAAAGGCATAGCTAAAAACAATCTCGGCAAATCGCCATACACAAAAAACAACACGGCTGGAATAAACACCAAGTGCGAAAGCAGTAGGGGCACTTTTCTGCCCACCTTGTCGATTGCCTTGCCTATGGGGATGGCGACAAGAATCATCGTGATAAACAGGGCAGTCGACACCAAAGCCCAGTCAATCTGACTGATGTTCAGCACACTCTTCTCGCCTTCAACGGCATAAACCGCAAAGAAAAGCTGACCCAACGAGATTCCAAAAGTCATTAAGAGGTTGGCTATGAAAAGAAAGAAAGCCGAACGCGGCACCTTCTTCCAAACGGCAACGCTCTCCGTTATGGAACGGGAGTACATAGCAAAAAACCCTCGTCCCCTTGCGAGTTGCCTGCTTAGGGCTTGCCGATTCTCAATCATCACTGTTATCGCCAACAATCCGAATACAACGCCAGGAAAGAGCCACCAAAGGTTATGAAAAACAGCGCCTGCTACGCTTACCGCAAATAGCAGCACGTAACCTAATGCTTCAGTTGAGCGCCCACTGCCAAAAAGCTTCTGTCCACCTAGGAGCTCAATTCTTTCGTCGGTTTTTATGGTTTCGGTCAACCTGCTTCTGAGAATAGCCGCAGACAAGTACAGTAGCACCACTAAGCCGTAGGCAATACGCATACCGATGGCACGAGTGAACACAGCGACGATTATGCCCGCCACTATGGGTGCAGGCGTGGTGGCTACATTGCCGATTAGAGTCGTTAACGAGAACGCCATTCCCCGCTTTTCCGCAGGAGTCGAATCCGAAATCATAGCCATAAGTGCAGGCTGATAGAGCAGGCACAGGTTTCCGATTATGGCGCCTATGAGTATCCATTCCCAGCTTGGCGCGAACACGTAAAAGATGAAGGAAAAAGCCACACCGAAAGTCAGCGTGGATATCAGCCATTTTCTGCCGTACCTGTCGGCGAGGTAACCTCCTGGAAACTGAACGACTGCGAGAGCGATTATTGAGGCGAAGCCAATGAAGCCCAAGATTTCCGCAGTAGCGTGCAGGTCGTATATGACGAATGGGCCATAATACAAAGATGGCATTTCGTTGGCGAAGTCCATCAGTACCCAGCTTATGACTAGGATTAGGTAGTTGCCTCGGATGAAGCTGAATTCTTCGCGTAGTCTTTGTGTGAATTTCAAAGAGGTTTCACTAAGGAGAGCTACGCATCATACACAAACGAGCTTTAAATACATTTCAGGCTCAAGCCAAGGGAAAAACAAAAGAGAACATCAGAACAATAAAAGAAAACATGTCGCATACACAGGTTCTGAAAAAAGTACACGCTCATATCGACAAACATTTTGCAGAGCACCTAGTGCGAATTCAGGAATACGTACGCCAGCCCAGTATCTCTGCCGACGGCACAGGAATGAAGGAAACGGCAGATATGACAAGGGCGTTCGTTGAAGAATTAGGCGGCACTTCGAAAATCGTCCAAACAGACGGCTGGCCAGTGGTCTACGGCGAGTTAAACGCCGACGCACCGAAAACACTGATAATCTATGGAATGTACGACGTGCAACCCGTAGAAGAAGAGAAAAACAAATGGATCGTTCCGCCGTTCGGTGGCAAAATTGTATCTATAAAGCCGTTTGGCAAGTGCCTCGTGAACAGAGGCGCGATCAACACGAAGGCACCTCTGCGTGCATTTTTCAACGTTTGCCAATCGATTTTGGCCGTTGAAGGGAAGCTTCCTGTGAACCTAATTTTTGTCGTAGAAGGCGAAGAAGAACTTGGAAGCGTTCACATGCCCCAGTTTGTTGAGAAATATCAGCGAAAACTGCAAAAAGCCAACGCTGTGTTCTTCCCCCTTCCTCAAGAGGATACGCAGGGTAAGGTCATTTTGCCTTTGGGCGTTAAAGGCATAATCTATATGGACCTCATCTGTCAAGGAGGAAAGTGGGGCGGTCCGACAAAGCGGGGAATCCACTCTTCCTTTCATGCGTGCATAGACAGTCCAGTGTGGCGACTGCTGTGGGCGTTGGCAGAGCTGAAAACGCCAGATGGAAAAATCACCGTTGAAGATTTTTATGAGAACGCAAGTCCGCCTAGTGACGAAGAGGAGCAACTACTGAAAAGGCTGACTAAAACGTTTGATGAAGAGTCATGGCGAATAGAACACGAGGTGTCACGGTTTACTGACGATTTGCGTGGTGTTGAACTGCTCAAGCGCTACGCCTACACGCCTTCGATGAACATTGACGGCTTAATCTCTGGCTACACAGACGAAGGAACGAAGACAGTTCTTCCGCACTGGGCGAAGGCAAAAATCGACATTCGACTCGTGCCCCACATGAAAACAGACGAAATAGTGAAGAAAGTCAAAACACATCTGCGCAGAAAAGGCTACGGCGACATCAAAATCAAGTTGCACGATTGCTACATGTGGGCGCAGATATCGGTTAGAGAAAAATGCGTTCAAGCCATGATACGAGCTTATAGACAGCTGGGATATGAACCAGAAATCTGGCCAAGACTGGCTGGTTCCGCGCCTTTCTACGTTTTCAATCAACCGCCGTTAAGCTTGCCCTTCGTCATCGGCGGACTCGGGCACGGTGGCAGAATGCACTCGCCCAATGAATATTTTGTAGTCAAAGGAATAAAGAACAACGAAAAATCAGTAGCCACATTCCTTTACGAGTATGCCCACTGAAAATTCAAGGATAAAAAAATAGAAAGAGGAGGGGAAATTAAAGAGCAGGCACCTAGCTATTTTTTACTCTCGAGTCTGAGGACTCCTCTCCACTGATGGTGCGCGGTACTTCTCGAAATCGATGGTGCCAAAAAAAGCTCTGTGCTTAAACAGGCGCTAAGCACTTATCTGAGTGAAATTCTTTATGAAAGAGCAACAGAAGGCGCAAAAATTGGCTCTGGAAAAAACCCAACTCGCACAAATGTATCAAAAAATGCTCGAGATTAGGCTTTTCGAGGAAAAAGTCTATGAATTATATGGACAAAACCTGGTGCCTGGCACGATACATCTCTACGCTGGGGAAGAGGCAGTCGCTGTGGGCGTCTGTGCTAATTTAAGGAATGATGATTACATTGTAAGCACGCACCGTGGACACGGACACTGCATAGCCAAGGGAGCAAGATTAGACAAGACAATGGCAGAAATCCTAGGCAAAAAAACGGGCTACTGCAAAGGCAAAGGCGGCTCCATGCACATCGCAGACTTCAGCATCGGAATGCTGGGCGCAACCGCAGTCGTCGGTGCGGGAATACCCATAGCCTCGGGCGCAGGCTTGTCAATAAAACTTCGCGGAACAGGCCAAGTCGCGGCCTGTTTCTTCGGCGACGGCGCGTCTAATCAGGGCACTTTTCATGAAGGCATCAACCTAGCCGCTGCATGGATGCTTCCAGTCGTATTCGTGTGCGAAAACAACCTGTACGCCATGGGAACGCGTCAATCGCAGGTGATGCTCATAGAGAATGTAGCTGACAGAGCCCAAGCTTATGGAATTCCAGGCATCACGGTAGACGGAAACGATGTTCTGGCTGTTTATGAAGCCGCAAAAGATGCAGTGCAAAGAGCCAGAGCCGGAAAGGGACCGACGCTGATAGAGTGCAAAACGTACAGGCACAAAGGACACTCCAGAGTTGACCCCGCAACATACCGTCCAAAAGAAGAAGTCGGCGACTGGCTCAAAAGAGACCCGATTGCGAGACTGAAAACGCACCTTCTCGAAACGCATGTGCTCACCGAAGAAGAAACCAAAAAAATAGAAATTCAAGTTGTCGTGGCTATTGACGCGGCGGTCAAGTTTGCGCTTGAAAGCCCCTACCCAGCGCCAGAAGAAGCGTTGGAAGACGTTTATGCTTGAGAAGTGAAAAACCATGAAAGAAATCACTTATAGAGATGCGCTCCGTGAAGCCCTGCGTGAAGAGATGCGAAGAGACAAAATGGTCTTTCTCATGGGCGAAGACATAGGCCGCTACTGGGGCGGAGCGTTCAAGGTTACCAGTGGACTCGCAGAAGAGTTCGGAGACGCGAGAGTAAGAGACACACCCATATCCGAATCCACCATCGTCGGCGCAGCCGTCGGCGCAGCCATAACGGGCATGCGACCAGTGGCAGAAATCATGTTCGGCGACCTAATCGCTCTCGCTATGGATCAAATCGCTAATCAGGCGGCTAAGATACGCTATATGTTCGGTGGACAAGCCAAGGCGCCGATGGTTGTTCGAACGCCGTTCGGCGCGGGTGTTAACATTGCGTCGCATCATAGTCAAAGTCTAGAGGCGTGGTTTATGCATGTGCCGGGTTTGTATGTCGCCGTGCCCTCGACGCCTTATGATGCCAAGGGTCTCTTGAAAACTGCCATTCGCGGCGACAATCCCGTTTTCTTCTGTGAGCACAAGCTGCTTTATCCCTTGAAGGGAATGATTCCCGAAGAGGAGTTTCTGGTTCCTTTCGGAAAAGCCGACATAAAGCGTGAAGGAAAAGACGTTACCATTTTCGCGACCATGTTTATGGTGCACAAAGCGTTAGCAGCGGCTGAACAGTTAGCCAAAAGCGGAATAAGCGCTGAGATCATCGACCCCAGAACGTTGACGCCACTGGATAAAGCGGCTATTCTGGCTTCGGTGAAGAAGACGGGCAGAATAGTAATAGTTTCTGAAGACACCAAGACGGCTGGCGTGAGCGCCGAGATAGCCGCCATAGTCGCGGAGGAAGCCGTAGATTACCTGGACGCGCCCATAAAACGCGTCGCAGAACCCGACACGCCTATTCCGTTCAGCCCGCCCTTGGAGAGTTTTGTGATTCCTGACGAAAAGAGAATAATAAAAGCTGTTAAAGAAATCGTGTAAGGTGAAAAACATGGCAACAAAAGTTGTAATGCCGAGGCTTAGCTTGACTATGAAGGAAGGCACGGTTGCAGAGTGGTTCAAGAAAGAGGGCGAGACCGTGACCAAAGGCGAACCGTTAGTGGAAGTGCTCTCTGAAAAAGCCACAGTGGACGTAGAAGCGCCAGCAGCAGGCATATTACGGAAGATACTGGTAGGAAAAGGCGTGGACGTGCCCGTAAATGCAACTCTTGCAATCATAGCCACGTCTGATGAGCAGCTAACAGAAGCTGACATAGAATCACTATCAGAGGAGACTGAGGAAGAAAAAAAGCCAATCGAAGTTCCTGAAGTAAAAACCGAGGTGACATTGAAGGCAGAGGAACGTGTGGTTGCCTCTCCTGCTGCGAAAAGGCTGGCAAGAGAACACGGAATCGATTTAGGCCAAGTAAAGGGTACAGGTCCTGAAGGAAGAATCGTGGAAGAAGACGTGCAAATATTCGTTCAACAAGCGAGCCAAACAGTGCCACGTGTGAAGGAGGTAATACCGCTTATTGGAATCAAGAAAACAACTGCGGAACGTGTTTCCAGAAGCTTCAGAACGGCGCCACACAGCACGGTGATCATGGAAGTGGACATGACGAACGCGACCAAATTGCGCGGCGAGAAGCAGATTTCTTATACTGAACTGTTGGTCAAAGCAGTCGCTGAGGCGTTGAAGAGACATCCGCTTTTGAATTCCACTTTAGCCGAAGATGAGAGTATCAAGGTTTACGAAGACGTCAACGTTGGTGTGGCGGTAGCAACCGAGCAGGGCTTAGTAGTTCCAGTTGTACACTCTGCGGACAAGAAGACGCTTGAGGAAATCGCGGAAAAACTTCGAGATTTGGCTGAAAAAGCGAGAGAGGGCAAGCTCACGAAAGAGGACGTGAACGGAGGAACATTCACGATAACCAACCTAGGCATGTTCGGAGTGGACTTGTTCATGCCCATAATAAATCCACCCGAAGCAGCTATTCTTGCCGTGGGAAGAATCAGTGATAAGCCAGTTGTGGAAGGCAAGGAGATAAAGATAAAGCCCGTGATGACGCTCAGCTTAGCCTACGACCACCGCATAGTGGACGGCGCCCCTGCTGCTCGGTTTCTTCAGGAGATCAAGAGAAACCTGGAAACCTAGTAGTCCTAGAAGCTCGGAAGGATAGATTCTCACTTGGGCGGCTTGTCGTGTTGCTTTGAGGAACGGTTCGCAATGATTCCGCCGATGTTGAGGATTACGCCTATGATCCAGTAGATGAGTGTTGCCATGAGATAATCCTGCGGATTTGTTGGCGGGTTTAGCTGCTGTCCGAGGTTATTTATTCCCATTATTGCCAGAGCATAAGGCACGTTTGCGATCAGGTGAATCACGAGAGCGTAATAGTTTCTGAACCCTTGGACGACGATGCCGTCGATAATTAGAACCGCTCCAATCATTATTGGGACAAAGCCGTTCGTCACGAGCCTGGCAATATTCGACTCTTCATATCCTATTGTGAGGGCGTTGTAGATTCCGTAGAGAAGGATAACCGCACCGACCAGCACAATAGCCAATCCGAGTATCGTTTTTCCTTTCAAAGTAAAAATCTCCAGCGATAACTGTTCTATTTATGTTAGTATTATTTTTATGCTTATCGGCATCAGACGTCTAAAAAAATGGTAAGCTAAGCCTCTTGCGCTTCTGATTTTGCTTTCCTTGCTGGCTTCTTAGGCTCAGGTGTCGCCGCTT
>DATKLC010000119.1:0-3558 GCA_035542635.1 Candidatus Krumholzibacteriaceae bacterium | reverse complement strand
TTCGATGTGAAACCCATTCTTCCTCGCAGTGGTATAAACGTCAATGCCAGAGGATTCCAGCGAAGGCCTAGCCAACCTCGGATAAACACAGTGCTGAAGATTGCACTTTTCACAACGCTCACAAGGACCAGCAACTATCCCAAAGGCAGAGTGGTATCCTTCAAGGAAAACGTGCCTCTCCAGTTTGGCCACCATGTCGTGTGTCGCCGTCGATTCATCAGGCAGGCGCATGAGAATGGCGTGTGAATAGTCCTTCAAAACCTGTCTCGTCTGATCGGGCGTTGGGCTGAAAGGCGGACACGTAAGAGATTTGCCATAATTACCGCAACCATACTGACACTTCAGCCTGACCCAGTTCCTAACAACGACGCTTCTAGGGTCAATCTCCTTCGCCTCAAGAGCACCCAACTTAAGCGCGAGAGCGGTAAACCGCTTCAAATCCTCGTCCAAACGTTTCATATATATTACAACCCTTTGCTTCAACCGTATGCAACTTTACCGTATTGTAGTCCAAAGAGAAATTTAAAACACTTCCCCAGCCTCTCCACACACAGTGAACCACGGGTTCTCTGTTCATATTTGGATCCTAGTAGTATCATATAGTGAACGGGGTAGGGGGGAGCAGCGCACAGAGAAGAATTGCGCATAAGAAAGGTTTTAACCACAAACACCCCAAACAATACAACACACCCAAACGAGGCAAAGAAACAAAATGAAACCACAAGAAGCAGCAAAAAATGCGCTCGAAAACGTACTCGAAGCCGCACCCAGCGAAAAAATAGCCATCTTCTGCGACCAAGAAAAAACCGACATCGGCGAAGCATTCGCCCAAGGCGCACTGGAACTGGGACTTTGGACACGCCTCCACATACTAAAAACAAACAAAATCCGCACCCAAACACCACCAGAAATAATCGAAATCATAACCGCCCAAAAACCCGACATTTACATTAACATAATGCGCGGCATCGGCGAAGAAACCGTATTCCGCGTAAAAACCATCACTCTCGAAACACGCGGCAAAAAAGCCCGCCTCGGCCACTGCCCAGGCGTAACTTTGGACATGCTCACAAACGGCGCGTTGGCATTAACCACAGAAGAACACAAACAAATGCAAAACTTCGCCCTCAAACTCATGCAAAACCTAGCAAACACAATCAAAGTGGAAGTCACAAACCCAGCAGGCACAAAACTAAGCTTCAGCACAGAAAACAAACCCTTCTTCACCGACACCAAACTCGACTGGAAAGAACTAAAATGGATGAACCTCCCCACAGGCGAAGTAATGGTAGCACCCGTGGAAAACTCTTTAAACGGCAAACTCGTCTGCGACTTGGCAATCGGCGGCGCCCCAAAACTACTCGAAACACCACTAGAAATCACAGCCAAAAACGGCAAAGCAGAAAACATAACCTCAAAAGACAAAACCATACTCACTAAAGTCAAACAATGGCTCGCCACAGATGAATGGTCAAACATCGTTGGAGAATTCGCTTTCGGCATAAACCGAAAAGCCCGCCTGATAAACGAATTCCTGGAAGCAGAAAAAGTGTTCGGCACGATTCACATAGCGTTTGGGCATAATCTTGACTTTCCAAACGGCAAAAACCCGTCCAAAAACCACGTAGATTTCCTAATCTCAAAGCCAACAGTGAAAATCACCGAAAAAACCGGAGAAACAAAAACAATTTTGCAAGGAGGCAAATTCAAAGAGGCGTAAAAAGATGAGCGAAACAGAAAAGCTACCTCTTCCAGAAGTGTACAAAGTAATCGATTATATTACTATCTTCAAGAGCAGTAAATGGTGGGAAGCTGTTGTCGTTATCGAATCCTTTGGCAAACGCTCAATTGCGATGTATCTTTGGCTGAATCGTGATGGAACATGGAAAAGAAAACAGAAATTCCAAGTAAGAGGCGTTGATGAATGGAACAAAGTAAAAAACGCCGTAGAACAATTGACGCCTAAACTGCAGGCAGAACAAAAAAAGTCGGAAGCTAGCCCCGCAACAGGTTCTTTATGAAATAGTGAATCTTGTCGTTGGCATCAAGAATAGTGCTTATTGTTCTTTCTCCTTTGTCTGTAAGCTTGTACACGCGTTTTCGTTCGTTCCATTTCCCTTCGATCAAGCCGCTACGTTCTAAAGAATAGAGGAGCGAATAAACCGTGCCAGAGCTTACGAGCAGATGAAACTTGTTGTGAATGAAACCGATGACATCATAGCCGCTTAGCGGGCCGCTTCTTAGCTCGGTGAGAATCAGAATGTCCATGAAGTTTTTGATTATGCGTTCGTGCATCTTTTTTAGTACGCTTGCTTCCATCACGGTGATTTCACCCGTTATTATGCCCATGTTTAATCACATTGTAAGATTTCTATTCAGATATATATATTTAAGATTTGTTCTAATTCCGAATTCGAATTTATGACGGAATAAACAAACTAAACCATTTGTCGCCATTAGTTTTGGATCCGACTTTAACCTTTAAGTAATCGTTGGGCTTTACATTCAAAGCAACCGCGTTTGCAGGTGAGCAAATTAGCTCTGGAGATGAAGCAGGAAATGAAGCGAGGCATAGCTTATCACAAGAAGTATGTGCAGTATGATTTGGGGCCTGATCATCCCTTTCGTGGCGACAGATTCGTTAACAGTATGCGGCTTTTTGAAAAGGAAGGCTTGCTGCGTCTGCCAAACGCGACGATTTTGGAGCCCAATCCTGTTTCGAGGGAGGATTTGCTGCGGGTTCATGATGAGAAGTATGTGGATTTGATTTTTCGCCTAGCCAAAGAAAACACCAATTATGATATTGAAACGCCTGTTTCGCCCGCAATTCTTGAAGCTGCCCTGCTCATCGCCGGTGGAGCGAAAAAGGTTGGTGAAGCCATTGCTGAGAAAAGTGTTGATCGCGGTGTGGCGTTGGGTTGTGGTTTGCATCATGCTGGGCGTGGTTATGGTGGTGGTTTCTGCTTGTTCAATGACATTGCGGTTTTGATCGAGTTTCTGCGAGCAAAGTTTGGGTTTAGACGGTTTATGGTTTTGGATTATGATGTGCATTTTGGCAATGGTACGAGTGATATTTATTATCGTGATCCGAGTGTTTTGTTTGTTTCTTTGCATCAGGATCCGCGTACTTTGTATCCTGGTACTGGTTTTGTGGATCAGATTGGTGCGGATGCGGGTTTGGGGTTTAATGTTTGTGTTCCTTTGCCTCCTGGCACGGGGGATTCAACGTATATGCATGTTTTGGAGGAGGTTTTTGTGCCTTTGGCGTTGGAGTTTAAACCCGAGATTATCATTGGTAATGGTGGTAGCGATTCGCATTTTGCGGATTCGTTGGGTGACTTGAATTTGACTGTTGCTGGATTTTTTGATTTGTCGCGTTTGATTGCACGCACTGCGGAGAAGGTGTGTGATGGGAAGGTTGCGTTGCTTGTGGGCAGTGGTTATAATCCTGTGGTTTTGCCTTTGTGTTGGTATGCGCTTGCGGCGGGCGTTTTTAGTTTGGATTCGATTAATGTTAAGGAGCCTTATGCGATTCCGCAAGAGCCTGAGCATTGCAGG
>DATKLC010000118.1:0-4745 GCA_035542635.1 Candidatus Krumholzibacteriaceae bacterium | reverse complement strand
TTTAGGCTTAAAGTCCGAGATTGAAATAAAAGACACATCTCTTTTATAAATATGTTTTTAATGTATGCCCATTGAACTTTTTGGAACGAAAATGACACTGAAATTTTCGGCATCAATGATTCACTCCTGCAACGTTTTATTAGCTGTATTAACACGGTATTACTCGTGAGCTGTTATGAGCGGAGAAGACGACACGGTTTACCCCGGGCGTAGTTTGCCCGAACGCCCCAGACGACCCGAAGATTCAAGGTGACCATCGTCCACGCCTCGCCCTTTTATCCCCAGGACGAAATGGGGAAAGCGTTGCAGCAGATTCTTGAACGGTAGACCGAATTGAAAAGCGCTTGGAAAACATTGAAAAAATGCTTCTTCAGCGATCATCTACTCCTTAGTGCTCGCTTGGAAGCCAAAGCGTGGCCTCGGGCGGGATTTCAGCCTTAATTTGCCAGTAAAAATATGGCAAAATATGCTTACAGAAGGCGAGAGTTCGAAGCTATCCTGCCTACCGTGAAACTTGAGCAGGATGATATTCAGGCACTTGACTTCGCGAAATCTTTGAACCAAAAGACTGAAATTTGTTATAGGCTAGACTGTTATCTGATTGAACTTGTCGTTTACGTACACGCTTAAGCGACTTGTTCGTTCGTGGCGACTATTCATAGCCTTATTGCTAGGCATCGTTTTGGCTTCAACGTTTTTCGCGGGCATCAACGTGGGCGCGGATACAGCTGCGTGGCAGGCTCTTGATCAAACGCTGAGTAAGATTCCAGTTGACATTTCTGTAGGGTACAATTACCAGTATTCTGTTAATGGTTTTCCGGCGTACAGTCTACTGTCCTCCAAAAATGTGTCAGATGCGATTAACGCGATATCAAGCGTGCAAGGGGCAACTCACGTCGAGGCAATTTCTTCGTATATGGTTTCCAATTACATTGAGAAGTTTAATTTCACGACTACCACCAATCTGATTGGGGTATCTAAGCACTCTCTTGTCTATGATACATCTGCCTTAGAAGAAAATGAAACGTATATCTGGGCAGAGTCACCAGATTCTGGGAAGGTTCACATCGGTGACGTAATTCCGATAAATGTCACAGTATTGCTACAGAGCGTTGCAGGAAATTCTACGGCATTAACAACATTATCCTTTGTTGTGAATCTTAAAGTAGTTGGTTTTGTTCATCTCAGTGACCAAGAGCTTTCCATTGCGTCTGACATGTCCGCGCGCCAGTTTTATCCACAACAGAACCTGTTGATCGCTAGTTGGGAGAAAACTTTTGCTAAGCTGCTCGATCTCGTGTATCATGTTTCGCCTGAATATTCACCCATCAGCACTGTCATTCAGGTTTTCGTTGACCGCTCGAGCCTCATCAGCCCATGGGACATCACTGGTTCAGCCAAAAAACTTGGAACGATAACGGCACAGATTAGCGAAAAGGTTTCACCCTTTGGTTTTTCTGCCCAAAACAACCTTGCCTATCCGCTGGACAGTTTTCAAAGCACTTCCATCTCGATGCGTCTCACCTTCATCATAGCAGCGATACCCGTGTTTTTCGTGGCCTGGTACGTAGGCTCAACCGTTTCTGACGTATCTTTCAACCTGCGACGACGGGAGATTGGTCTCCTACTGACCAAAGGGTTTTCTAGGCGCCAACTCTGGATGATGTTTCTGTTCGAGGCCACGCTCATAGGATTGCTCGGAGGCTTGCTAGGTATATTGCTAAGCTTCACTATTGCTCCATGGTTTACCACAGCCGTTGGTGGTCAACTAATCGGTACTCTTGCATTAAGATCTGACACGATCATTTTGACCGTAGTTTTCGCTGTCATCATTACATTTCTTTCGGTTTATCGATCAGCAAGAAAGGCTTCAAAGATGACGACAGTCGACGCTTTAAGAGAATACGTATATGTGGAAGAGGTCAAACCGTACAAGCGACTATGGCCTTGGGCTGCCTTCCTTCTCGGTTCTTTTAAGATTATAGTGTTTCTTCTGGGCATTAATCTTCAGGCCGGTTTCTTAGGGTCAGAGAACATCTTCGTCTACCTTTTATCAGGGGTAGTTGTCTTTATTGATTCCATATTGAGTTACATTGGACCCTTTCTGTTCTTCTGGGGCTTCACAAAGATCTTCGTAAGCGGGTCGTTAAGGTTCCAGGAAATCGCAACTAGGGCTGCAAGCTTTTTTGGGGAATTAGTCAAGCTTGCCACTAAGAGTGTTCAGAGAAACCCTGCTCGTGCTGCTGCCGTGGCATTTCTGATAGCCTTCATTGTAGGCTACAGTTTCCAGGTAGTTGGAACCCTGGCGAGCGAACAAGATTTCGTTACTCGTGAAGCGCGCTTTGCCGTTGGCTCTGACGTTAGTTTCATGTTGAGTTCACCTGCAAATGCCTCGCAGGTTATGAATACAATCACCCACAATGTGTCGCACGTTCAATCAATAACCGCTGAATACAGTTTTACGGGTTCAGCCAGTCTTGGAACATATGACCAAGGGATGCAATTCAGAGCGGTAAACCCAAGAACGTGGCTTCTAGCAGCCTATTATGAGAACGACATGTTTAGCGGCAGCCAAGTCGATAGAGCGTTTGAGGCCATGGGTTCAGACAATTACACGGTTATTCTGGATCTTAATCAAGCAGAAGCTCTTAACAAAAAGGTAGGCGATGTAGTCGCTATCACCTTTGGTGACTCATCCACAGGGCTAGCACAGACGAAACAGTTGAGAGTCGTTGGATTCTTCGGGATAGCATCGCCTCAAACTTCAGGTCAATATTGGTCTTATATTCCAGAAGGACTATACGATCAGCTGAATGGAAACATAACACGTTATGCCTCGACGAGAATACTCGTTAGGTTGCAAGGCGGCACCGACAGTAAGACTGCTGCGGATCAAATTAGCGAATTACCTATCAGCGGTGTTACCTCGGTTTCTTCTGTGGCCGCGCAGCTTCAGGAAGAACAGGCAAGTCCTATAGTTACCGGGTCGTTTGATGTTCTGCGTTTGGGTGTTCTTTTCATGGTAGCTGCAGCTTCAATCGGAACTGCCCTAGTTACGTTCGTAAGCTTGACTGAAAGAAAGCGTGAGGCGTCAATGATGAGTGTTCGGGGGCTCTCATTCAAGCAGTTGCTCGTTATGCTTCTCACCGAAAACTTGGCGGTCGTGACATTAGCGGCGCTCATTGGTGCAGTTGTAGGGCTTATAGTAGTACGAGGAACAATTGCATCGAACAACACCGCAGTCTATTCATCCTCTCTATTAATCTGGCACATGGTTTTTCCACCTGATGCACTGCTGACCCTCTTCATTTCTCTCATCCTCGTCTTCGCGTCAACGATAATCCCAGTCATTCTGATGACAAAGAGATATAGTTCAAGGTTGGAGAGGACGGTGCGAGAAGTTTGAAAGGTGCAGAGATAGTTGTCAAAGATTTGATTAAAGTTTATCATCTGGGCAAGGTGGAGGTTCAGGCTTTACGGGGGCTGAGTATGTCCGTGAAAGAGGGCGAAGTGGTCTCAATCATAGGACCAAGTGGAAGCGGAAAGACTACTCTGCTGAACATAATGGGAGGATTAGACACGGCGACCGCGGGCTCCGTCGTGGTTGGTGGCACACAAGTCACTGCGCTCTCAACCTCTCAGCTTGTTGATTATCGAAGGAAAACCGTGGGGCATATTTTCCAAACTCTCAATCTAATTCCCACGTTGACAGCCGCTGAAAACATCGAACTGCCAATGATAGCCATGGGTGCGGGAAGAGGTAAACGCAAAGAACGTGTCACAGAACTGCTTGAAATAGTGGGTCTAACCCAGAGGGCCGATCATAAACCCGACGAATTAAGCGGCGGAGAACAACAACGCATAACCATGGCTGCTGCTTTAGCCAACGACGCACCAGTAATCCTAGCAGACGAGCCAACAGGAGAATTAGACACTACAAACGTCAAAATCGTGGTCGACTACTTAGTGAAGATTAGCCGAGAGCTAGGCAAAACCATTGTGATGGTTACCCATGACCCAAACGTCGCTAGGCAGGGCGACAGAATCCTGCGCATTGAAGATGGTACCATAAAGGCGGCTTTGACGCCTGCTCAAATCTTGGAACCAACCGCAGCCGTTTCATACGTTGACCAGCTCAAATCAAGACTGACTGACATCGACGCACAATTGGAAAAACTCGACCAAGACTTTAGAGCTAGCAAGATAAGCGGCGACGAATACGCTGAACAGAGGCAGAGGCTCAAACAGACAAAGGCAGGCTTGCTAGACGAACTCCACCGCATGGGCGTGGTCATCTAACCAACAAACTGAAAAGTAACAATTCAAGGATTACTTTCCAAGTTCTGATGCATCTTTGCTGATAGTACACGGGAAAAGTTTGACCGAGATTTGGAAGCTAATTCTTCGTTTCAGAATCAGCATTTTTACCGGTAAATTGGTGTTCAAATTTAACTATGTTTTCAAAATTGTCTCAAATCAAGCTTTTCTAGCTAAAATAAGCCAAAAGCAAGCCCTATTCAAGGTGAAGCCCTGGGCGGGATTTCAGCACCAATTTACTAGTAAAAATATGACCAGAGTATACCTGCAGAAGGCGGGGGGTACGCATCTCTTCCGGCTACCGTTGCGTGTGATCTCATATACTTGTTTGGGTTTGAGGGGTAAAGTTTTGTCTTTTTCTTCTTATTTGTTCCAGACCCCTTAACCAATGATCCTGTCAGAATTGGTTGTGGGATTTCTTAAGTAGA
>DATKLC010000117.1:0-1248 GCA_035542635.1 Candidatus Krumholzibacteriaceae bacterium | reverse complement strand
GCGGCGTTCTTCCTCTTCGCTGTTTTCCTAGGACGCGTCACCTGCGGCTGGGTATGTCCATACGGGTTCATCCAAGACATACTCGGCGCCTTCAAACGAAAACACACTGAAGCATCGCCAAGAACACATGAACAGATGCTCAACGTCAAATACGTAATCCTCGCCATCGTTATATTCATAGTCGCCATACTGGGCATCTCTGCAGCGGCCGGCGTCGGCACGAGTTACCGCAATGCCTTGGGCGAGTTCGGCGAAGCACCCTTCAACTTCTTCAGCCCCGCGGACACCCTGTTCGCCATCATACCAAAAATGGCTCTAGACTTCAGATATGCCCTCGTCGAACAATCGTATTCAGCGATTCTCGGCGGAATAGCCTCACTATCACTACTCTTCTGGGCGCGCATAGTAATCCTCGGAGTAGTGACAGGACTAGCCGTATACGTGCCACGCTCATGGTGCCGATACCTGTGCCCACACGGCGCACTCTTAGCGTTACTGAATCGGTTCAGCTTTCTCGGCCTAAAGAGAGAAGCAATACACTGCACAAAAGCAACCTGCCGAGACTGCGTAAAAGTCTGCCCCATGCGAGTCCCCATACTCGACCTTCCATGGGAAAAATTCTCCGACCCCGAATGCATCTATTGCCTGAAATGCGTAGACGCGTGTTCCACCAAAGCCATAAAACCAACATTCCCATAAACCGTTGATGAACACACAATCAGTATTCGGGTTTGGCAAACCTTTAATCTCCGAGGGCGTCTCTTCCTTGTGGAGCGTTGTTTGAATGCCAGAAAGAAAACGAAGAGACGACCTTGAAACCCCCAACACACTCGACCTCGAGAACGATTTGCTGAAGGACGAACCAATCGAACTCGGCGCCGGCTGCTCGATCTCGCTGGACCACAACGAAGAAGCCCCCACCGTATACGTGAAAACATACGGAGAAGTAGACATCACCGCGTTAAGGATAAAACTCGAACAAAACTATCCCGGAGCGAAAATCGAAGGCTTGGCTCCAAATGCACATGTCCATCTGCGCATAAAAAAGAAGAGGAAAACTTCGCGCAGAAAAACTAACAAGTAGTCAACGAGCTTTCTCGCCCAAAATTTAGGCTTAAAGTCCGAGATTGAAATAAAAGACACATCTCTTTTATAAATATGTTTTTAATGTATGCCCATTGAACTTTTTGGAACGAAAATGACACTGAAATTTTCGGCATCAATGATTCACTCCTGCAACGTTTTATT
>DATKLC010000116.1:0-9719 GCA_035542635.1 Candidatus Krumholzibacteriaceae bacterium | reverse complement strand
TCCAGTTTCGATAACTACCCCTGAAAGCATGGCAGAAATAGGCGTTGGCGCAGCCGAATGAGCGTCGGGCAACCATGTGTGAAGTGGAACGATTGAGGCTTTGACTCCGAAGCCAATGAGAATCAGTAGGAACGACATTGACAACCAAGCATTCTGTCCCGCAGTGGCTAACGCTGATGCCAAACTCTGAAAATTCAGTGTTCCAGTAATGCCGTAGAGAAATGACATGCCCAAGAAAAGAGTCGCTGAACCAGCGGCGCTCATGATAAGATACTTCATTCCTGCTTCAATTGGTTCCCACTCGGTTTTTCTGAAGGCAACGAGAACATAAGAGGAGATGGACATGAGTTCCCAGAAAACATAAAGCGTGAAAAGGTCTCCAGCAAAGGCTACGCCGACCATTCCGCCTATCATAGCGGTTAACAGTGTGTAAAAAAGCATGGTTCCCGTGTCGTTTTCCATGTACTTTATCGAATAAACAGCAACGAGTAAGCCTAATCCGATGAAAATCGTAGCCATAAAAACGCCCAGCATATCGATTCTAAAGCCCGCCGCAAACGAAGTCTGCTGATCAGAAACAACATTGCCATCTAACACCTGCGAAAAGAGACCATAAAGCGCAATACCTGAAATCAGCAAGCCTGAGGCTGCATATATGCCGCACAAGCTTTGTCTATTCTTTTTAGCGAGTAGCCAGCCAACAAACGGTGTGGTGACAACAAAGATGAAAAGTATCTCCAGAGGAAGTGGGAACATTAGCTGTCTCCTTGGTTTTTAGCCTCTTAAGCGCTTTAATTTACGAACGTCCAAAGTTCCGTAGTGCCTGTAAGCATAAACAACAATCGTCAAAGCTACAGCTGTCACGGAACCAACCAACGCCGTGGAAATAATGACAAACGAATGAGCCAACGGGTCAATGAATCCCGCGTGCCAATAAGATGAAAAAACAATGAAACTGAAATTCGCCGCGTTTACCATTAGCTCTATTCCTAAAATCAGTCGAATCATGTTACGTTTAGTGACGAGGCAGTAAAATCCAATTATAAACAATGTGAACGCGAACGTGAGATAATAAGAAAGCGGAATCATCCAGCCTCACTCTTCTTATTTTCTTCTATTCGCAGTATAGCCAAGCACCCAGCCGCTGCCACGAAGAGAACGAAAGCCTGTGCAATCAAGTCCGTGCTGCGGTAGGTCCACATGAAATTGCTTTCAGCCGTGCCAATCGACTGTGTGACGCTGACTAATCGCTCATCCGAGGGCGCATAGAGAAAGGCTGGAAAACTGTTCTGTGCGATAAACACGCCCAAAACTGCAATTAGAAAAAGACTTGCAACGAGCCCAGCTGTGCCTATCCTGTCTATGGTCATTTATCTGATGCTCTCCTTGCGTGTGGTTAGCATGACTGTCGCAGTGAATAATGCAACTATTGCGCCCGCATAGATTAACAACTGAAAAACCGCCACGTACGGCGCGTCTAAGAGCCAAAAAAGTGCGCCTATGGTTATGCACATGCCACAAAAAGCGATAATTGCATGCAGGATGTCCCTTAATTCAACAGTTGCCAGCGCCAATATCGCTGCTAAACTCATCAATGCGATTTGTGCTAAATCTGTGAGCGTTTGAGGTCCCTTCCTCACATTTCATTGCGCCATTTTATGAGGGGAATATGAGAAAACTTTAAAGGTTGCTTAAAAGTCTTTCACAAAGAGGCAAACGAATGCTAGGCGAATCGCCTTATTTATTGCCCGCCGTTGTTGGCTTTTGCGTATTCGTGATGTTGCTTATTTACTGGTTCGGCGGAAAAATCTCAGCTAAAGCTGCACAAGGTAGTGCGGCAGGGAAGACGGCGCCATACGCTTGTGGAGAGGACTTGCCTTCCGAAGAGTTGAAGTTTGACTTGGATAGGTTCTTCATTTTTGCCGTGTATTTTCTAGTTTTCGACGTGTTCGCCTTCATTCTCGCCACGTCGTTTAACTCGCTTGGTTTAGTTCCCATCATGTACACGTTGATTGTTTTGATGGCTGTGTCCATGCTTCTCGCGATGAGGAGGTATCTATAAATGAAAGTCTTAGATTGGGCACGTACAAAGTCGCCATGGATAATCCACTTCAACACGGGTGGCTGCAACGGCTGCGACATCGAGTTAGTGGCCGCGCTTACGCCGAGGTTTGACATTGAACGCTTCGGAATCTTACTGGAAGGAAGCCCAAGACACGCTGACATTCTCGCCGTGACTGGACCCGTAACGGTTCAGGTGAAAGACAGGCTGCTGCGGATTTATGAACAGATGCCCGAACCGAAGCATGTAGTAGCCATTGGCGCTTGCGCCCTGAGTGGAGCACCTTTCAAAGACTGCTACTGCGTTCATGGCGGAGTAGACACACTGCTTTCCGTAGATGCTTATATTCCTGGCTGTCCACCAAAGCCCGAAGCCATAATCGACGGAATGGCCAAACTCATTGAAAAAATAAAGCAAGGCGAAGAAATTGGAAAGGGAACATGAAATCATAGAGAAACTGCAACAATTCCTGAAAGAAGACATGTTGGAATCTAGTGTTCCGAGAGATAGAAGAATTTTTGTCAATATAAAGCGGGAAGCATTGGAGAAAGCTATCGAGTTTTTGGTGAATGATTTGGAGTTTAAGCATTTGTCCACGATAACTGGTTCCGATTTGGGCGAAACGCTTGAATTAATCTATCACTTGGCGAACAAAGGCTCTATTGAGCTTTCTCTGAGAATAACCATCCCCGAAAGCAAGGCTGTCGTTCCAACAATTACGGATTCTATTCCTGGCGCTGTTTTGTACGAGCGCGAGGTTCACGAAATGTTAGGCGTCATGTTTGAAGGGCATCCGGACCTGTTGCCGCTCATCTTACCCGAAGGCTGGCCACAAAACGTCTATCCACTGAGAAAAGAAGAAAAATTCGAGGATCTGCGCAAAATCGGCTCAAAATAGGAGATGAAAATCAATGGGTTACGGTTCGACAATAAAGGTTCCGTTCGGTCCTCAACATCCTGCATTGAAGGAGCCGGAAAACTTCATCTTCGACGTGGAAGGCGACATCGTCGTCG
Organism: Candidatus Krumholzibacteriaceae bacterium; assembly: GCA_035542635.1. Lineage (GTDB taxonomy): Archaea > Thermoproteota > Bathyarchaeia > Bathyarchaeales > SOJC01 > DATHCB01. The sequence goes on along the minus strand of DATKLC010000116.1, from coordinate 6,643 downwards.
GTGTCCACCCACGGATAGGATATAACCACCGCGGTGTGGAGAAAGCTTTCGAACGCAGGACTTATCTTCAGAACATTTATTTAGCCGAGAGAATCTGCGGCATATGCTCGGACGCACATGTTACCGCCTATGTTCAGGCAGTTGAAGAACTGCTGGGCGTAGAGGCTCCGCCGCGGGCAAAGTACATTCGTGCGATAGTCGCCGAGCTTGAACGACTTCATAGTCATTCGCTTTGGGTGGGCATAGCGGCGCACGAGATAGGGTTTGACACGCTTTTCATGTATCTCTGGCGAGACCGCGAGGCAGTGATGAACCTGCTCGAGCTGATTTCGGGCAACCGTGTCCATTATGCGATGAACACAATAGGCGGAGTCCGAAGGGACATACCCGCTGACTTGACGCCTAAAATCAAACAGACTTTGGATTTCTTGGAAGAGAGAACAAAATATTACATGAGCATGATTAAGAATGAGCAGACAATCCTAAAACGAACAGTAAACGTTGGAGTTTTAACACCCAAAGACGCAGTTGAACTGTGCGCTGTTGGACCGACGTTACGGGCGAGCGGCATCAAAAACGATGTCCGAGCCGACGACCCGTACGTGGCTTACGGCGAAATTCCATTCAACGTAATAACGCATGACCAGGGCGATGTCTTCAGCAGAATACAAGTGCGCGCCGAAGAAATGTTCGAAAGCATAAACATAACTCGCTACGCGCTTGACCACATGCCCGATGGGATGACGCGAGTCAAAGTTCCGATGGCTGTACCAAAGGGCGAATCAGTTTCGCGTGTGGAGGCACCGAGAGGAGAGTTGATTCATTACATCAAATCCAACGGCACAACGAAACCCGAGCGTTACAAGGTGAGAGCCCCTACGTTGGGCAATATTCCTGCCGTGTGCAAGACGCTGATGGGCAGTCACCTTGCTGACGTGCCTATAATTCTGGCCGGGATAGATCCGTGTTTCTCTTGCATGGATCGTATGGCGTTTGTTGACGTTAAAACCGATAAGCGCTGGATCTGGACAATGCAGGAATTGAAGAGGCACACGAATAAATGACAACGGCAGAAGTGTTCCTCTCGATTCTGCAAGTCCTAATTTTTCCGGGCGTTCTATTTCTTCTTACGTTAGCCTTCTTTTACGAGTGGATAAACAGAAAATTCCTCGCTCGTTTACAGAACAGGTATGGACCCTTGTATACTGGTCTGTGGGGAATTTTGCAACCGTTTGCCGACTTTCTCAAATTACTTTCAAAAGAGGACATAATGCCCATCACCGCAGACACGATTCTCTTCAGCCTTGCGCCGATTTTCTATTCTGCCCTGCCGTTAACAGCCATGTTTATCATCCCAGTCGTCGGCCAAACGGGGTTGATAGCCTTCGAGGGGGACTTGATTTTTGTTCTGTTCCTTTTTACGCTTATTGTCGTGACCATTTTCCTATCTGGCTGGTGCTCCATGACACGGTTCAGCGTAATCGGTGGAATTCGTGCCGCTCTGCAAATGCTGGGCTACGAAATTCCGATGGCCTTAGCTATTGTTGGTCCCGCCATAACGGCAAAGAGTCTTTCCATAAGCGGCATCGTCGAGTGGCAGCAGAGCAACATGATTTGGAACGTTCTGCTTCAACCTCTGGGTTTCGCCATTCTTGTCGTCTGTTTGCTTGCTGAGTTGGGTTATGTGCCTTTTGATATTCCAGAAGCCGAGACCGAAATCGTCGCAGGATGGCAAACCGAGTACAGTGGAAGAAAACTGGCCTTGTTCAGACTTGGAAAGGATTTGGAGCTTGTCTTTGTCTCTGCTTTATTGGTGTCGCTTTATCTGGGTGGTCCCCAGCAAATGTGGATTGTTCCCTCAATAGTTACTTTTCTCATAAAAACAATCGCTGTGGTGTTGCTGTTAACGCTTCTAAGAGCAGTCTTCGCCAGGTTCCGCATAGACCAGATGATTAGCGGAATGTGGAATTACCTACTCCCGCTGGCGATTCTACAGATGGTTCTCATCCAGCTTGGGTTCGGAGGGTCACCGCTTTGAGTTTGGTTAAAGAAGCGCTAAAGCAGCTCTTCAAAAAGCCAGCGACACTAAAGTATCCCTATGAACGCCAAACGGTGCCCGAAGGGTTCAGAGGTCGCCCTGTCTGGGACATGCACAAGTGCATAGGCTGCGGTTTGTGCCAAAGCGTTTGCCCTTCTGGGGCGGTTGAGATGATAGGGAAAGGCATGGAAGCAGAGATAAATCATTACGTGGACCGCTGCGTCTTCTGCGGACAGTGTGCAGAGGTATGCCCAAGAAATGCGATTACAATGAGTAAAGAGTACGAATTAGCAGGGTTCGACAGGCGGAAAATGCTCATAGAATATAAGAGAGAAATTTAACATATATCTAACGTATATGTGGCGGAAACGCAATGAAGGCAACACGAGATTTAATCGCTTACAATGATTTAAAAGCAAAAATCATTGAACCCGGGTTTTGCACCTTGTGTGGCGCATGCGTGGCTGCGTGCCCAGTTGGCGCGCTTAAGATAAAAAAGAACAAACTTTGTTATTTGCATGATTGTTCTGAGGACATGAAATTCTGTCCCCTTTGCTATGACGTCTGCCCGTACACCGAGACACTTTTGTTAGAAACCCTGAGCTTTGTAACCGATGCGCCAAACCGCCGCGAAGATTTGGGTCACTACAGAAAACTGGTGCTTGCACAGGCAGTGGATGATAATCTCCGAAAGCTTAGCCATGGCGGAGGCGTAGTCACGGCATTGCTGAGATTTGCTGTCGACAAGGGAATTATAGACAGCGCCGTGATTTCAGAAAGCGATCTCGAAACTCCAACCAAGCTTCTGTCTTCGATTAGTTTGATTCCAGACGACATGTTGGTAGCCGTAAACGGCAAGCTCTCTCAAGGCGCGGTCGCAACAGCCTTTGGGAAAGCCGTTCAAGAGTATGGAAAAACCAGAATCGCATTTGTAGGCACGCCGTGTGCCGTGATGGCTCTGCGCAAATTGGAATCTTGGGAACACAAAATCATGGACAGCCTCAAGATAATCATCGGCTTGATGTGTCTTTGGAGTTATTCTCTTCCTAACCTCATTGAATATTCCACCAAAAGGTTCGATCTTAAACCCTCCAAAATTAGGAAACTAGTCTTAGACAATGACTTCAAAATTCATGCAGGAGGCGATGTAATAACTCTGCCAGTTTCCGAGGCCAAGGCTCAGGCGCTGCTAGGTTGTCGCACATGCATGGATTTCACGGCTGAACTCGCCGACATATCAGTCGGTAGCGCAAGTCCACTGGAAGAATGGTCAACCGTGATAGTTCGAACCGAAACTGGCGAAAAACTGTTCGATGATGCACTGAAAGACGGAATAATACGCGTTAGAAGCGCTGAGACACCTGAAACTTTTGTGCATCTGATGAGGGTAGCTACGCAGAAGAAGAAGGTCGCCCTTGTGGAAATAGCTAAAAGACAGAAAGCTGGGTTGCCTGTTCCGTCGTCAGCATATCGTTTGACACAACTGATGCCCAGAGAACTTCGCCTCTTGTCCAGTTTAAGCGTGAGGGATATCATGAGCGGAAACGTGCTGACCATAGAACCCACGACTACCGTTGAAGAAGCCCTAAACATAATGATCAAGCATCATCATCTGGGCTATCCTGTCGTAAACGAGAAGGAACAATTAGTGGGTATTGTAACTTTCGATGACATCGCCAAAGTGTCTTCAACAGAAAGAAGCACAACGCACGTGGAAAAAATCGCAAACAAAGAACTAATAACAGTGCTTCCAAACGACTCTTTGCTGGATGCGTACAAGAAAATGATTGAAAAAGAAATCGGCAGAATTCTCATAGTCGACCCAACCAACCCGAAAAAACTTTTGGGGATAATTACACGAACGGACATCGCGCACGTTTTCATGTGGCCGATGAAACTGAAATAGCTTTTCTTAAAATAGAAAGAAAATCTTGAGTGGTAACTTTCAGCAGTATAACATCGCGAAATACAAAAACTACATATCGCTTTGTGATTCATCTTGAAAAGCAAAAAACTGAATAGCCTTTATTGAATAATTCCTTCCTGGTCAAAGAGCTCATTCTAAACGTGTTTTTCGTAGTCTCTTGTGGGAAACCGACGAACTGTCCAAATCCCAGGCATAATAGATGTTGCATAAACACGCAGAGCTTGCTGGGAAAAAAGATTCGCTAGCTCTTGAGTTGTGGTCTCCTAGGGAACTTGAACTCTAAAGGTGGCGGGCCCGCTGGGATTTGAACCCAGGATCTCCGGCTTAGAGGGCCGACGCGCTGTCCATGCTACGCCACGGGCCCGTGTTTAAGGCAATAGTCGTTTAGTGTTCGTTGCTAAAAATATTAACCTTTACACGCACACAGGCTTTATAAACAACAGTTATAAACCTCTGCAAAATGTTTTTCACTTGTAAGAAAAGGGAAAGGGCTAAAATAAGTAGGAGGAAAAAGCAGCGGTGAGGTATTTCACTAACACTTTTTTCGTCGAAGTGGAGTACACCTGTCCACGGCACGGTCTAGAGCGTTGGCGAATCAAAGTCTCGAAACTGTGGAACGTGGGAATAAAAGAAATAGTCCCACGGTACGGCGAGAACAAGAGTGCTTTCATAAAGAACCTCCGCGTTGGCCCCGACGTGACAAAAGGCGAACTGGAAGATTTCCTCACGCGCTATTTCTATGAAAAAGGCTTGGACAACCTGCGAATAAGATACTTATTAAGGTGAAAAAATTATTCGATAAAGATGGCTGGACGGTACGGTCGGGCTAGTTCGGCGCGTTTTTTAGGATCATAGCGCTTCGGGTCGGTTTCAGTGTAGACTTGGATTTCTGCGTTGAATTCCCGTTCAAAGAAAACCATAGCCTCTCTTAGTGTTTTCTCTTCGTCTACCTTGCCGATTTGTAGTTGTCTCTGCTTCTTATCATTTGGCATGCGGTTGACTTCTTCAATCACTTGAGGCACAAACTTTGCCACCTGCTTCGCATTAGCCTTAAGTTCTTTGTCTTGCATCAGCTCCTTCATCAACTCAGCCATAACAACAATTTTTCGCGCTGACACGTCAAGGACTTTTCTGTAGACTTTCCATTTCCATTCAGCAGCCGTGTAGTAGCAGATTTTTTTGGGCGCGATTTTGGTGGCGTTCAGTATGTTCTGCGTGTCGTCTATCACGTTTCTGATTAGGTTTTCGCCTTCTTCAGCATCCACATCGACTTTGGCTTCGTCATACTTTGGCCATGGGCTTGTGGAGATAAACTGCTTTTCGCCCATTTTGTTCCAGATTTCTTCGCACAAGTGCGGTGCAAATGGCGCCATGAGTCTTGTCCAGATGTTGAACGCTTCCTTTAGCGCTGTGGCGTTTGTGTCGCCTTTTCTTCTCGTGTACCAGCGGAAGTCGTTCCATGTTTCGTAGAGCGCGGTTTCTATGGCTGTGCGTGTTTTCATTTGCTCCAGGCTTTCGGTAACTGCCCTTATGCGGTTTTGCAGTACGCTCAGTAGCCATTTTTCCAGATGCCCAATTTCTGCGGCTTTGGCGCTCTCTGTAACGCTCTCTGCCAGGCGGTAGAAGGATTCGAGTTTGGCGTCTAGGTCTTTGATGTTCTCGCTTCGCCAGTCGGGATCGTCCATGCCCTCCGCACCCAATAACAATGCGCACCGTGTGGCGTCGGCGCCGTACTGTTCAATGGCCTTGTGCAGCGTGATGAAGTTGCCTTTTGATTTGCTCATCTTTTCGCCTTCTATCATGAGCATACCGTTGACGCCTATGGCACATGGCCAGTGTTCAGGCGGAAACAGTGCGACGTGATGGAACAGGAAAAAGGTGAGATGGTTGGGCACGAGTTCTTTGGCTGAGTTGCGCAGGTCGACTGGGTACCAGTACAGGAATTCTTCATGCATGGATTGCAGGATTTCGGGTTTTATTCGGGTTTTTTCTGCTATGGCGTTTGCTTTGCCTTTTCCATAGAAGATGTAGTCGAACACTTCTGGCGTTAGTTGTTCGGGTTTTATGTCGTTTTGGCGTATGTGTTTGTTTATGGTGTAGAACGCCATGTAAACGGTCGAATCGCTCAGGGTTTCGATTATCCAGCCCGGGCTCCATTTAAGTGGTGTGCCAAAGCCGGTTTTTCTTGCGCATGCCCATTCTTTTAGCCAGTCGATTATGGCCAGAAACCATGGCACGGCTGTTTCTGGGTACACTTTGGCTTGTGCTAAGGCTTGTTTGGTTTTCTCCTTCCATTCAGGATCGTTGTAGGTGAGGAACCATTGGTCTTCGAGGATTTTGACTATGCATGGCGTCATACAACGGCAGATGACGGGCTGAGGCAGGTCGTACATGGTGTCCGCTATGCCTTTGCGCTTAAGGTCTTGAATCAGCTGGTCTTTGGCGTTTCGGACTAGTTTTCCTGCGTATTCGCCGCAGTTCGCTTTCAGCACGCCACTGTGGAATTCTTTCTTGTACAGCAGTTTTGTGGCTTCGTCTGCCTTTGGGTCGTGCTGGTCTTTCGCACCTAGTTGCTGTGCGATTTCGACGGCTGGGAATTCGCCGTAGTCTTCGATTTTTATTATGGATATGGGCTTTATTGCCTTCACGGATTCTGGGGAAATGTTGAATTGTTTCAG
>DATKLC010000115.1:0-16283 GCA_035542635.1 Candidatus Krumholzibacteriaceae bacterium | reverse complement strand
GCTAAAAGAATAAACTTATTTACCTTCTTGTTTATAGCGAATAGAACAATCAAGAGGCTTTAAGCGATGACGTTGAAAGAGAAGCTCAAGATCGAAAGCATGCCCTTTTTCATATTCACCATATTCTACGTGCTCGCTGGCATCTGGATGCTGGGCATACTCGCAGTAAACGGCTTTTCAATGGTGCACACGGCTATAATAGCCCTGCTAAGCCTGATAACAGCCTACGGTTTGTACAAGATGAAAAAGTGGTCGCTGTGGCTGGTTGTGGCGTTGTTCTTCATCGGCAACACGTTCGGCTTAGTCAGCCTCTACTGGTCAATCGCCAGGGATGGTTTCGCTGGAAGCACTGAGGTTTTGTTGCTCAACCTTGCCCTGATCGGATATATAATCATGACATGGCTAGCCACAATATACATAGGCGCAAAAAGAGACAAACTGAAGTAACCGTTTTAAACCACTAACCTTTCTCCTGCATCGTTTTCTGCAGTATGTCTCGCATTTTCTGAGCGTCTACATCAATCAACGGGGTTTCACAAATCATCACGGGCTTCAAACCCAACTCCACAATCACCTGTGCCAAAATTCTGAAATCTGGTCCATACCGTGTTTCGGCTAATGCGTGATGACGCACCTCGCCTCGGACGGAAAATTCCATGCGACTAAAGTGACAGTGCAAGTTTTCAGCCACATCTCGGCCTAAGCGTTTTTCTATCTGGTCAATTACTCTGACAAAATCCGCTTTAGTCACCAAGCCGCCCTGGGTTCTAGCGTGAACGTGCGCCCAGTCAACCACAGGCGCTGTCTGCATCACCTGTTCGCACACGGTTAACACTTCGTCCAAACTCCCGAACTGTGAACGCTTACCCATCGTTTCCAAGCCCAGTTTCACAGTTAAGCCAAGAGCTTGCATATCCTCCACGATGCTTCGCACAGTTTTGATACTCATCTGCAAAGTCTCCTTTGCCCCACGACCCATATAAAAGCCCGGATGAAACACAACTACATGCGCATTCATCCACTGCGCTGCGGTCGCACATGCAAGAAGACGTCTTTTGCTGGCTTCTGCCACGTCTTTTTTGCTCTGCAAGCTGATGAAGTACGAGCCGTGCATGGACAGCCAAACATCATGTGCTTTGGCGTTCGCGCCGAATTTTTCGGCGTTTTCTCGTCTGATTTGGGGCTTCTGCCCCCATCTGACTGCCTCGTATTCGAGTGCATCGAGTCCTTCTTCTTGGATGAAGCGGGGCAACTCGGTAATCGGCTGTTTCAGTTCTTTGAACGCCCATGGTGTTCCCGCGGGACCAAATCGGACGCGGTCTGCCATACACTCACCTGAGAGAATGACAGATAAAAAACAAGCGCTGGATAATTTTATCGGCGTCGATGAACGCGGCTACCATAGTACATCGAAACAATAGCGGCAGACCCAGCTGCAACGTTTTGGATGAGCACGTATTTTCCGACGAGGTCTAATTGAACGAGAGGGTTGACTATAAAGGTGGTTAAACTGATGACGCCGTTCCTGAAACCCAAAGACATCGCCACTAAACCGTTCTCAATACTTGCTCCGAGCCAGCCCAGTAGAGATAACGCTTGTCCAATCGCGTTAGCAACACCTATTGTCCACATTATGAATCCCTGAAGCGCGGAGGTTCCTCCGCCTAACAGCCAATTCACGGCGTTTGGAATGAGTTGCGGATAGACGATGAGGTAAACTAGTAAGGCGAACACGCTGAAAGACAGCGCGATAATCCATGCACTTTTGACGACAGCCTTGCCGGCAAAATGCTCCTCTAAATACCTTGCTAATCTGGTGTTTGCTATTCGCTCTTTGATTCCCCGTCCAAAGTTGTCTAGTCCTTTATTGATTCGGTTGATGAAACGCCTGAGCCTTCTGAAGCCTTTTTTCTCGTATCTTCTGGGCGGCAGCGGTCGTCCCTTTTTTTGTGGCTGGGTCTTAGCGGGAATGTATGTTTCATGTCTGGTTAGGTAAATCCAGCTTGCGAAAAGGACGATTATGACGCTTAACGGCAGGAGGTGAAAGAGTGGACTGATAGTGATGGTGAAAGGGCCGATGTTCCAGACGATTAGATTGGTGTCTGTTACGCCTAGGGACATGGAGGTGGAAACTATGACGTACTCCAGAAAAACCGAAACAGCAAAAAACACTATTATAGCTGCGAGTCCAGTGGTTCCTGTCCGCTTGAAAAAGTATTGCCGCCATCCTATGTTGGTTTGTTTAGTGGTCAAAGCCCATTCACACCATGATTAATCAGAGACTTAAAATCAATCCACTATTTAAGAATATCAACCTTCTGCGACTACTTTTTACGTTAATAAGTCCCACGGTGTCGTAGGTAGAAAAGATTAAATATGGTCAAAACGTTTTCTAAGCGATTCAGAACGTAGTTTGCAGATGTGAACGTGAGGGCACAGCTTCATGATAGATGCTTACCTAAAAGTAGATCGAACAAACAAAACAAGTATAGAACGTAATTATCAAGAAAACTGGTCGTTGACACCACCATGAAGAAATTAATAATCATTCTCCCACTGCTAATCTTTTTATGTCTTACCACGTTACCCACATTCGGCTCCACAGGTCCATACTGGATTAACGGACAAGTTGTTTCCGTAGTCAACCAACAAACGTACGGCACGACTAATTATTACGCTTTCAACTTCACAATTGAAAAGTCTAGCAACGGTACAGTTTTGGCGACAGGAAATACTATATTGGTGCTTTGGTCTAAAAACTTGACAACGTCCTCACCTGTCCAAAATGGCAATTACAACTTTACTGGAATGTTGTTCGACGTGGGTGAAATCACGCCTGCAGGGAGGGCGTTTGTGGTTTCTAAATTCAACGTGGCCCCACCGTCATTGACCGAAAGGGCAGCCTTATACGCGGTTGTCGGAGTAGCCATCGCCGCATTGATTTACGCGGTAATTCTCGCAAGACAGGTTCTAAAAGAGAGCACAGGCTCAGGGAAGGTGAAAGATGTTTGGGAGGGAATCCGATCAGGCGCAAACGCTTACCTGAAAACTCAGTTGAGATCGGTAATCATTTTCGTAGGCATTTTAGGAGTCTTCTTATACATATCGGTAGCGTTGTCACCGCCCGCGCTTTATGTTACCACCCCACTCCTAATAGCCATTGGACGAGTAGGCGCATTCCTCATGGGTGCCTTCTTTTCAGCAATGGTAGGGTACATCGGAATGAACATGGCGGTTCAAGGAAACATACGTGTTTCGGAAGCTTCAAAAACAGGCTTCCGCCCTGCCCTCAAAATTGCCTATCGAACAGGAACGATTACTGGAATGCTCACTGATGGACTTGGGCTTCTCGGTGGAACGATAATTTTTCTGTTTTTCCTTCGAGACGCTCCCGAAGTCCTGCTCGGTTTCGGTTTCGGAGGTACACTTCTAGCCTTGTTTATGAGAGTTGGCGGCGGAATTTACACCAAAGCGGCTGATGTGGGCGCCGACTTGGTCGGTAAAGTGGAGAAGGGCATTCCTGAAGATGACCCGAGAAATGCGGCTGTTGTTGCCGACCTCGTCGGAGACAACGTTGGAGATTGCGCAGGTATGGCTGCGGATATTTTTGAGTCTTACGAGGTGACAATGGTTTCGGCACTATTACTGGGCTTGCTAATAACGCCTTTCGATTACAAGTGGATAGTGTTTCCACTTTTGGCACGAGGAATAGGAGTTATAAGCACAATTGTCGGAACGTATGCGGTTTCATTATGGCCAGACCGCCTCACAAAGGGTGATGCCTTCAAAGCCATGGACCTTTCATACGATGTTTCGAGCGTTATTTCTTCGAGTAGTTTCTTAGTTTTGTCATTGTTCTATATGCATGACCTCAGAGTATTCGTGGCCACTACGATGGGCATCATCTTAGCCATTAGTTTCAACAAACTAGCCAATTATTTCACAAACCCGAATAGGGACCCCACCGACCAAGTAGCAAGGGCAAGCAAAACAGGGGCAGCAACTTTGATACTTCAGGGTCTTGCGTTGGGATTCGAAAGCAGTGTTTGGACGGTTCTTGTAATAGCAGTTACTATCGTTGTTTCCACAGTGGTCTTCACAGGAGGAGGATTAACGTTTGCAATGTACGGCGTAGCCCTGGCAGGAATCGGCATGTTAACGCACACTGGGAATAACGTGGCTATGGACAGTTTTGGGCCGATAGTCGACAATGCAAATGGCATTGGGGAGATGGCAGACCAAGAGAAGAAATCTCGCCAGATCTTGGCAGATCTCGACGCTTCCGGTAACACCACAAAGGCCGTGACTAAGGCAATAGCGATATCATCAGCAGTGCTTGCAGCGGTATCTTTGTTCGCTGCGTTTACCCAATACATTCCTGGGCTAAAACTCGATATCGCCTCAGATCCACTTGTCTTCGTAGGGCTTCTCGTTGGCGCTGCGCTTCCCTTCCTGTTCAGTTCCCTGTCTATAAGAGCGGTTGGCAGGGCGGCCGGAAAGATAATCGAAGAGGTACGAAAACAGTTCCGAATCCCAGGAATAATGGAGGGAAAGAAATTGCCCGACTATGCGGCAGTCGTGAGATTATGTACTTCGGCAGCGCAACGTGAACTTGCAAGTTTGGCTGTAATTGCTATTCTGACTCCTTTGTTAGTAGGCCTACTATTAGGGGGTACTGCTTGGGGAGGCTTCCTTGCAGGGGTCATCGTGACGGGTCAACTCCTAGCTGTTTTCATGGCAAACGCGGGCGGTGCTTGGGATAACGCGAAGAAGAAAATAGAAGACGGCTTCTACGGGGGTAAAGGCTCCGAGGAGCACAAGGCTGCTGTCATAGGTGACACAGTTGGGGACCCGCTGAAGGACACAGCAGGACCAGCGCTGAACCCAGTGATTAAAGTGATTAACCTAATTTCATTACTCTTCGCGACCGTCATAATTTCGATCAGAAATCAAGCGGTTGTCCGTGTCCGAATAGGAAGTGACTTGTTCTCAATATCAATATTAGCCGTAGTCCTTTCCATAATTCTAATAGCCATAATCGTCTATGCAATATCGTTCAGTAAACGAGAAACCAAGGAAATCACTTCAGACCAGCCAGAAAAAGAAACTCAAGCAGACACATCTAACACGTGACAAACGCGTCGTCGAGATACAACAAAGCCCACTTGAAGCCCATTAAGACAATCGGATCCTATTGCTGTGTATACGCCTAAAAAGTGCCAAAACGTGCTGAAGTGCCAAGCATATTTGCATCATATAGTGAACCGAGTCTAGAAGCGCGCAGAGCAGATACACAGCCAAAGTATCCAAGAAAGAAACTCCTTGATAAACAGTTCTAAACCATATTTGGCTTTCATAAACGTTAGAAAAACCAGCAAACATAAACCTTCTCGGCGAATCCGCATGAGCAAATTGGAACGCATAGAATCATTTTTGGTCGCTTTGGGCTGGTTTTTTTTCGGCTATGTTTTTGCCCTAATCATTCAAACATGGCTGCACATATAACCCAGAGAACACAAAAAAACACAAATACAAGCCCTGCGTTGTCATGTGCAGAGAGGCAGAAAAATAAACATGCCAGAAGAAATCACCAACATCGACGAATTCGTGGAAATAAGCACCAGAGCAGAATACTGCAGCATAAAAAGACTCAAAGATACCGTAAAACTGAAACTCCGAACACCAAAAAAACTCTACACACTAAAAGTAGCACCCATAAACGCAGAAGAAATCATAAAAAAACTCCAATGCGAAATCCGCGAAATCTAAGGCGCACACGCGAATGGACATAATCGCACTCATTCTAATCGCATTCGGATTAGCGATGGATGCCTTTGCAGTTTCCATCACGAGCGGCATAACCATCAAGCACCTAAAACTCAACCACGCCCTACGCATCGCAGGATTTTTCGGCGGCTTCCAAGCCATCATGCCCCTCATTGGCTGGATAGCAGGATTAAGCCTCACAAACTACATCTCAGGCATCGACCATTGGATAGCATTCGCACTCTTAACCTTCATAGGCTGCAAAATGATATACGAATCCACACGAATGGAAGAAGTTCATAAAGAAAACAACCCATTAAACCCAAAAATACTATTACTCTTATCAATCGCCACAAGCATAGATGCTTTAGCCGTTGGCATAAGCTTTGCAATCCTTCAAATCGCCATCGCAACACCAATGATTGTCATCGGAACAATAACGTTTGCATTATCCTTCATGGGCGCCTTCGCAGGCAACAAACTTGGACATCTTTTCGAAAACAGAATAGAAACCGCAGGCGGCCTCATACTAATCGCAATCGGAATAGAAATACTACTGGAACACCTAATCTAAAGTGAAAAACCCTTGAATAGAAAAAAATGCCTCTATCACCCCAAAATGCTATGCACTTTTCCAAACAAGCCGTGCATAATGCGGGAAAACGAAAGAAAAAAGAACAAAACCATTAAACGCCAATGCGCAGAATAAGAAATCTGGCAAAGGATTCAGATTGAATCAAAAACTTTTCGGCACGTCAGGAATAAGAGGCAAGGTGAATCGAGACCTAACGTTACAACTTGCGCTGCAAACAGGCTTAGCCGTCGCAAACGCAATCAAGGCGGGAAGAATCACGATTGCTCACGACACGCGCACCACGGCAACTACTATAGAAAATGCCCTTGTCGCTGGATTACTCTCAGGAGGCGCACAAGTGACCAAACTAGGCTTAATTCCAACACCGTTACTCGCATACGCAACGCGTCAACTCAAGGCAAACGCGGGCATCATGATAACCGCGTCGCACAATCCGCCGCAATACAATGGAATCAAACTCTTCGGCAAAGATACAATGGCATACGCGCAAGGGCAACAAGACAAAATAGAACGACTGATAAAAAAACAACAGTTCACACGACAAACATACAGAAAAATCGGAACTACAAACAACCTAGATGCAGCAGAACACTACGTAAACACCCTCAAAAAAATCCCAATACAGAAACAGTGGCGCTTAATACTCGACCCAGGAAACGGAGCCACATGCCAAGTAGCACCAAAAGTTTTTCAAGCACTGGGCTGCAAAGCCACAACGATAAACGCACAACCCGACGGCCATTTCCCAGCACGAGATCCAGAGCCAAATGAAGAATCGCTCACAGAATTGCGCGTAATGATGAAGCAACTCAAGGCAGATGCCGGATTTGCCTACGACGGAGACGGCGACAGAATGGTAGCAATAACGGAGAAAGGCGAATTCGCTCCCTTTGACCAGACCTTAGCCGCGTATGCCGCTTATGCTGTCAGAAAAAACAGAGGCGGCACAGTAATCACCACCGTAGAAGCGTCGATGTGCATGGAAAGAACGATTCAACAAAACAACGGCAAAGTCTTAAGAACAAAAGTTGGCGATGTAGCAGTAGCCGAAGAGATCAAGAAGCACAAAGCAGTTTTCGGCGGCGAGCCCTGCGGCGCCTGGATCCACCCGCAAATACACTACTGCCCAGATGGCGTTTTATCTTCGGTCCTGCTTCTAAAAGCTTTGGAAAGCGAAGATAAACCCTTATCCACATTCATTGCAGATGTTCCACTCTACCCAGAGAAGAAGAATAACATTAAATGTCCCGACCAAGCTAAGGCTGCAGTCATGCAAAGAATAACAGCAATGCTGCCTTCATTTTTTCAAAGAATAAACGAGTTGAACGATATCGACGGAATACGCTTAAGCCTTGCAAAAGGCTGGGTTCTAATACGCGCCTCAGGCACTGAACCTTTAATACGAGTAAAAGTGGAAGCAGAAAACACTTCCGAAGTGAAAAGAATAATGGAAAAATCAACGAACCTTGTACAGGGAGCGATTAAGGAGGTTGTGTCATGAAAGCGGTAATCCTTGCTGCAGGCGAAGGAACGAGACTTCGACCATTTACTCTGACTCGTCCGAAGCATTTGATTTCTGTGGGCGGAAAAACGGTGATAGAATATTCGCTTGATGCTGTGAAAAATGCAGGCGTCAACGAAGTAATTGTTGTAGCTCATTACAAGACTGAACAGCTTAAAGATTTTCTCGGCGATGGCTCAAAATTCGGGTTAACCATAGAATATGCACATCAAAATGAAATGAAGGGAACAGCAGACGCTATAAAAACCGTAGAATCAAACGTAAATGAAGATTTTCTTCTAATCTACGGAGATATCCTCACAACTTCAGAAGCCATAAAATCTGTCATCAAAGGATATATAGACAATAAGCCTGCTGCAACCATGGCTGTGGTTCAAGTCACACGTCCAGAGCATTACGGCATAGTAAAGCTTGAAAACCATTACATCACGGACATTCTTGAGAAGCCAAAACCCAGCGAAGCGCCGACAAACCTCGCAAACGCGGGCGTATACGTGTTTTCCAAGGGAATTTTCCAAAAAATCCACCAAACACCCCTTTCGCCCAGAGGCGAACTTGAAATCACCGATACGTTCAAACTCCTCATCGAAGAAAAGCGCCAAATTCTTGCCGTTCAAATTCCGACAGAAGATTGGTTAGACATCGGCAGACCTTGGGACCTGCTAGAAGCAAACAAATGGGCCTTGTCAAGAATTGCGCCAAAAGTTCATGGGAAAATTGAGGATAATGTTCATCTAATAGGCGCTGTCATTGTTTGCGAAGGTGCGCGCGTGCGCTCGGGCGCGTATATAGAAGGCCCAACTTTTATCGGCGAAAACAGCGACATCGGCCCTAACTGCTACATCCGCCCTTACACACACATAGGAAAACAAGTGCATGTCGGAAATGCTTGCGAAATGAAGAACAGCATCATAATGGACAATACCAAGATTGGGCATCTTAGCTATGTGGGCGACAGCGTCATAGGTGAAGAATGTAATTTTGGTGCAGGAACCTTGATTGCCAATTATCGCTTTGATGCCAAATCTGTGAAAATGATGATTAAGGAGCAGGTAGTGGACACTGGAAAAGTAAAGCTCGGTGTGTTCTTAGGCGACAAAGTAAAAACGGGCATAAACGCGACTTTGATGCCCGGAGTTAAAGTTGGCAACAACTGCTGGATAGGCCCAAACGTTATCGTTTATCGCGACCTGCCTGCAAACACTCGAGTATTATTAAAACAAGATGTAGAACAGAAAAAACTTGAAGAAACTGAGAAACGCTAAACGGTTAATAACAAGGGCCTTTATCATATGAGAGCGAAAACGAGGTGAATTGCAGAGTTGTCAGTGGCAGAAAGAAAATTTTTCGGAGAAATGAGCGCGCTTGTTGACAAGCCAGTTAGAGTAACAACAACGGATGGCAAAACATTTGACGGCGTCCTTCTCGGCGTTAACCCAGAAACCCTTAGCCTATGTTTGTCAGAGGCAAAGAACGAGAAAGGCGTCGTGATGCACCGAGTGATCCTGAATGGAAGTGTGGTTGCTGAGGTTTTTGCGGTTGAAAAACCCTTTGACTTGAAGGCCTTGGCTGATCGTTTGGAGAAAGTGTTTCCGAAGTTTGTTAAGCTGTACGAGGATCAAGGCTTTATCATGGTCATGGAGAAAATCAAAGTCACCGAGAAAGGTGTGGAAACAGGTAGTGGCCCCGCGGCAGAGCGTGTTCAGAAGGTTTATGATCAGTTTTTGAGTGAGATGAAAGCCTAAACAAACCAGCGAAACTCTTCCTCTTTTCTTCTTTCCTCCAATGGTGATTCGAGCAACCCGAAGGATTCGAGAATCTTCTTCGTTGCCTCAGCGGCCACATCCAAGCGGCTCAAGTTCACGTTCAAATGTAACATTTCACAAATTGGCTTAAGAGTTGCGTGCGCGGCTTGCGCATCTGGGTAAAACCCAGCGGTCTCTGCAAGGAGACAGAATCCTTTGACCCCGCGAAGTTTTCCTAGGGCAATTAAAAGGCCAGCGATACCGAATATTTGGCCGCCGAGGATTTCTGCGCCCATGCTCTTGGCATCTTTTAAGGCTTCTCTGTTGGAGGCGGCGCAGTAGAGTTTTGGGGTTATTATTTTTTCTTCGCGTCTTAATCCGCCGATTGTGATTATGTATTTGCAGCCTAAATCTTCGGCTACGTCGAGAATGCGTCCACAGAGTTCGTATTGTCCCATCGTGGTTAGAGCTTGTGTGTTGCCGTAAAGGAGGATTAGGTCTCTTTCGCCACTTTGTCCTTTGTAATAGTATAATTCGTTTCTGGGCGCGTTGGTTCTGCCTTGGTCAGTTGTTATGGCAAAGTCTTGGAAGGCTGAAGAGTAGATTTCTCCGAATTTTTTTGCTTTCAATTCTTGTATGAGATGAAGCGTGGCGATGTTGGCAACAAAGCCTATACCGGGCAATCCTTCTATTAACACAGGGTCGGTTAATTGTGGTTTTTCGTGAATGTGTACGGTGCAGACCATGTTTTTCAGATTCTCCTTTTTCTTTGAGGGCTGTAATAGTTAAGAGATTGCAGGGTAATATTAAAACGTTAAAACGCTGTTTGAAAAGTTGAAGCTTATGGCTTTCGAAGTGCGGGAGAAGGATTTGCTTGGTCGTATCGGCAAGTTGGAGACTAAGAGTGGCTTTGTTGAGACACCTGTGCTTTTGCCCGTCATAAATCCACGAATACAACCCATCAAACCATCTGAAATGAAAGAATTGTTTGGCTGCAAGGCTTTGATTACCAACGCTTACATCGTCCAAAGGAATTTTGGGCAGAGTGCTGTTGAAAGGGAGATTCATAGGCTGCTGGATTATGATGGGGTTGTCATGACTGATTCTGGAGCGTACCAGATTCTTGTGTACGGCGACGTACAAGTTGACGCCGATGAAATCGTGAGTTTTCAAGAACAGATAAACACGGACATCGCGACGATTTTGGACGTTCCGACGGGTTGGAGAGTTTCGAAGGAATATGCAAATGAAACCGTGAAAGAAACCTTGCGCAGAGCAAGAAGATTGTGGAAAACAAAAACGCGTGATGATGTTCTGTGGGTTGGTCCTGTTCAGGGCGGGCAGTATCTTGAGCTTGTTGCAAAGTCTGCGAGGAAGATGGGCGTGTTGCCTTTTCATATTCATGCTTTGGGTAGCCCTACGGCGGTTATGGAGCAGTATTTTTTTGATGTTTTGGTGGATATGGTGATGGCAGCGAAGATGAATCTGCCTGTTGAGCGGCCTTTGCATCTTTTCGGTGCGGGGCATCCGTTTATGTTTTCGCTTGCGGTTGCTTTGGGTTGTGACTTGTTTGATTCTGCGGCGTATGCGCTTTTTGCTCGCGAAGATAGATACATGACAGAAAATGGAACAGCCAGATTAAGCGAGTTGGAGTATCTTCCATGTTCTTGTTCTGTTTGTGTAAAGAATAGCTCTGAGAGTTTGTTAGAGAAGCCAAAAGCGGAAAGGCAACGGTTGTTGGCGGAGCACAATCTTTTCGTCAGCTTTGCAGAGTTGAGACGGGTTAAGCAGGCGATTTTGGAGGGACGTTTGTGGGAATATTTGGAAATGAGGGCGCATGCACATCCGAGTTTGCTCCGGGCGCTTAAACGTTTGAAGAAGTATGAAGATTATTTTGAGGAAAATAGTCCTGTTACCAAGAACAGTGGCTTGTTCTTTTTTGATTCTGTTGGACTTGTGCGTCCTGAGGTTGTGCGTTACAGAAAAAGGATGAAAGAATGTTATTCGCCGCTTTCAAAAGCTGAAGTTTTGCTGTTGTTGTCGCAAACTGATGGAAAGCCTTTTCACAAGTCCCGTGAGTGGCATAGTGTTCTTTCCAAGTTATATCAAACGCTGAGTGAGAAGAGCAGTGTTGTTCATGTGTGTTTTTATGCTGCGCCTTTCGGCGTTGTTCCTGTTGAGTTGGATGAGGTTTACCCGTTGTCGCAGCATGAAGTTGTGATTCCTTTGGACAATGAAGTGATTGCGTACGTTGCTGAACAAGTTGCGACGTACATTGCAAGGACAAATTATAAGCAAGTGGTGCTTTTGGAGGACCATGAAGTTTGGGGGAAAGAGGTTGCACGCGCTTGTAGGCGGGTTTGCGAAAAGAAGGGCATCGCTTTTGTTAACTTGAAGCGTGAGGGCATGGCGGATAGAGTTTTGACAGAAAGGATTTTGTCGACGTTGAAGCTGGGTGTTTAGTATGAAGCGAGAGTTTGTTGTTAGGGAAGCGAGGGCTTCTGATAGGGATTTGGTGTTAAGGTTTTGTCAGAACACTTTTGAGTGGGGCGATTACATCGAGAATGTTTGGGATTACTGGTTAACCGATCCAAGCGGCAGGTTGTTTGTGGCTACTTTTGAAGAAAAGCCCATTGGTGTAAATCATGTTGCCATGGTTAAGCGTGGTGAAGCGTGGGTGGAGGGTGCGAGGGTTGCGCCCGAGTTTAGGCGTATGGGTGTTGCGTCCTTGCTCAACGATGCTTCATTGGAGTGGGCATTAGGGCGTGGTGCTAAGGTTGTTAGGGCTGTTACGGATTCGACGAATTTTGTGGCGCAGAAGGCTTTGGCAAGGTTCGGGTTCGGGTTTGTTTCTGAATGGATTCTGATGGAATTTGACGGTTGCCAATTGGAAGCCAGCGAAAATGCGCGTTTGGCGGAGAAATCTGATTTGGACGTGGTTTGGAGTTATTTGCAGGCTTCTGAGGGCTTTAGGGCTTCTGGAGGGTTGTTTACTGTGGTGTTTCGTTGGAAGTCGCTGGGCAAGGGTGATTTGCGGAGGTTTGTTGACAGGCGTATGGCTGTTGTTTGTGAGCGTGACAAAGCCTTATGTGGTTTGATTTTGTTCGATGACACGGTAAAGTATGCGTGGCAGGAGAATAGTTTTCAGACGTGTTATGTGGATGGCGATTTTGAAGCTGCTTCGAGAATGGGCAGATTTTTGAAAAGTCACCTTTACGAAGAGGGCGTGGCAAAAATCTACGGGGTCATGCACAACAATGCGCCGCTTGTTTCTGCTCTTTCGGAGTTAGGTTTTAGAAAGCGCAGGATCACTGAATTGGTTTATGAGAGAAAGTTTTCTTGGGCGTGAGAGTGCTTTGCGCTTCTCTAGACCCCGTTCCATATATGATACTATTAGGATCCAAATATACTGCAAATATGAACAGAGAACCACGGGTTAGACATGTTTCTGCTAGTTTATGGCGATTAAGAGGGACGTTCTAAGAATCGGCGATGCCATTTAGGTTGATGCGAGGGGCGCAGTTTGTTTTCATCTTTTCTGATTGTCCCGTTACTGGTGGTTTTCTCCTACGGTCATGTAACTTTTGAATCCTGTCTTGTCAATTGCCTTTCTAATAGTGGTTGAATCGACGAGTTTCGGGTCGTAATCTATGAAAACCTTATTGAGCATTATGGCAGTTTTGACATCTTCTATTCCGTTTATTTTCTTAACCTGTTTTTCTATGGCTTGAGCGCACACCGTACAACTTATCTCTCTTACAGACACGACTATGCGGGCTTTCTCAGCTTTTTTATCTTTTTCTGGCTCGTTCATTGACCTTTTAGCCTCGCTTTTGTTGCCTTCAGACCCAAGTCTCACTATCCTTTATCTTTAAGGAATCTGGTTTGAACCTTTCCAGCAAGAGTGAATTGCTCACAACGGTCACGGAGCTAAACGCCATCGCCCCCGCAGCAAGAAAAGGCAACACATTGTATACCTGTGGGCCGAAGAATGGAATCAGTGCTCCTGCTGCAATTGGAATAAGAGCGGCGTTGTAAGCGAAAGCCCAGAACAGGTTTTGCTTGATTTTTCTAACAGTGCTTTTGCTCAGTTTTATGGCCGTGACAACGTCTCTCAAGTCATCTTTAACCAGCACTATGCCGCCAGTCTCTTTCGCCACATCCGTTCCGCTACCTATAGCTATTCCTACGTCTGCCTTAGCTAAAGCTGGAGCGTCATTTATGCCGTCTCCAACCATCGCCACTGTTTTGCCTTCGTTTTGAAGCTTTGCGATAACATCCTCTTTCTGCTGTGGCAAAACCTCAGCAAGAACCCTCTCGATGCCAAGTTTTCTAGCGATTGATTTGGCAGTGCGTTCATTATCGCCAGTGAGCATGATTACTTCTATGCCCATTTTCTTCAGTTCTTCTACCGCCTCTTTTGCGTGTTCCTTAAGCGTGTCTGCCGCTGCGATTACACCCGCGAGCTTACCGTCGACCACCAAGAACATTACAGTCTTGCCGTCCTCTTCAAGTTGGCTTATCTTTTTCTCGATTTTTGAAAGATCCAAAGACATTTCGGCCATTAGCTTTCTATTGCCAAGTACAACTCTTTTGCCTTGAACCTTGGCTTTCACTCCCTCGCCAGGAATTGCCTCAAATTCAGACGGACCCAATATGGTCAAAGACTGTGCAAGCGCTTCCTTCTCGATAGCTTCAGCCAGCGGGTGCTCTGAACCTTTTTCGACTGATGCTGCTAGCGTCACGATTGTGTCGGCACTGTTCTTGCCCAGGGGTATAACATCTGTGACTGAAGGCAGTCCAACCGTCAACGTGCCCGTCTTGTCGAAAACTATGGTGGTCACCTTTTGGGCGATTTCAAGATAATCGCCCCCTTTGATCAGTATGCCGTTCTGTGCGCCTTTACTCGTGCCCACGAGTAGAGCCGCAGGGGTTGCTAGTCCAAGCGCACATGGGCATGCTATTACAGTTACTGAAACAAAGACCAGCAAAGAAAACTGGAGTCCTATATGTCCGATGAAATACCAAGACAAGGCGGACACTAAGGCAACAATTGTTACGAAAGGCACGAAGTAAGACGCGACTCGGTCGGCAAGTTTTTGTATCGGTGCTCTTCCGATCTGGGCTTCTTCCACGAGTTTGACTATTTGTGAGAGTGTGGTATCTTGACCGACCTTCGTGGCTTTGGCTTTTAGCAGACCAGTCTTATTGATCGTTGCTCCTATTACTTCGTCGCCCACGTTCTTTTCTACGGGGATGCTTTCGCCCGTGATCATAGACTGATCCAGTGAGGAATGGCCTTCGACAACTGTGCCGTCCACGGGTACGCTTTCGCCTGGGCGGATTATGAAAACGTCGCCGACCTCGATTTGCTCGATGGGGATTTCTACCTCTTTTCCGTCTCTCTCTATGTAGGCGAGTTTGGGCTGTAAATCCATGAGTTTTCTGACGGCTTCGGATGCTCTGCCCTTGCTCAAGTGTTCGAGATACCTGCCCGTAAGAACAAGGGTAACTATGGCGGCTGCGGTGTCAAAGAATACTCCGTTAGACGACACCAGCGATGGAAAAAACGTCACGACTGTGCTATATATCCAAGCCGCACTCGTTCCCAGCGCGATTAAGGAGTCCATGTTGCCCATTCGATTTCGAATCGCATCATACGTTCCGTGGTAGAAGCGCCAGCCGAAATAGAATTGAATGGGCGTATCAAGCGCAAACAGCACGTAGTTGTTGATGTTCATGGGTAGAGGGCTTACGTACGTCAAGATGATTATGGGAACAGTCAGAATTGCGCTTACCGCGACGGAGATTTTTAGTTTTCTTATTTCCTCTTCTGGAGCTAGGAACTCTTTCATGCAAGTGTGGCTGCAGAAATAATAGGTCGTTCCCCTCACGGTTGCCTTGAATTCGGCTGTTTTTTCATCTACATACATTCCACAAACAGGATCTTTTGCCAACGATTTGACCCCATTCAGGTCTTCGATAGTTATGCTGAATTCTGCAATAAAAGGCATGACTTTTTTCCAAGGTGCGAATGATGCGTTGCCATTTCTGCAGCGATGGCGAATTTGTTTTTTCTGACGAGTCGTAATGTTAAGCTTCTTAAGCCTAGATAAATGATAAGAATGAGGATTTGGCGAGGCAATTGAGTTAGTGTGAATGGAGGTGAGGTTGGAGTGGCTAAAGACCCCGTGTGTGGTATGATGGTTGACGAGAAGTCGGCGAAGTGGAAGAGCGCGTATGGCGGCAAGACTTATTACTTCTGTAGCGAAGGCTGCAAACGGACTTTTGAGAAAGACCCGAAGAAATACGCCAAATAGACGCGTTAGTCGGTGGTGCTTATCACTTGCACCGGGCAGCTGTCTCGTGCGGTTTCGACGTAGGTTCTTAGGTCTTCTCCGACTTCGCCCTTGCTCAAATCTTCTTTTCTGTAAGCCTCGACTATGGCGGCTTTGCCGTCGCCTTCGACCTGAAGCTTGAAAACTTGCGGACACGTGGCTTCACAGTTGCCGCAGCTTATGCATCCATCTCGGTCTATGGTTACCTTCATTCCTTTGACACCACATTAGATTTTTGGAGAATTACAAACATTGCCATTTGCGGGTTTTAAATCTTGCGAGCACACACACAACAGTAGACTAGACCTTTCTAATAG
>DATKLC010000114.1:0-3526 GCA_035542635.1 Candidatus Krumholzibacteriaceae bacterium | reverse complement strand
ACGCGCACGTTATAACCTTGCTTCACAGCAACTTCGCCCAGAATCTCAGCAAACAACAACACGCCCTGCCCACCCACACCAGCAAGAATCACGTTGCATTCCGTCACTTTTCTCTGCCTCCTTCGGCTGCTTAGACAATTCACATTAAACAACTTTATATATCAATCCGCAAAAGAAAAAACAAAAATGGATAAAAAAAAGGCTAATAATCACCCAACTCTTTCTTGAACGCGTCGCAGAGCTGTCTTCCCCAATTATCGATCGCTTCTAACCGCCCATCAAAGAACCGCAGCACAGGTGGCTCAAAAACAAACTTCAACCCCTTTATCATGTTCCTGTGCTTGTACAACCAGTTTATCCTGTCAATAGCATACTCAATCTGCGACACCGAATAAACCCTCCGCGGAAGCGCAAGCCTCGACAATTCCACATCGGCAAAGACCTCTTTTCCATTCTTGTCCCTGTCCATCGAAATCGTGCCTCGTTCCATGCTCCTTATTCCAGAAGTTATGTAAAGCGCAGCCGTCAACGCTCCTGCCGGATACTGAGACTGCGGAATGTGCGGCAGAAATTTCGTCGCGTCCAAGTGACAGGCAAGCCCGCCTGGAGGCGTTACCACCGGAATCCCTGTTTCAGAAAGCCTGTTAACAAAGTATTTTATCTGCTCCACTGAGCAACCAGCGACATCTGGGTCCACCATCTCCCTGACACCTACGGCCATAGCGCCCACCTCTCTCATGGACATGCCACCATACGTGAAAAAACCCTCATAAACTGGTAACCATGGTCTAATTTTTTCGAAGAGTTCTTTGTTGTTTGTTGCGATGCAGCCTCCCCTGACGCACGTGTTCTTTCTTCCGCTCATGTAAAACACGTCTGGAATACTGCACATTTCCTTGACGATCTCCGCGACAGTCTTGGTGTTATATCCCTTCTCCCTTTGCCTTATCAGGTAAGCATTCTCACAAATCAAGCTACCATCTAACACCAGAAGAAGACCATTCTCGGTGCAGATGCGCCTGATCTCCCTTAGGTTTGCCATGGAAAATGGTTGTCCACCGATCAGGTTGGTCGTTGCTTCCATGCGGACAAAGCCAATCTTGTCCTTGCCGTATTTCTTTATGGTGTTCTTCAATTTTTGTGGGTCCATGTTACCCTTGAAGGGGTTGGTGCTTGCGGTCTTTAGTGCCTCATCATAATAGATCTCTAGGCATATTGACCCTGATAGTTCGATGTGTGCTTTTGTGGTGGTGAAATGGTAGTTTGTCGGAATGACGCCGTCTTGCTTGCCGAAAACCTTTGACAGGAGGTGTTCCGCCGCTCTGCCCTGGTGAACGTTCATAACGTACTTGTACCCTAAAACGTCCTCCACTGCCTTTGCGAATTCGTAGAAGGTCATGCTGCCCGCGTAGGCATCGTCAACTTTCATGAGGGCAGCAAACTGATTGTCGCTCATGGCGTTTACGCCGCTATCGGTGAGCATGTCGAGAAATATGTCTTTGGTTTTGAGGAGGAACGTGTTGTAGCCTGCTTCTTCTATGGCTTTGAGCCTTTCCTCAACTGGGGTTAACCAGATTTTTTGTACCATACGTGTCTTGTGCATTTCAATGGGAATTTCTTTGCCTGTAGATAGTTTTATGGACATTATTTTGACCTCGAGAAGGCTCTTATCATACTGGACGTTTTAATAATTCTTTCGGTAACCGTTTTGGTTCAAGTCTTTTGCAGTAAAGTCTGAGAATTTACGTGAACACTACAGGTCATGTTCCTCGGGGGTGGCAAAGATTGTGTTAAGAGAGGTTGTTATTGCTCTCCGCTTTCTTCAATGGCCTGGTAGGGGCAGATGGCAACGCATAACGTACACCCAGTGCATAGTGTTTCATTAATTACAACCCTGCTTTCTTCTATTTCAAGACCGGGGCAACCCAGCAGTTTGACGCATGCCATGCAGTTTGTGCATTTTTCTGTAACTCTGCACGAGGTTACCTGCAAGCCTTTTCGACGCTTTTCGGATATGGTCAGTAGGGTGCAGGGCGAGCGGAAGATGATTACGGATGGTCCTTCGGTTTTTAGCGCTTCCTTTACGATGCTTGTGGCTTCTTTAACTTTGAACGGGTTGATTACTTTGACGTACTTGACGCCACAGCCTTTTGCGACTTCTTCGATTGACACCTTCTCAGTTTGCGTGTTCATGCCTGTTTTGCCCGTTCCTGGATGCGGCTGGTGTCCAGTCATTGCGGTTGTGAGGTTGTCTAGGACTATGAGTGTGATTTTGTGGTTGTTATACACTGCGTTGATTAGTCCAGGTATTGACGCGTGGAAGAATGTAGAATCTCCGACAATCGCCACTGTGTCTTGTCCCATGACTTTGCTTATGCCACAGGCTGTTCCGATGCTAGCGCCCATGCAAAACATGAGTTCGCCTACTTGGAAAGGCGGCTGATACCCTAAAGCGTAGCAGCCTATGTCTGTGGTGGTTATGGCTTTGCCGGCTGCAGCGGTTCTTATCACGTGGAAGGAGGCTCGGTGTGGGCATCCGGGGCAGAGTATCGGTGGTCGGGGCAGAAGGATTTTGCTTGCTTGGCTGTATTTTTTGTCGATCTCTATGAAGGCGATTGATGGTTTTTTGTTTAGTATCTTTGCCAAGCCTTCTATGACTTGGCGGGTGGATAGTTCGCCATAGTTTGGAAAGCATGACGTTTCTGTTTTTCCATAAATCTTCACGTTTGGCACTTTGTCTTTGGCTATGGCTTTGATTTGTGTTTCTAGGTAGGGTTCGAGTTCTTCTATTATCATGATTGTTTTGTGTGCTTTGAGGAAGTTGACTATTTTGTTTTCTGGCAGGGGGTGGGTCATGCCCAGTTTTAGGATGCTTGCGTCAAGGTTGAGCAGGTCGGCTGCTTCTGTGGCGTAGTTATATGCTATGCCTGAGGTGATTATGCCCACTTCTTTGCCTGTTCGGGTTATTTTGTTGAAGGGTGATTCTTCGGTGATGGTTTTTGCTTTTTCCATTTTGTCAAGGAGAACTTTGTGGTATACGCGGGCGTTGGCTGGGACCATGACGAAGCGTTTTGGGTCTCTTTGGTAATCGCCTTTCATGTTCGGCTTTAGTATCTTGTCTAAGACGACGGGTGTTCTTGTGTGAGCCACCCGTGTTGTGGTGCGGAATAAGCAGGGGAGTTCGAGTTTTTCTGATATTTCCACGGCATAGTGTATCATGTCCTTGGCTTCTTGGGCGTCTGAGGGCTCTAGCATAGGCAGGTTGGAGAGCAATGCGTAGTAGCGGTTGTCTTGTTCGTTTTGGCTGCTGTAGCATTCTGGGTCGTCAGCGGTGACTACGATTAGCGCTGCGCGAACGCCAGTATAAGCGAACACCATAAGTGCATCCGCTGCCACGTTCAAGCCTACGTGTTTCATGGCGGTGAGCGCGCGGACTTTGCAGATGGCTGCGCCTGCTGCGGTTTCTAATGCTACGATTTCGTTGGTGGAGTATTCCATGTACATGTCAGCATCTTTGGCAACGAGG
>DATKLC010000113.1:0-5835 GCA_035542635.1 Candidatus Krumholzibacteriaceae bacterium | reverse complement strand
AACAAAGGAAATTGACAAAAGAATAGAACAAGTGAAAGAAGACCTCAGGCACGAAACCAAAGTATTGAAAACTGCAATAAAGAATGCACGCCTGCAACAGGAGACAAGGCAGAAAGATAAAACTTTGCCCCTATCTCTCTGTAACCACTACCCTGTAATCACTCAATAACCACTTCATGTCTACATGTATTCTCTCTCTCACACATACTCACTGACTCTCACTCAATCACTCGCTCGCTCACACAAAGGCACAAACACACGCCCGCGGAGTGAGTGAGCGCTGCTGCCCATACGTCTTATAACTGAATTCCATTATAGCGCACGCTTTTTCCGAACTTTGCTGGAATTGAGAAGATTTTGCCTTAAGACGTTTATCAACAGTGAGTCTCGGCGTTTTTCCGTTATATTTAAATGAACCATACGATTCTGAGATTACCATAATCGAAGGTTTACGTTTATGGTTGACGTCTGGCTCAAGTACGGAAAAAACGAGGTATGCGCCCGCATTCCTACTAGAAACTATCTTGGTACAATAGAGCCTAAGGAAAAACCCGGCGTATCCGACCCCGCAGCAGAAATATTGAGAGCTTTAAGGGAACCAATCGGCTCCAAGCCATTAACTGAAATAGTCAAACCAGAACATAAAATCGCCATAGTTGTCGACGACTTCACTCGACCAGCGCCAAGCAATCTCATGATACCGCCACTGCTGGACGAGCTTAACCGCTTAGGCGTAAAAGACGAAAACATCACAATAATCTTTGGATGTGGCACGCACAGACCAGTTAAACCTGAAGAAGCCAGCCGACTCTTGGGCGAAGCCATAGTCAAACGTGTTAAGACTTTGAGCAACGAATGCAAAGACAACGCCCACGTTTACATGGGCACAACCAAACGCCTAGGCACCAAAGTAAGCGTTCAAAAAGCCTTCGCCGACGCAAACGTACGCATATTAACCGGCGACATCGAACTCCACTACTACGCAGGCTACGGAGGCGGAAGAAAAAGCGTCCTCCCAGCCGTCTCAAGCGCCGAAACCATCCAACACAACCACGCACATCTCCTTGATCCCAACTCCAAAACAGGCATTTTGCAAGGCAACCCCGTAAGCGAAGACATGATTGAAGCAGCACACCTAGCCAAAGTTGACTTCATCCTGAACGTAGTTACTAACAGCAAGAACGAAATTGTCAAAGCCTACGCGGGCGACTTAGAACAGGCATTCTATGAGGGCGTCAAACTGGTCGAAGAAATGTACAAGGTGCCCATAGACCGAAAAGCCGACATAGTCATAGTGAGCCCAGGCGGACACCCGATGGACATAGACTTGTACCAAGCGTACAAGGGAGTTGACAGTGCGCTGGAGGCTGTTAAACGCGGCGGTGTCATAGTCTGGGTCGCCGAATGCCCAGAAGGACACGGCAACGAAGTCTTCTACAACTGGATGGTCAAATTCAAAGAACTAAAAGACATGGAAAAAGAAATCAAAAGAAACTTCGTCATGGGTGGACACAAGTCGTATTACCTGTTGAAGGCACTGCAAAAAGTGAAGATTATCCTTGTTTCCACGATGCCAGACTATTACGCGGTCAACGTGTTCAAACTCAAAACCGCAAGAGCAGTAAACGACGCGGTGGCAGAAGCCTTCAGCATAGCGGGCAGCGACGCAAAAGTGTGGGTCATGCCGCATGGGAACCTCACCTTACCCGTCATGCATCAATCAGTAGAAGTCACAGCCTGAAAACTGCGTAACCTTTAATTTCCTCAACAGTAGATTCCATGAATAAAGCTGGAACCACATTGCAGACAACCTTCAACCTGAGACAATACCAACCCGCAGACCTCGACAAAGTCATGCGCATAAACCAAGTGTGCCTTCCCGAGAACTATTCACCCGATTTTTTCATAGACCTCTACGACCGCTTCCCAGCCACCTTCATAGTCGCCGAGGCAGAAGGCAAAGTAGTCGGCTACATCATGTGCAGAATAGAAACCAACATTTTCGGCTTCGGCAACGGCAAAAAAGGACACGTAATTTCCATAGCCGTCTTGCCAGAATACCAGCATTCGGGAATCGGAAAAGCACTAATGCTCGAAGCGTTGCAAAACATGCAAAAATTCTACAAAGCCAGAGAATGCTACTTGGAAGTGCGAGTTTCGAACGTTCCGGCCATAGCAATGTACAAGAACCTCGGATTCACGATAAGACGCACATTACACGGCTATTACGCGGACAACGAATCGGCTTACATGATGACCAAAAAACTTTAACACCAAAAGCCATTCGTAAACAACGTTTGTCTGCTTTCTTAATTTCCGAAGCCCAAGTAGAGAGTAGAAATGAAAAATTTATTTGCTTCATACCACTAACTATGAATTACAGATTCTTGAAAAATCTAAATTGAATGGGGGTGAAAGAACATGGCGAAGAAAGGAAGTCAATACAAATGTCCCGAGTGCGGCGCCATAGTCATGGTTACGGAATCCTGTGATTGTACACCGTGCGACCTGATATGCTGCGGAGTGCCCATGGAAGAAGTCAAACCCAAAGCCAAGACGAAGGCGAAAGCCAAAGCCAAAAAGTAAACGGCAGACACATTAAAAAGCGTAGGCTATAATGCGAATGCACCTATTTTCTCTTTTTAGACACTAAAGGCTTAAATTAAGACGTTTTAGTTTTATTCGGAAAAGGAGACGCACAGAATTGACAGAAGAAACACCCGAGGAACACAAGAGACACGAAAAAGAGATCAAGGAATACCTCAAAAAAATCCCACCGCCCACGCCCGAGCACACGGCAGAGTTGAAAATGGAACGAAGACTCAAACGCCTCATAGAAGAAGAGCAAAAAGCAACGGGAAAGAAGAGCAAACAGAAATGACGCACAGCGCAAGGCGACTCTCAACCCGAGACCTAGCATTAGTCTCAGTTTTTGCACCGTTATATGCGATATTTTGTTCTTGGAACCTTTTCCCACTAATAGGCTCTTCAGGAAGAGCGATTACGGCGTCTGCCATAATGGCGCCCGTCATAGGCTTACTCCTCAGCCCGTACTTGAGCGTGCTAACAGTCACTCTCGGTGGCGCTGTCGGATTGTTCTTTGGCTACTTCAGTCCTTACGGCTACGGCGCAGGCATGGCAGCGGCTTTCTGTGCAAGTACTCTGTATAATAGAGAACAGGCGTTAGCCTCGGTCGTTTATGCGGCGTTTCTGCTGATGTTCGCTTTATACCCCACAGTTGGACCATTCTGGCTCTATCCATACCTTCTCATACTGCAAATAATCGCCCTGGTCGTTCTGGCGTCGCCGCTACAAGCCAAAGCCATCAGTTTCATCCGTGAGCAGAGCATGTCCTCTCGCAAACTATTGCTCGGCGTCAGCGTGACAATGTTCACTTCCACAATGTTCGCGCATGTGGTGGGCTCCCTATTGTTCGAAGCTATCTCGTGGCCTTTCCTCATCTCAGGCGTCGAAAGTTGGCGCGGTATCTGGCAAATTCTCACTTTTACTTATCCATTCGAAAGAATCGCCATCACCATCGCTGCGACACTTTTAGGAACGGGCTTGATGAAGTCACTGAAAGCTTTAGCTAATGCTCTCTAAGAAATTGAGCGTCGCCTAGGCTTAAGCGATCCCATATAAACGCAGTTTTTAAACGCTATCTTCATCGACTCCGCGTCAACCTTGTCTGCAAAAGTCACTGGTGCATTCCTGATTATGACTACTGGTGTGCGTTCTACAGACTCGCCCATCACACTATGCGCTGCAGAAGCCAAATCGTCAGCCACATTGTGAATCGTCATTACAATCTCTTTCTCAAACAGGTCACGCGTTCTTCTATAATCTTTCACAGGTTCAAAGCCCGCAACTCCGATGGCGAGTCCACGCGTGCCCATACGCAAAGGCGCAACAGTGCTATCGAGGATTAGAACTCCAATCTTTTTCTTGGTATGAAGCGTCAATTCTTTCCGAATCCGCTCCGCGCTTTTCTGCGGATTTGCTGGCCACAAGATGGCAAAGCCTTCGGGTGCGTTTTTATTGTCTATTCCCGCGTTTACAGTGAAAACATCATGGTTTAAAGTCAAGACAGCCTTCGCCACACCTCCAACAACACGGTCTGCTTCTCTGAGAATAAGCTCGGCAAACGCAGGCGTCAGCATGTACCGTTTAGCGAGCAGTTTGGCTCTCTGTGAGGGCTTAACCGCGCTCAGCTTTGCCAGTCGACCTTCCGCGAAAGAAACGATTTTAGAAGCCAAAGCCACGATGTCGTTTTCCATAAATTCCAAACGCTGCTTTCTAATAGCTTTTAGAAGCGTCTCGACTAAGTCCTCTTTGGGTTTAATCAGAGGCGTTTTGACGGGTAAAACCTGCATTTTCCAAGCACCACAAACATATTAGCTAACAGAAATATCTTTACTAATGTATCACTTAATTTTTACCCGTTTTTAGTCATTTGGAGGGGAGGCTTACGGTTCACCGCAATCCCTTTTTGTTAAGATAAAGCAAGACTTGGTTGTTTACTTAATTTCTGGGTGTGAACCGCAAGCAGAAAAGCTTCTAACTGGCTTTTGGTTTAATGGTTTCGAAGCAAAGTACACTTGGGTTAGCAGAGAGTTGAGTGAAAGTGTGGTGTTAGGGTTTCTTTTTGCGTGTCTCTTCTGATACTTCTAGGTTGTCCTTTACGATGACTTCAAGGGCATCGGCGTTGTTTTCGGTTTTAGTGTCTAGACTCTCCTTGTTGTCCGCCTCTTTTTCTGAAGCTACGTCGGGGTTCATTCGTTTCAGACTGGACCGTGACACATGAGTTTCGGTTCCCCTAATTTAATCGCACTAAGTTTAGCTATGAATAGCCTTTATGAACGGACAATACAGATTACAAGTCGCATTTCACGATTTCAGAAGAGCAAATGATTATCCGCCGTGCGAGACTGAAATTAAGACGATTTCGTCGCTATCTCTGACTCGCGTATCCGCTTTATTCAAAGCACTGATTTCTTTTCCATTCACTAAGACGAGTAGAGCAGGATGAATCTGACTTGATTCTGTTTCGAGCACGTTTTTTCTGGCTTCGGACGAGGTTTCCGCGAGGTTTTCTATGACTTCCTTCACTGTGGGCGACCGTGCAAACTTTAGTTTAACCTGTTTTTTCTTGAAAACTTGGTGCAGAACGCCGACAAACTTCACGGTCACAGTAAGCATCACAGCACCACTATCACCGAAACATCGTTAACGTTCGTACCCGTCGGACCCGTAAAAAGCAGATCATCTAACTTCGAAAAATAACTGTAAGAATCGTTGTCCGCAAGAAATTTTTCTGCATGCAAACCAATTTTTTCTGCGCGCTTGAGAGTTTCTCCGTCCGCTATGGCTCCAGCGGCGTCTGTCGGTCCGTCTATGCCATCAGTGCTCAGCGAAGCCACAACCACTCCATCCAAGCCACTGAGTTTCATAGCAGCCGCCAAGACAATCTCCTGATTGCGCCCGCCTTTGCCTTTTCCAACAACAGACACTGTTGTTTCTCCACCAGCAACTACAGCCGCGGGCTTTTTGACCGGGTTGCCCGACACAAGAATTTCTCGGGCTATTGACGCCATGGCTGTGCCCACATGTCTTGCTTCGCCCTCCAACAGAGATGTCAGCAGTAGAGTGTTCAGTCCAGCCGATTTCAAAGCTGAAGAAGCAGCTAAACTCGCGTAGCGGCAGTTTCCGATGACCACGTTGTAGACTTTTTTGAACGCCTCGTCACCCGCCTTAGGCGTTTCGGGAATAACGCCTTTTTTGCCATCCGACAAAACTTTCCTTATAGATTCGGGCACCCTATTCCATAGGTTATAC
>DATKLC010000112.1:0-7627 GCA_035542635.1 Candidatus Krumholzibacteriaceae bacterium | reverse complement strand
AGCCCGTACAGGTTCTCCCTTCTTCAGGCTGTTCTTCGCTTTCAATTCATAAGCCGAAGCCACACCTACCCAATTCTTAATCCCAGACAACACTTCAACAGCCTTATCCAAACGCTGCTCCGCCTCATACCACTTCTCCTGCTTACCATACAACCCACCCAAATTAAGCAAACTCCAACCCGCACCTTGTTTGCTGTCATAATCTTCGCCTTTACTGAACAACAGAAAAGTCTCAGTCAACAAACGCTCACCCTCCTCAAACCTACTCAAAGAAGCACATAAAACACCCAAACCCAATTTAGCCCTACCAAGCA
Source organism: Candidatus Krumholzibacteriaceae bacterium (assembly GCA_035542635.1). Taxonomy (GTDB): domain Archaea; phylum Thermoproteota; class Bathyarchaeia; order Bathyarchaeales; family SOJC01; genus DATHCB01. Next base: position 7,313 of record DATKLC010000112.1, on the reverse strand, counting down.
TCACACCGTATTCAGAACGCTCAGCCAAAGCTAAAGCCTCACGCATTAGTTTCTCGCCCTCGGTCAATTTGCCCGTCTGCAGCAACACGCCACCCTTCCGAAGCAACAAATAAGCAACAACCGCATCCTTCACGCCACTCGGAGGAAAAGCCCCGACTTCTTTAAGCAAACGGTCATACGCCACAAGAGCTTTAGCAAAGTCTTCTTTCATCTCCCAGACTAAGCCTTCCTTATCGATTTTCTTCTCAAAAGCTTTGAAATCCAAACGCTCTGGCACAAGCATCACCATTCAACGAAAAACTACAACATCTTAGCGAGTTCTGCGCCTATCTGTTTGAAGGTTTCCTCAGCGCCTTCTTCAAGAGGTCCTTCTCTGCCCTTCACAATAGCTGACACACTAGGCTTTACAATCGTCAAGCCTAAGTCCTTCAGTTTACGTTCAATCTTTCCTCCAGCGCTTCCAGCCAATCTACTCTTCATCTTAGTGTCAAAAGCAAACCCCTTCTTACCACTCAAGCCCTCCACAGTCTTCAAGCGTTCAAGAAACTCCTTCACAGGCTTCGCCACATTCCAAGCCTGGACAGGACTACCAACACACAACAAATCAACCCCGCCTAACTCGTCAAACTTAACCGCATCAACCTTTGCAACGTCCACCTCAACCCCACCGTCTTCCAAACCCTTCGCCAACGCCTTTGCTATCTTCTCAGTATTGCCAAACATACTATAATAAACAACCAAAGCCTTCGCCACACCACACACCTCACACAGAGACACAAACAGCCCATACACTATATAACCCCACCGCACAAAAAACACCTCCAATTAGGATCCAAAACAGAAAGGCCTACTCTGCTGTTGTGCATGCGTTCACTGCTCAAAGCCTAAAAAGTGCCAAAAAACGCCTAATCATATTTGGATCCTAATAGTATCATATAGTGAACGGGGTCTAGAGAGGCGCAGAGCAGATACACACAGCCTAACGCAATTTCTACTTTTTCACTTTAAGAACCGCGGCTTCAGCCAAAAGCACTTTCTGCCTAAGCAAATCTTCGCCACAATAGGGGCAAATGCGAAAATCAGGCTGCACACCACGCCCACACGCAGGACAAACAACGTTCCGAGCCAAATCAGACTCCAACTTCTTCAACGAAGCCTTCAAAGAAACCAAATCCGACTTCACACCACCAACAGCATCCTCCAGCCCACGCAAACCAACAACCTCAGAACGCACATTAGCAACCAAATCCTTAACATTGTTCAACTCCACAGCGTTGCTGATCAAGCCCTCATTCATCATATCCAAAACATTCCCCTTCGCACTCACAATGCTCACTTCCTCTTCATTCTTCGACTGCGCATTCTTGAGAATCATGCTCAACCATGTGTCCAGCGGACTTCGAACCGCAACTATACAAGTGGCACCCCAAAGAACAGAAGCCACGACCAAAGAAACCCAAAAATACACAACCATATCAACCGTGCCAAGCATGTTGCTGAAGGGATAGAGCCGAAGCAAGACAATGGAACCATTCAAAGTCAAGGCGAAAAACGCCTCCAAAACATGCAAAACGGCCAAAAAAGTCAACGAACCAAACACCCAAACAGCGACACCCTTTCCCAACACGACGCACTTCCATTCCTGCTCTAAACGGAAAATTGTTCTAGAAAAATAATATAGAACTAAACCAAATAAACCCACATTCCCCCATCTGACATGTATCGAAAATCGATATATACGAACCCAAAAATTCAATACATTAATACGCATCTACACGTTAAAATTCAATCAAACCTAGAGGAAAACCCATGGCAAAAATCAAAGTCACACTAATTAGCGGACGCACAATCAGCCAAGGCACAAGCAAAGAACACGGCAAAACCAGCCAAGAATACTATGAAAACGTCGCCACATGCGAAATCGACCCTGAAGACCTAAAAACACTAGGCATCAAAGGCGGCGAAAACGTCAAAGTATCCACAGAACACGGCACAGTAACAGTGAAAGCCATAGAATCCAAACGCGGACCACACCCAAAAATCATCTACATGCCATACGGCCCATGGGTAAACACCATCGTAAATCCCGCCACTCACGGAACAGGAATGCCCTCATACAAAGGCATACCAGCAGAAATAGAACCCGCAACGTCCACAGAGCGCGTTTTAAGCTTACAAGAACTCTTAGAACAAACCTTCAGGAAACAACCGCCAAATGCCCACAATTAAAAACGTCACATGCCCCGTATGCGGCACATTCTGCGACGACATAGAACTAACCATAAAAAACAACAAAATCACCGACGTAAAAAACGCCTGCGCCATGGGCGAAGCAAAATTCCTCGGCTACGCAGACACACACCACAGAAACACAAAACCCCAAATACGAAAAAACGGCGAACTCGTCGAAACCACATGGAACGAAGCCATAAAAAAAGCCGCCCAAATCCTAGCAGAAGCAAAATATCCACTGCTTTACGGCTGGAGTAGCACAAGCTGCGAAGCCATACGCTTCGGCGTTGAATTGGCAGAAGAAACAGGCGGCGTAATCGACAACACGTCATCCGTTTGCCATGGGCCATCGATACTTAGCATACAAGACCAGGGAATCTCAACATGCACTCTGGGGCAGATACGACACCGCGCCGACTTAATCGTTTACTGGGGAAGCGACCCATATAGCGCACACCCAAGACACTTGGAACGCTACACAGCCTTCACTGACGGAAGATTCGAACCAAGCGAATGGCGACGCTACGTTTCACGACTCCGCGGAGTAATAAGCGAGAAGAAACTAGCCCGCGCCTCCAAACTCGTATTAATGGAAGAAGCCTCCATCCCACCAATCACTGGGCATCAAATCCCACCGATGCTGGAGATGGAGGAAGAAAGAAAACTCATAGTAATCGACGTGCGAAGAACACGCTCCGCAGAATTCGCCGATTACTTCATCCAAGTAGAGCCCAACAAAGATTACGAGCTACTCCAAGCCATGCGCATGCTCGTCAAAAACGAAGAACTCGAAGTTGACCAAGTTGCGGGCGTTCCAGTTGATGTGCTGGAAAAAGTTGTAGATGTAATGATAAACTGCAAATTCGGCATCTTCTTCTTCGGCGTGGGCTTAACCATGAGCGTAGGCAAGCACCGCAACATCGACGCAGCCTTGGCCTTGACAATAGATTTAAACTTCCGCACAAAATTCGTCATCATGCCCATGCGCGGCCACTTCAACGTCACAGGCGCTAACACGGTTTTCCTGTGGCAAACAGGCTACCCCTTCGCCATTGACTTCTCCCAAGGCTACCCCAAGTATAATCCAGGCGAAACCTCAACAGTTGACATACTAGCCAGAGACGAATCCGACGCAGCACTGGTAATAGCCTCAGACCCGGTTGCAAACTTTCCAAAAAACGCCGCACAGAACCTCGTAAAAAACCCACTCATAGTTATCGATCCAGAAAAAAGCGCAACCGCGCTGATGGCTGATGTTGTCTTACCCAGCGCGTTTGTAGGCATTGAAGCCGAAGGCACTGCTTACCGCATGGACAGCGTGCCACTACCATTGAAAAAGGTTGTAAAACCATCCCGAAATTGCCTGTCTGACGAAAAAATCCTGCAGAGAATCCTCAAAGAAGTCCGTAGACTCAAAAAAGCAGCCAAGGAGACATAGCTGTGGCGGAGCTTCTTGTCAAAAATGGATTCGTCTACGATCCATTGAACGGTGTCGACGGAGAAAAAATGGACATAGCCATAAGAGACGGCAAAATCGTTGAAAAAGTCACAGGAAAACACGTTAAAAAAATAGATGCTTCTGGCATGATCGTGATGCCCGGCGGCGTGGACATCCACTCGCACATCGCAGGCGCAAAGGTCAACATGGGCAGAATGCTACGTCCAGAAGATCACTATAAAGACGTGGAATCCAAAACTGCCAAAACACGTTCAGGCGTCGGCTATTCCATTCCATCAACTTTCACAACGGGCTATCGTTATGCACGGATGGGCTGGACCACAGTGATGGATCCCGCCATGCCACCGCTCAAGGCGAGGCACACGCATGAGGAATTAAACGACACGCCCATAATTGACAAGGCAACGTATCCGCTTCTGGGCGATTCTTGGAAGGTACTCGAAACCCTCCGTGATGGAGCGTTTGAAGAATGCGCCGCATACATCGCGTGGGAACTGAACGCAACAAAGGGCTATGCGATTAAAATAGTCAATCCAGGCGGGCTAGAAGCCTGGGGCTTTGGAAAGAACGTGCGCAACATCGATGACCCTGTTCCCAATTTTGGTATTACTCCGAGAGAAATAATTCGTGGCTTGTGTAAGGTTAATCGAATGCTGAATCTGCCGCACACCATTCATGTTCACACCAATAATCTGGGCAAGCCCGGAAATTACGAAACCACACTGCAGACGATGAGGTGCGTCGAAGACCTAGCGAATGATAACAAGCCGATCATTCACATTACGCATTGCCAGTTTAGCGCTTTTGCTGGTGAAGCGGCTAATTGGCGCACATTCGAATCTGCCGCCGAAAAAATCACAAATTATGTCAATGGTCACAATCACGTCACACTTGACATGGGTCAAGTAATATTCACTGACACGACCACGATGACCGCTGACGGCCCGTTCCAGTTCATCCTCTATCAGCTAACAGGAAACAAATGGATCAACGGCGACGTGGAAACCGAAACCAGCTCAGGCGTGGTACCCTTCCACTACAGACGCTCAAGCTACGTTCATGCCACGCAATGGTCGATAGCGCTCGAGCTTGCCTTGCTCATAAAAGATCCGTGGAAAATCTATCTCACAACAGACCACCCAAACGCTGGACCATTCATTGCGTATCCGAGAATCATTTCGTGGCTGATGAGCAAGAAAGCCAGAGAAAGAATGATGAAAAAAATCAACAGAAAGGCACAGAGCAAAAGTTTGCTGTCAACCATCGACAGAGAGTACACACCTTATGAAATCGCAATCGCTACCCGTGCTGGGCAAGCGAAAGCGTTAGGCTTGCGGAACAAGGGTCATTTGGGTTTAGGCGCAGACGCAGATTTGGCGATATACGGTTTGAATCCTGAAAAGACAGATTTAAGCAAGTATCCGCGTAGGATTCGTAGAGCCTTCCAAAACGCTGCATACACGATAAAGAATGGACAAGTAGTCGTTAAAAATGGAGAAATCGTCAAGAGCGTGGAAGGAAAAACTTTCTGGGTTGATGTAGAAACAAAGGCTGCGGCGAACGAAACTCTTTCTATTTTTCAGGAGAATTTCAAGAAATACTACACGGTGCAATATGAAAACTACACGGTGCCAGAGCATCATCTTGCAGTTTCAGCGCCCATCCATGTGCAAGCAAAGGTGTAGCAATGACTATTCTACTTCGTCCAAAAAATGCCTTTAAAGTGCCAGTAGACGCGACATGCATTACTCCCGATGCCTTTGCAGCCAAAACTATAGAGGAAATCAAGGCGCTGGAAGGTTGGGAAGGAAACAAGAAACGTTTGCTGGGCGAACTTTTTGAAATCAGCGGAGACGGTGGCAAGACAGCAAACGAGGTGGGCATCCAAATCAGTGGTGACCTGCGGAGAGTCAAACGAATCGGTGAAGGCATGAGTGGCGGAGGAATAACAATCGAAGGCGACGTTGGGCTGCATTTAGGCGAAAAAATGAAGGGCGGAAACATAACAGTCGCAGGTGACGCAGGTTCGTGGCTTGGCGCCATGATGAAGGGCGGAAACATAACAATAAAGGGAAACACAGGTGACTATGTTGGCGCTGCCTACCGTGGAAGTACGAAGGGAATGCGAGGCGGAACAATAATAATCCATGGAAACGCAGGAAACGAAGTTGGCTGTTTCATGCGGAATGGGTTGATCAAAATCTATGGCAACGCTGGGCAATTCGTCGGTATGCACATGCACGAGGGGACAATCTTTGTTCAGGGTACTTCGGAAGGGCGTGCAGGCGCGAGTATGACTGGCGGAAAAATCGTGTTATCTGGCTATTCGGTTTCTGTGCTTCCCACTTTCTCCATAGATGACATTAAGAAGAAAGTCAAAGTAGACGGTGAAGAAGTGCAGGGACCGTTCTACTTATTCACAGGAGATAACGCCGAGAAAGGCGGCGGAAAACTCTACATAGCCCAAGCGAAGAATCCGCAACTGAGTTTTTACGAAAAATACTTGTAACCCTTAAGCCTTGAATTCCGTTCATTTTATATTTTCTCCGTAGCCTAATACCACACATGCTCAGCGTGAACCGTGCCGCCTACAAATTGGTAGAGAAACTCTGCGACAACGCCGATGAATATGGAGTTATCACATCAAAGACACGATCAGGCGCCACTATAATCGACGCGGGAATCCAAGCGAAAGGCAGTTTCTCTGCTGGCAGAATAATAACCGAAATCTGCATGGGCGGCTACGGCAAAGCAAAAATTCTCCCAAAACAGTACAGCGACCTAGAACTCCTAACTATTTTTGTCCAAACCGACCATCCAGCCATAGCAATACTAGGCTCGCAGTTTGCAGGTTGGCAGGTAAAAAGTGACGATTTTTTTGCATTGGGTTCTGGTCCAGCACGCGCGCTTGCTTTGAGGCCGAAGGAAATCTTTGATGAGATAGGCTATAAAGACAAAGCAGACACGGCTGTAATCGTGTTGGAGGCAGGGAAGAAGCCGCCTGAAGAACTGGTTGAGAAATTGGCTTCAGAGTGCAGAGTTAAGCCGAGTAAATTTTCCATTATTCTAACTCCGACAACTAGCATTTCCGGGTGTGTGCAGATTTCTGGACGAGTTATCGAGACGGGAATACACAAGTTAACGAAATTGGGCTTAGACGCTAACGTCATTGATTATGCTTGGGGTTCTGCACCCGTGGCGCCCGTGCATCCGAAGTTTGCAGATGCCATGGGCAGGACTAACGATGTAATCCTCTACGGTGGCGTGGTCTACTGCGCTCTGCGATGTGAGGACGATGAAAAACTAAGAGCCATAGTGGACAAAGCTCCTTCGAAAGCTTCGCGGCAGTATGGGAAGCCCTTCAAAGAAATCTTCAAACAAGCCAACAACGACTTTTACAAGATAGACTCTCTTCTATTTGCTCCAGCCGTGCTTGTGGTTAACAATCTTGAAACTGGAACCGTCTACAAGGCGGGCGAAATCAACGTTGAAGTGCTCAAACGCTCCATAGGACTTGCCGCACAATGACAAACATGAAACTCTTGGACGAACTGTCAGGCGCCATAGTTTCAGGCGAGGTAAAGAAAACCCGTAAATTGACCGAGCTTTTGCTCATTGAAGG
>DATKLC010000111.1:0-5150 GCA_035542635.1 Candidatus Krumholzibacteriaceae bacterium | reverse complement strand
CAGATATAACCTTCAGAAACAGTTATTTTTGACAAAATTCAATCTCAACCGTAGTGAAGGACAACTTTGAGTTTTTACTATCTCCTCAACGCGAGAACTGAGGGAAGAGCCGTTGCATTGAGATTCTACGACGCGCAAACGAGCGAAATGCACGAGACCAAGGACGCAGATTACAAACCTTACTTCTATCTTCCGCATCCATTATCCAAGACAGACGAGGAAGGAATTAGAAGCCTTTACGGCGAAACTCAAGTCGTCCAAAAACGAGACTTGTTCACTAACGAATGGAAAGAATTAACAAAAGTCACGGTCTACACCTTAGACGCTCCCAACAAAGCACCCAAACTCTTTGACAAAGTGTGGGAAAGCGAGATAGAATACACGCAAAGCTACGTTTATGACCACAACCTAACCTTTGGCGCAGCATACACAAATAGCGGCAACCAACTAGTCACGGCTAACAGCATAACCCCAGAACTTGAGAACAAATTTGAAAACACGTTCGCAGACACAAAAACTATTGACACCCAGAAATACTCCCAGATTAAGCACTGGTTCAGCCTAATTCAACAACCCATACCAACTGTTAAGCCTGAATTATTGGGCTTGAAAGAAATCGACCCCGAACGGCTACTTCACGCGTTTACGTTAGCAAGAGTAGCCAATGTTCCAGTTACCATGGCTTACGGAAGTCACAGAGTAAGCGACTGGCTAAAATCTATAATCTACGCCCACCTGAGAAAGAACAACATCCTAATCCCCACCTCAACTGAGTTGCGCAGAGGCTTGGAAACACACCGAGTTCCAGGTGCGTTAACTGTTCAGCCCGAAGCGGGCACCTACTTCAACACGGTCGTATGCGATTTCGAGAGCCTATACCCAAGCGTCATCGACAGCTACAACTTATCCTACGAAACCGTCAACTGCCCACACGAAGAGTGCAAGACCAACCGCATAAACGAATGCGAAGACCACTGGGTATGCACAAAACGAAGAGGCTTCTGGTCCATCCTCGTCGGCGCCATAAAAGACCTCCGCATAAGATGGTTCAAGCCCCTCGGCAAAGACCCCACGATATCGGAACAGGAAAGACGAAACGCCCAAGCCTTGGCTAAGCTTCTGAAACTGCTCAGCGTCTCCAGCTATGGCGTTACTGTGAGAATCCACGGACTTGCCTGTCCGCCTTTAGCCGAGTGCATCACAGGCTATGGACGCTGGGCATTACAGACCACATGGGACATGGCGAAAGCACAGGGAATGCACCCAACATATGGAGATACGGACTCTATATTTCTCGACAACCCACAACCCGGTCAAGTGGAATGGCTGCTGAAGACTGCGAAGGAGAAACTCAAACTCGACCTGGCTATAGAGAAACAGTATTCCTTATGCGTACTTCCAGCCGCCAAGAAAGCTTATTTCGGCATACTGCCCGACGGCACACCCGATTTGAAAGGTTTGACCGCCATCAAGTCCAACTCGCCCAGATTCATCCAGAGAGTGTTCCAAGATTGCGTGAAAGAATTAGCCAACGTGCGAAACTTGGAAGAATACGAAGAGGCAAAGAAAAGAATAGTCACAGCGGTCAAACAAGCCAACGAAGACATAAAACAGAGCAAGGTGCCGCTTGAAGATTTGATCTACTCGGTGCAGCTTTTCTTCGACCCGAACGAGCGTCTAGCATTAAATGTCACGCCTCAGCCCTATCAATGTGCAGTGCAGTTGCAGGAGGCGGGCGTGAAAGTTAAGAGAAATGACGTAATGCGTTTCATCAAGGTCAAACCGTTCATATACAGAGGCAAGAGTTTCACCGTGAAACCAGCCGAACAAGTGAAGAGCGTTCGGGAAATCAATATCGAAGACTACGTCAGAAACATGACAACCGCCCTGAGCCAAACGTTGGCACCCATGGGCATAAAACTCGAAAAACCCGAAAAAAGAATAAGCGACTGGCTATAACCGTTAAACCTTATTGGTCCACGCGCCCAAGAATGTCCAATTCTTGTTGGCGAATTTTTCTGTGCGCAGTTTTGCCGTGGTTTCCTTCTCTTCGGGGGTTAATACACTCTCGGAAAGGTCCATTTCTAGAGCGTTTTGGAAACCTTTAACCAACGCCGCATAAGCCTGTTCTATGCCTATTTCTGCTTCCAGCTCTTTTTTTAGCGAGGTTATCTTTCTCTCGGCTACGTTGACGATTTCCATGCAAGTCTTTGCCCAAGGGACGCGCAGGTACGTGAACATCTTCTCCAAATTGACGCTCAACAACAGAGTCCCATGCTGTAAGACAACGCCACTCTTAAAGGACTGAGCGCTTCCAGAAATCTTCCTCCCATTCACAGTGATGTTCGGACAGTTTTTGGGGTCACCAGGGTTAAAATCCGCCTTCACGCCCAGTAGGTCAAGCGTGTTTGTCAGTCCGTTGCATATTTTGTTGTACGCCGCCGTGACATCCTCGGTTCTGAGGTCCTCTCTGCCAACGACTACGCTGTACGTGATTTCGTCTTGACTGTCATGGTAAACGGCGCCGCCGCCCGTAATCCTGCGCACAACATCCACGCCGTACTTCTCACAATTCTCCAAGTTAACTTCATTATGCACGTTCTGAAATTTACCGATCGAAACAGCCGAAGGAGTCCAACGGTAAAATCGAATAGTATTGGGCGCTTTGCCTCGTATCCTTGAACGGAGGATGGTTTCGTCTATGGCCATGTTTGTCGCGGCATCGTATGTTTCCAGCTTTAACAGTCGCCATCGAGTCATTTTGCATCGAAACATTCTAATCGTAAGACGAATATTTTTCCCTTTCTAGAGCCTGAACCGCCTATGAGCACGGTGTACATAAAAAAGGACATACTAAGCCACATTCTAAGAAACGCGGCATCCATGCACCCGCGGGAAATGTTGCTACTGCTACGCGGGAAAAAGAGCAAAGATCAAATCACGATAACAGACCTGCTAGTGCCTCCTTTGGCCGTTCACGGAAGAGGATTCACGGGCTTCCAAGCGCACATGTTACCCATGGACTTTTCACTAGTCGGCACCGTTCACTCGCATCCATCGGGCGCTCTGGATCCTTCGCTTGTGGATTTGCATCATTCGTTTGGAAGGATAATAATGATTGTCACGTTTCCGTATCTGAATGAGAACAATGTTGCAGTGTTCAGCCACAGCAAAGAAAAACTCGCGCTGAAAATAATCGACTAATTTGGGTGAAAAATATGACGAAAGCAGAGATAAGAAGATTGACGATTAAGGATCACGACTCTATGACCAAAGTTTGGGAACGTGCAGGCTTGCCGTACAAGCCGAAAGGCAGAGACAGCCGAGAAAACACGGCGAAACAGATGGAACTATTCCCAGAGTTTTATCTCGGTGCCTTTCATGGAAACAAGTTGGTAGGCGTGGTCATTGCCAGTTATGAGAGTCGTATGAAGGGCTGGATAAACCGCCTAGCCGTAGACCCCGCGTATCAAAGGCAAGGAGTCGCAGAGCAACTGGTGAGAAAAGCCGAGAAAACGCTAAAGAAGCATGGAGCAAAAATCTTCTGTGCGCTAATCGAATTGCCGAACGATAAGTCTGTGGGGTTGTTTCAGAAAATGGGCTACGCTTTGTATAAGGATATTCTGTACGTTACAAAACGGGAAAGTAAGGACGTTTGAAAAAGAAAAAGAGAGGTTGGTTTAGTAGTTTTCGCACCAGAGTTCGTAGTAGCTTTTCGGATGCAGGCAAACTGGACATTTTTCAGGTGCGGATTTGCCTTCGAAGACGTAGCCGCAGTTTCGGCACTTCCACATGGTAGGCTTGTCTCGGTCGAACACGTGTCCACTTTCCACGTTGGCTAACAGCTTTCGGTAGCGGCGTTCATGATAAGCTTCCACCTTTGCGACCATACGGAAAGTGCTTGCGACGTCTCTGAAGCCCTCCTTCTGGGCGACGTCTGCAAAGTTGGGATAGAGCGTTCCCCATTCTAGTTTTTCGCCTTCTGCCGCGGCTAGCAGGTTTTGAGCTGTTGTAGCGGTAACTCCTGCAGGGTATGCAGCTTGGATTTCTACCATTCCCCCTTTGAGATGATTGAAGAACAATTGTGCGTGTTCTTTTTCGTTATCAGCGGTCTCCTGAAAAATAGCGGAAATCTGCTCATAGCCTTCTTTTTTGGCTACGCTAGCGAAGAAAGTGTACCGATTCCGCGCTTGAGATTCGCCTGCAAACGCTGCGAGCAAATTCTTTTCAGATTGACTTCCTTTAAACTCCATAATATTCAACTTCCTTTCACTTAATGACGTCGGAGGAGACATAAAAAGTATTTTGAAAAATCTGTTTTTCTATTGTTCTTCCAGTTTTTTCAGAAATCTTTCAGCTTTAGTTTTGGTTGCGTTTCTGGAATTGTGCGATTGTCTTTTTACGAATGGGATTATTTCGTCTTTATTCTTGATTTTATCGTGGTAGGCTTGGAAGGCGTTTATCGTTTTGCCTATGAGGATGTTTCTGCATTCTTCTGTGGGAAGAGGAATTTTTTCTACTTTCAGGAGTTCTTTGGTGATTGCTTCTTGAAGGTGAGGCTTTGACAGTGCTATTTTGGCTGAATTGTCGACAACGTGGCCAGCAGTGATTAGGCTTCCTTCGTGAAGGTAGCCGTAGAACTTCTTGAACAACCTGTCGAATTTGTTGCGCGAGTCTATTTTTGTCAGGTTCGCAATTATGTCCATAGCATTCCATTTGACAATGTTGTTTTCGCTGTCGAGGAGATCCACAAAAAATTTCCATTCAGAATACAAAATCTCTGGTTTTCTTTCGCTTATCGTCCTTAAAGTCTTAGCAGACCAGAATTTTGTCTTTGGGTTTCCTGAACTGACACCAGCCAAAAGCTCCCGCAACGTCTTTGGGTTTTTCATGATTTCCTCTGCATTGCCTTCACTTTCAGTGTTCTTCAATACGTCAACTCCAAACAACAAGAAGATTTCAACGAGCCGTATATGCATTATGCCACGGATAAACTCCTTAAGAGGAAATGGCGCCTTGGCCGGGATTTGGACCCGGGTCCAGCGGGCGACAGCCGCTTATACTAACCGAGCTATACTACCAAGGCATGCCGAGAAGGGATAGACTAGGATTTACCTAAAAAAGCTTTACCCACATCTATTAAGTATCTG
>DATKLC010000110.1:0-1873 GCA_035542635.1 Candidatus Krumholzibacteriaceae bacterium | reverse complement strand
TGGAGATGGCGTTGGACGATCTAACCGCATATGTGAGCTCCGTGTTTTGCAATGCTTCTGAGGATTCTTTCGCGGCGCGTCTGATGTTGCGTGGGGTTGTGTTATCCTCGCTGACTTGTCCTAAGACAATCAGGGCTTGCGCGATACGGTCTTCGTACTCCTGCAACTTCTTTTTACCCACCAAGGCATATGCACACTCCTGTTAAGAGAGAGGCTTTAGCAACACTCAAATTATTATGTCTCCTACTTATTGTATTCTCTGAGGTTTTAAACTTGTCCTCAAAAAAGCCAACAAAAATCAAGAACATGGCAAACCTGCTCAAAAATGGCGCAACACTGACCGAACTCGCGTGTCCAGCGTGCGCCTCACCGCTTTTCAGACTAAAGGATGGTCAGCTCTATTGTGCACAATGCGAAAAACGTGTCATAGTAGTCAAGGAAGGCGAAACACCCGAACAAGCCACGAGCGCATTGACCATGAGCAGCTTGGAAGCCACGCTGATGTCCAAGATACAAGACATCCAAAAAAGAATCGAAGAAGAAAAGGACATTGACCAACTCCAAAAACTCAGCGACACGCTAAATACGCTGCTGGAAACCCTAGAAAAAGTCAGAAAAACCAAGAAGCGATAAAAATTGCTCGGCTTCTACGAAGACTTTCCGGTTTTCCCCCACGCCAAAGCAGACTTTACCTGCGCGACTTCCACTGAGACGCTTCAAAAGGCCATCGTGGCAACGGCTTATAGTCTGAATAGTCAGGAATTCGACCTGAGCGCCATCGCTCCGACAAAAATCGGCTGCAGAATCGGTTTTGAATTCGGCATTGCAGAGGGTGCGAATTTTAACTATCTAGACGCGGAAGAGATTGAACGTTTCAGGAAGAGTTTGGCAAAAAAGGAAAACCTGTCTTACACCGATTTTTTGTGCATAGTTAAATATCACGTGTCGAATGGCGGCAAACGGCAGCCGCTGAAGTTTGACAATTACATGCTCAGGTTCATTTTTCGAAAACCTCAGGTGCAGTTGAGAGTTTTTCACGAGAAGGGCACGCAGCGCTTATCCCTTGAAGAACTAATTGAATTTCTCACGAAACAAGTAAACAACGAACTGGAAAAGATGAAAGCCACACCGTTGCGTTTGAAATCGCTCATGCATCCTGTGCCGATAGAAAGGCTGTGACCACTTGAAGAATTTCTTTTGCGACTTTTGCTTTCGGTTTGTTTCCGTCAATCATGCGGAGATTATGCGCCTTTACGAGTTTGAGGTAGATGTCTCTTACCCTTTCCTGATTGTGTAGTGTTTCCATCACAGATTTCTTTCGTTTCAACCTCTGCAACACAACCTCAGGCGGAATATCGATGTATACGGTTAGGTCGGGTTTCACTGCCCACCTGTTGATTTCCTCAATCCACTTTAAATCCAACCCAGCCGCGCCTTGATAGGCAAGCGACGAGTAGAGATAACGGTCTGAAACCACGATTTTCTTATCCTTCAAAGCAGGCATGACTTCGCGTTCCAAATGGTCTATTCGGTCAGCCGAGAAGAGCAGAGCCTCTAAGACGACAGAGAGACGATTCTCTCCGAGAAGCACATGCCTCCTAATCAACCGTCCAATACGTCCCTTGCTAGGTTCAGTGGTGTAAATCGCATTAAATCCTTTCCTTCTGAGATTTTTCACCAGAAACTTGGACTGCGTGGTTTTTCCGCTGGCGTCTAAGCCTTCGACACAAATGAACGCACCAATCTTTCGCATCTGCTTGCACCGAAGTCGTGTTTTGGTATCTGGTATATTTTCGATTACCTTAAAAACAGTATCCTATACTCACTCATTAGGAGCGCAGAAGATGCACAAGTATTGGGGCGAGATACAAGA
>DATKLC010000109.1:0-1798 GCA_035542635.1 Candidatus Krumholzibacteriaceae bacterium | reverse complement strand
CCATAGGTGTTAACTTAAGCGGCATCGCGCATAGCCGATGCCGCTTTAAGCTGGCCGTATTCGATTGTCTCAAGCGAAGTTCGTCGAGATCGCTGGCGGGATTTCAGGCAGCTTTTGATCAGGCGTGGAATCTCATAGTGAAGATAGGTTATAGCCTTTTTTCGGGATATGAGAAGCAGGTCAAGGATAATGAAGGCACGCTCCTGAATCCGTTTATAAAGCTTTTCCATACTGAGTTCCCTACGCCTGGTATTCCAAAGTCTGATGTTGATATCAGCATGGATACGATGGATCAAGACCGCCATAATCAGCTTGCCGTATATTTCACAGAGCAGGCGGTTTTCCTTGCCGGTATTCGATTTGTGTATGCACAGAACAGTCTTGATCTGCTTAAACAGTAGTTCGATCTGCCATCTGAGACTGTAGAGGGGACGGACCGTCTCAGGGGACAGCCATTCTTCCGGCGTATTCGTAACCATGAGCGTCCAGTCGGCCATCTGCAGGTGATATTTGCTCGGCTCCCGTTTTCTCTTTTTTAGCATGGCTTTTCTCATTTTCCTGCGCCGCTCGTTTGCTATCTCCTGAGGGACTCTCAAACATACAAGCCTGCAGATAACCTGAAGCCCCCTGTGTTGACTGCCCATAAGAACCTTCATATGATGAAAATCGCCCTTCATTTTTCTCAAGGTGTCAAGCAGATCAACAGGCATCAAGGTAATGGGGTCCAGCAGAGCTGTACCTACAAAAAACCTGCAGAGAAAGTATGCACCGATCCTATCGATATCCCGCAACGTCTTCGTATAGAAATAGCCAAGATCAAAGAGAATCAAATCCTCTGGCTGAAGATGTGCGGTCAGCTGAGCAGTGTAAACATTGTCCGGAATGGTACCTGCCGTAATCTCGAAAAACGCAAGCTCACCACCCTTATATTCATAACAGGCCTGCACTTTGCAGTTTGCATCGGATGCCCCGCCACCATAGCCTGGGAGGATAGTTCTTAATGCCGGATGTATATCCCAGCTTGTGCTGTCAAAGATAAGAATCCGCTTGAACCGGTGAAAGGTTTTTGACTGGAGTCGGATCATCTCGGATGCCTTTTGTTTCAAAACAAACTCGGCGCACCTTCTCATAAAGGTTACTGCAGTGCCTGTAAACCTACGATGCATCCCCTCCCTGCTTATCGCTACCTTTACGGCCTCGACCATTCCGGCCAAAGAAGGGTGCTTCATACCCAATTGCCCTACCGTCATCAACGCCAGGAAATCAACGGCGCTTAAAATCTTCTTACGCCGAATGAACCCCGTTTGCCGTCCCCACGCATCAAGTGTTTTTTTTAAAGACCTTCAAGAGTTCATCTATCATGCATGCCCCTCCTGAATCCCTCTGCCCGTACCAGATCCACATAGGCCTGAACCAGATCCATGGTCAGTTTTTTGAATTCCTGATAGCGTTTTAAACGCTTCCGAGCCTCGGCGATATCCTCCTTCTTTATGAACATGGATGAACTGCGACCTCCGACACTGAAGCTGAGTTGATAATAGGGACCGTGCTTTTTGGGATTAGCAGTGTCTTTGCATTTGCACCCCGGCGTTCCGCATACGTTCCACTGCTCGCTGATGCTGCCAGGTAGGACCGGTCCAATGTTCAGAAGCTGTTGTTTTAACTGCTCAACACTTTGCTTTGTTCTCATGTGGCTATCCTCCTTTGTACCGATAGCATATAAGATGCTATCGGCTCTATGCAAGAAAAAAGCGGCCCGAAGACCGCTTTTTGTAATTTCTTAAGTTAACACCTATGG
>DATKLC010000108.1:0-7464 GCA_035542635.1 Candidatus Krumholzibacteriaceae bacterium | reverse complement strand
AGAGTAGGAATGGCACCAAAAATTCGCATATCGACATTAATGGGCTCAACCACATGAACAATACGAGACAAATTGCCAACCATTCCAAACATAGCCTCGTATGACAAAAACAACAAGACAAAGGGAGCCCAGTCTTTTACGAAGTGCCGGCTGCGTTTGTTGTACGCGGCATAAATCAGAAAACATAAAACCAAGAATTCTGGTCCAGGAAACACATTATACACCAAGCAAAAAACAACCAAAGCCACCGCGTAGATCGCTGGAAATATAATTCCCAAAATTTGGGAACTACTGTAATCAAACCTCATTTTCGGGTCTGATTGGGCCTCTTTCTTCTTCATTCTCTCACTCGCTTTAATGCTTTGGATGTGTAGCTGTTTAGATGTGTTTCTTCTTCTCTTTAAAGATGCTTATGCGCAAGACTCTTTTTGGAATGGTATATTTAAGAATATGCGACAGTTACGCTGCAGCAATAATCCTAGAGTTTTTAGAGTTTTCCTTCTTTTTGGATTTTACGCAGCACCCAGAGATATGCAACTGCGCCTACGATAGTGAATGGCACGCTCGCGAGAAATATCCTTGCCAAAAAGCCGAGTTCAATGGCGGAACCAGCGAAAGTGAATTGCCTGAGTGCCTCTGCTGCTAGGCTTAGTGGATTTGCAACGACAACAGTAACTAAGATAGGCGGCAGAACGTTTTTGATAACGTCGATTGGATAGTAGACCGTGCTTAACGTTAGAAGCGTGCCTTGCATGATATTTTGGAAGGCAAAGAAAAACTCTCCATGCGTTGACGCTACGGCAGCAAGTGCGGCGGCTAGGCCTGCGAGTCCCATAGCGAGAACGTACAGGAAGGGAAGCAGCATAAATGCGCTCAGGATTGATTGGGCGGGGAGGACGATTAGCGCTATTATCATGAGGCTGGTTGAGTAAACCATGGCGGCTGCTCCTCCGGCTATTAGGTATGCGAATACGATGCCTTGTGTGCTTACCGGCAGAGAGAGCTCATATTGAATTACGCCTTCGCGGAGCGCTAGCCAAACTCGTCTTCCAGTGTCCAAGGAAGCGGCGAAAAGCCCCATGATTATGACTGCGGGCACGAAGTAAGAGAAATAGTTGAAAGTCATCATCCGCTTGTAAACGAGCGCCACGACGAGCATATCCGATAGGTTGAGACTTAGAAGTACTGCCATGAGCCATTTTGTCCTGAAGAAATAGGAAAAATCGTTCCGTGCCAGCTTTAAAACGATGCTTAGCTCGCTCATCCGCTCTTCACTCCTTCGACGAGTCTTTGGACGAGGAACAAGCCCAAGCCTAAAGTGCTGACCGACAAGGCAGCAAGCACACTCACCGCATAGAGTGGATTCATTAGAATACTTGGATTAAACCCTAGGAGCAGGCGAACTAGGTCTGAGCCGTATGTGAGTGGACTGAGAGTTGCTGCCGTGGCATATTGGGCGGGCAGGAAGATGAAGGGGTAGAGCACTGTGCTGAAGCGTATTATTATGGCGCTTAAACCTGTGACAATTGCCGAGTATAAATCAGACGACTTGAAGGCTATGAAAGAGAGAGCCAACATCAGACTTGCCACTCCAAAACCCAGCCAGAACAGAGTCAATATAACCGCGGTCACCGATACCCAAGTAAGGTTTCCTATGATTAGCAAAGTGACAGTTAATGGAACAGCCAACATCAACGCAAGTTCAGCGCCGCCCTGCAACGCGATGGTTAAGAACAGTTCTGACCTTGAAATCGGAAGACTGAGAAGGTAGGGTAGTCGACCTTCGTGCGCGTCTTCAACGAAATGTCGCCCCGTGTGAGTGCCCATGTCGAATGTTAGCATTATCACCACGCCGACGGCGAAGAACTGACGATAATTATCTATTCCAGTTACTAGTTGTGAGATGATTGCGCCGTAGATGCCTATCTGAATTAGAAAAGTGGTCCACTCCGCGACTATCCAGACAGGTGGCTTAAGTTCTGGTTTTAAGTCGAACCAGACGAGGCGCAGTACGCTACTCATCTGACTCACCCTTTAAAACTCGTCCAGTGAAGTGCAAGAAGACATCGTCTAAGGATGGCTCTGTAACTCGGATAGATAGAATGCGTGTGTTATTCTGGTAGCACAGGTCGGTCATTCGTGGAACCCAAGATTCTGCCATAGAAACGTATGCTTTGAAATGGTTCTCAGCCGATTTGGCTATTTTAACGGTTCCTTCTATTCGACCTAGCTCTTGCTCTAGAGTTTGGCTGTCTTGAGTGTCAGTTTCTAGTTCAACTATGTCACCGCCTGCGATACTGTCCTTCAGTTGTCTTACGGTGTCGCACACGACGAATTTTCCTTGGTCCAAGATGGTCACACGGTTGGCTAAGTATTCAGCCTCGCGAACCTCGTTCGTGGCGACCAGTATAGTGGAACCTTCTTCGCGCAGCCTAAGGATCTGTGACCAAATTTCACGTTTTCCTCGCAGATCCACCTGACTCGTGGGCTCGTCCATTATGGCGAATTTTGGTCGTTGAACCAGAACCTTGGCAACTTCGAGGCGTTTGGCTTGTCCGCCTGAGAGGTGCATGAAGAGTTTGTTCCGTGCGTCCCAGAGTTCCAAGTCTTTGAGCACTTCCTCGATCAAGGCGTCTCGTTTTGTTTTTGGGATGCCGCACACGTTTGCATGGAAGCGCAAAATATCTGCGGGTTTGTGGCGCCAGAAACCTCTCGCGTCTTGGAACGCTATGCCTATGGTTTGACGTATCCGTTTCGGCTGGGTTGTCACGTCTAAGCCCATGACGCTTGCTTGCCCCGAAGTCGGCTTGAGCACAGTAGCCAAGATAAGCAGCAGTGTAGTTTTTCCCGAGCCGTTGGGTCCGAGGAGCACCATGATTTCGTTCTGGTCCATAGTGAAGTCTAGGTTTTTGAGGGCGAACGCCTTCCCATACCGTTTCGTCAGGTTCTTGGTTTCGAGAGCGTACATCGCGATTTTCCAGCATCCATGCTACTGTGAAAATTCAAAAGTGTAATGCATGGCTCCGAAATAAACATAGTGGTCGCTCATCGCGTCTGTTCTTTTAAATGTTATAAGCAATATCCAACCAAAAATGTGTTCAGTGAGGGAAAATGTCGAAAGATGATAGAGTACTAGAAGAACTGCGCCGGATCAGAGAACTCTTAGAACCGAAACCTGCTCCACCAGCATCACCGCCGCCAAAGGGTTTGTGGAAGGAATTCGTGGACTTTCTCTTTAAGTACAAGGTCTTAGGACTCGCCGTGGCTTTCATCATGGGTCTCTACCTGGGCGGTTTAGTCCAAGCGCTTGTCAAAGACTTAATACTGCCGATAATAGGCTTGGCTATACCTGGTCTTGGAAACCTGTCTACTTACAGCGTAACAGTCTTCGAACAGATATTTGGCGTCGGAGACTTCTTAGTGGCACTGATAACGTTCATAATCGTTGCCTTCGTAATCTTCCTGATAGTGAAGATAACCAAACGCTGGGGCATAGAATAGCAAAACGCTAAAATCTCCTCTATTTTTTTAACTATGAACTTACTAAGTATACCCAAACCTTAGGTGAGGACAACTGAACACTGAAGAAATTATGCAGTTAGCCCTGAAAATTGCAGAGTTAAAGGAAATCCCAGAAGACAGCACCATATACGCAAGTGGTAACGATGTCCGCAAGGTCCTGTTCGGCATAGACGCGGGCGTTCCTGAACTCTTACTGGCGAAACAGTTAGGTTATGATATTGTGATTGCGCACCATCCGCAAGGCGGATCTGCAATGGTGAATTTTCATGAAGTTTTCAAGAGACACGTGCAGCAAATGGTCGATGCTGGTGTTCCGCGGGAAGAGGCAGAAAACGCTGTTCGAAAAAAGCTCGAAGAGCTGGAATCGGACGGACACACTAAAAATTATGGTCACGCAGTTGATGTTGCAAGGCTTTTGAAAATGCCTTATATGAACATTCACACGCCACTAGACGAAGTTGGCAGAAGAATTATGGCACAGCAGATCAAGAGCCAAATCGGAAAAGACGCTGCGGTGCAAGACGTAGTTGCCGCCTTGAACGAGTTGCCCGAATTCAAAAACGCCGTTACGAAAATAAAGATTCGTCTCGGCAAAGCCGATAACCCTTCTGGCAAAGTTGTGGTTTCCCATGGTGCCGGCACGAACGGCGGTTATGAAATTGCCAAGACATACTTCAAAAATGGCATTGGTACTGTGGTGTACATTCATGTGGGCGCTGGAGACTTGGCCAAATTGAAAGTGGAACAGAAAACTGGAAACTTGATAGTTACAGGGCATGTTGCAAGCGATTCGGTTGGGATAAACCCTTTCATCTATGAGCTTGAGAAAAGAGGCGTCTCAGTAACAACAATCGGAGTAATACCTGGAAGAGTTTGACGTGAAGCTCGTTCGCTATCGCGTTAAAGAAGAAGAGAACTATGGCATTTGGCTAGACAACAGAGTGATTTGTTTACCCTGCTTGGCTAGGAGTCTAAAGGAAAAATTTCCGCAGCGAATAGAAGAGTTCATACCAGGTGGAAAAGAATGGCTTGAAAAAGCTGAAAGATTGCTCAAAAACGCCGCAGAGAGTGAGGTCAAGCGAGCTTCTGTACCTCTTCGGAATGTGACTTTGCTGGCGCCAATCGTTTTTCCTCCGAAAATTGTCTGTTTGGGTTTGAATTACAGAGACCACATCAGAGAACAACACGCGGAAACGCCCGACGAACCCATAATTTTCATCAAGCCGCACACAACTATCATCGGACCGAAGGAAAACATAATCAAACCCACCTTCGTGAAGAAACTCGATTATGAAGCCGAATTAGCCATAGTTATGGGCAGAAAAGCCAAAAACGTCTCGGTTTCTGAAGCCAAAGATTACATTTTCGGGTTCACGATTCTGAACGATGTATCAGCGCGGGATTTTCAATTCAAAGACAGACAGTGGACGAGAGGTAAAGGTTTTGACACTTTCGCCCCGATTGGACCATGCATAACCACAGCAAACCAGTTGAAAGATACGACAAACCTGCATATTCGCACGTGGGTTAACAAGGAACTTCGGCAGAACTCATCCACGAAAAACATGGTTTTCAACATCTACGAAATCGTGCATCACCTAAGCCGAGTGATGACTTTGGAACCGTGCGACATCATCGCCACAGGCACTCCGAAGGGTGTGGGCTTCGCTTTAAAGCCACAACCAAAGTTTCTCGAGCAGGGCGACGTGGTGAGAATAGAAATCGAAGGCATTGGTGTCTTAGAGAACACTGTTCTTGAGGCAAACTTCTAGATGCAGAAACGAACGAGAAGAATGGCTTTAACCGAGGGCATAACCGCCGGAGTGTTCTTCGGCACAGCCGCCATCTTCATAAGACTCTTGAAAGGCATCGACGTATTTTCCATCGCTTTCTGGCGTCTCATCATCGCAGCAATTACCTTAGCCATAATTCTTCTGTTCTTAGGCAGAACATTCAGTCGCAAACTCGTGCAGCAGAATTTGAAGGACTTGGCGATTCTAGGCATTTTTCTGGGGCTTCACTTCATTTTTTTCGTGTCTTCGGTGCAGGATACCACCATTCTCAACGCCACAGTCCTCGTGAACACCGCACCCATTTTTTCGATGTTCGTCTCCGCTTTCCTTTTCAACATAAAACCTTCACGTTTGGCAGTTTTGGGATTAACCGTTTCCTTCGTGGGCATTTGCATAATTGCCCTTGCCGATACCTTCACTAAGGCTCAGCCTTTCGAGTTTTCACTGCACTTGAAGGGCGATTTGGAGGCGGTTTTAGCCGCGGTAGTCGAGGCTTTTTATTTGAACCTAGGTAGAAAGACGCGCAGTCAAATGCCCGTGCTTTCTGCGATGCTTCCTATATACCTGCTCTCTGCTTTGGTGGTGGGAGTCATAAGCGTGCCTGTCGGCGCTTCGCTAGCATTTCCCAACAATGTCGAGTTGATTCTTTTCATCATCGGCTTGGGCGTGTTGCCAACCGCTGTATCGCACACGCTTTATTTTTCTTCGCTCTCAAACTTGAAATCGTTCGAAACCGCGACCATGGCTTTGCTCGAACCCATCGGAGCGACATTGCTAGGCGTATGGATATTTCAAGAAATCCCAGGCGCATTGTTTGTTTTTGGAGCTGTCTTGATTCTGCTGGGAATCACTTTTGTCGTTAAACAGCAAGGCTGAACGTTGCAGGTTTTGTGTTTGGATAAAAAGAGAAGCAGAGAAGGTTAATAATAAGGAAAATAGATTTGCTTCTCTGACAATCATTAAACCAGAGGGATTTCGTCTTGGTCACGATAAACTTGGATAAGATTTTCGACCCTAAGAGCGTTGCTGTGATAGGCGCTAGCGATGAGGAGGGCACCGTGGGCTGTGCTTTGATGAAAAATCTAACTCAGTTGGGGTTTGGGGGCAAGGTTTACCCTGTTAACATTCACAAAGACGAGATTCTGGGGTTGAAGGCGTACAAAAACGTGAGCGAGCTTCCTGAAACTGTGGATTTGGCCGTAATCGCGACGCCTGCGAAGACTGTTCCCGACGTGGTGGAGCAGTGTGGAAAAGCGGGAATAATTGGCATCATCATTATCTCTGCGGGGTTTAAAGAAATCGGCGCAGAAGGCAAGGCATTAGAGGACAAGATAGTCGAACTCAAGCGGAAGTACAACCTCAGAATAATCGGACCCAACTGCCTCGGCATAATTCGCCCCAGCATCAACCTTAATGCAACCTTCGCCAACAAAATGCCCAAGCCTGGCAACATCGCGTTCATTTCTCAGAGCGGAGCGCTCGGCACGGCGATTCTGGATTGGGCGACGCATGAGAACATCGGCTTCAGCAACTTTGTTTCCGTGGGTTCGATGATTGATGTGGCCTTCGGCGATTTGATTGACTATTTCGGCACCGACCCGAAGACGCGAAGCATACTCATGTACATCGAAGGCATAAAGAACGCCAGGAATTTCATGAGCGCCGCAAGACACTTCGCACGCACAAAACCATTAATCGTAGTGAAAGCAGGAAAATTCGGCGAGAGCGCTAAAGCAGCCGCTTCGCACACGGGTTCGCTAACCGGAGACGACATGATTTACGACGCCGCATTCAAACGCGCCGGCATAGTGCGCGTGGAAGAAATCGCCGACCTCTTCAACTGCGCCGAAGTTTTGGGCATGCAGCCGCTACCAAATGGACCTAATCTAGTGATAATCACCAACGCTGGCGGACCCGGCGTGATGGCAACAGACGCGTTGATTTCCAGAAACGGAACCTTAGCGAAATTGAGCCAAAAAACCATGGACACTTTGAATAGTATGTTGCCGCATTATTGGAGCCATGCGAACCCTGTTGACATTTTGGGAGATGCCAATGCTGAAAGGTACAAGACGGTGGTGGATCTCTGTCTTAAAGATGAGAACGTTGATGGGTTGTTAATCATCTATACTCCTCAAGGTGTGGCTGC
>DATKLC010000107.1:0-10640 GCA_035542635.1 Candidatus Krumholzibacteriaceae bacterium | reverse complement strand
GGCGCAACCACACTCATGAACCAAGAACAACTGCAGAAAGAAACTAAAAACACGGACACCATCCTTTTTTCCTTCCATGCTATAACCAAGATTCTGCTCTTCACTGCGTATTTCGGTTGATTCGTGTTTTTTGTATAAAGGTTATAAAAGACGTATTACAAAGCCTCTTAACGGATCAATTTGAGCACCGGACGGTTAACGTTACTCTTCGTTTACAGCGGAGAATTCGCCGAACGCGTCATAAGAAACCTCATCAACGACCCGAGCTTCTGTAAATCCTGCGGACTCTTCTGCGACTCCTGCAAGTACAACGTTTACAGTCACGTGCAGAACGTTCGCGCTGCCATAAAACTACCCGACCCCTCAGAACTGCCCGCCTTCATCGACGAGCCAGAAAAGTACATGCCGAAAAAAATTCCGAAAGCTGACCTGTGCATTAGTTCTGAAACGCACAAGGACCTACTGCTGGAGCTACCTCATCGACTGCGGATGGCAGGAGTGAAGGCGTTAATCGTGCCCATAGAAGACTTCGTAAAAGTGCCAACGGGACTGAGAAAACAAGTGGAAGAAAAATGTCAAGAAACTGGCTTGGAGTACGCGTTTCCGAAGCCCTTCTGTTCACTCGAGCCGTCAGAGGATAAACCCATCATTTCGCGTTTTGTGAAGGAAATGGGCGTAGGAAGACCACAACTGGAGCTCTCAACCGTTTTGCATGGAAAAAATGAGGTCATAGAATCTACGATTGTTAGGCGCAGCGCTCCTTGCGGCTCCACATGGTACGTGGCTAGGAAACTTTCGGGTGTAAGCACGAAAAAAGAAATCCTGTACGACGCGATTGCTAAGGCGCATCACAGTTACCCGTGCACGGCTACCATGGAAATAGACCCAGAAGCCAAAGAGCCCATACTACACATGGGCGGCTACATAATACGCGAAGAAGTAGAAAAAGCATTAAACAAACCGCTTTCTTCCGTTCGTTAGCTCATCATTTCAAGAACGCATCTTTTAGAGAATTTTATGGCTGGGTACAAAGCAAAAACAAATACTGTAGCAGAAACAATCAAGAGCAATCCAATGATTTCAGCCATGGCGGAACCCGTGATAAGCAGCTCAGGAACCAAAATCAGCCATACAATGGATATGCCCGCTATGATTCCAATGGCATAACAAGACAGGAGAACGATGAAGCTTTGCGCTGAAATGATTTTTATGATGGTTCTCGGTGTAGCTCCAACGGCTCTTAGGATGCCCAATTCCTGACGTTGTTCATTGATGGATAGCATGACGTAGCCAACTAAGCAAATAGCCGCTGCCACCAAAGAAAACGCAGGCAAAAACATTATCGTAGACCACATTTGATCTAAGAAGCCGAGACTTTTGTTCAATAATGCGTTGAGTTCGAGAACGCCAAACTGTGGATAGGTTTCGTTAACTAACGTTCTTATTTGGTTTAAAGTCTCCTCATAATTTACTGGAAGATCAATTTTTATCAATACCATGTTTACTTGCGTGACATTGTTTATTTCTGGTACATGCGCAGCCTTCTGCAGATTTTCTAGAGGCACGTAGATGACTTTTCCATTGTTAATTGGGTCTATGCAGACGCCGACTATGCCAAACCCGTTGTTGAACGCCGTTAGACTTTCAACTAAGGGTTCAGAAAACATTTCTTGAGCTATGGAATCGCCAATTACCGCTTTCCACTGTTGGCCGGCTTGCAAAAATTCTCCGTCTGTAAACCAATCATTAAGCACCTTTCCAGGCTCCACGCCGATGACTAGCGATGTGCCTTCGCGGTTGCTGCCGACATAATTAGGCTGTCCCGTGTTTTGGTCAATTGCAATGCCTGGCACTTCTGTGATGTTTGCTTCTGTGATTAGACGGGGGTCGATGCTTATGCCTGATATTGATTGATTTAATTGGCTAAGAAGCTCTTCTGGGATTAAGTAACTTTCCTGAGTGTAGTTAAACTCGGAGCTTTGATTCGCTACGTAAAATTTGGACAGCAGCAGCTCGTACTGGTCGCACACTTCTTGATTAGCTATCAAGACTTCGTTACTTCCCACTGCTCTTTCAACCCAGTTTTTAGACGTTTGGTCTGCTATTACGCCGCCTGCAACAGCGACCGTTAGTAGAGTAAAAACAAGAGTCAAACACAATATGATGCGAATGGTCGCTGATTTGTGACGCTGTAAGCTTCTTAGGGCTATTCTCATGGCGAAACGTGATTTTGAAATCGCCTTAAAGCTAGATCCTCTGTTTAAGCCGTGATACTGCGTAGGTGAGATTGCCTTGCTTGGTTCCACCTTTATTGCGTCAGAGATGGGTTTTCCTCCAACGATGACTCCGATGAAAAAGAACGTTAGGAAAACGAGGAAAATAAACCATAAATTGATGGATACTTGTTGCGGTTGAACGCCTGAGATGCTGAAGAAGTTTGTTAGAACAAAATTGGAAAGTATTCCAGAAATAACGCCTAGGAAACAGCCGAGAAATATGATTAAAAGAAGTTCGGTTCTGAAATAGTACCTAATTCTTTCGTTTGGGCAGCCTGCTGCTTTCATTAATCCAATGTCCCTTGTTCTCTGGGACATCATCAAAAAAGACATGAAGGAAACGATTACGACGCCGAGTATGAAAATCAAAATTCCGATAAACAGCACGAAGCGTGAAAAAACCGCTGAGAACCCTGCTGTCAGTCTTCCTTCGATCGCGGACGAAATGCCTATGCCTATTTCATTACTGAAGAGGAGGAGAAGCAGCGTGGCCGCCACACACAACGTAATACTGACAACAACTATGCTCGTCTGGAATTTTCTGCGCATCAAATCCTTAAACGGAAATGAAGTTTCACTCATCCAAGGTTTTCCAGCTTTCCATTTTCCAAGTGGAGCTTTTGGTTCGCCAAGGCGAATATTTGTTCGTCATGCGTTGCGGTGATAATTGTTTTTCCATTAGCCTTAAGCCTCTCGAGAATCTGCGAAATTTTTGCGCTGGTTTTCGCATCCAGATTTCCTGTGGGTTCGTCAACCAAAAATAAAGGTGGGTCGTTTGCCAATGCGCGAGCGAAGGCTACGCGTTGTTGTTCGCCTCCGCTTAATTGAGAAGGGAAATGGTCCGCTCTGTGCTGCAGGCCGACGAGTTCTAAAAGTTCTTCAATCTGCTTCCTTATCTGTGCGCCTGGCTCTTGAGCCCACTCCATCGGAAAAGCAACATTCTCAGCCACAGTCAAAGTGGAAACGAGATTATAGGATTGAAAAACAAACCCAATGTTAAGGCAACGGAAACCTGCCAGAAAATCCTCGTTTTTACCGCTCAAATCATTATCAAAAACCACTATTTTTCCGCTCGTTGGTTTGTCGATGCTGCTGATAAGGTTTAGAAGAGTTGTCTTTCCAGAACCCGAAGCACCGCTGATAACGACAAACTCGCCAGTTTCCACCTTGAGATTGACATCCTTTAAAACCTCAATTTTCACATCACCAATTTCGTAAGTCTTGCACAGAGAAGACGCCAAAACCGCAGTCTTTTCAGTTTTCACCTTTTCAACTTCCTTTAAGTTGTAAGCATGCAATTTTAACTAGGTTATCCGCTTCCGATGTCAAGAAATACTTTATAGTCAAATTATCAGCAATCGCGCAGATAAATCCGGTCTTTTTCAAGCGGTTCATCTGCCAAGTCAAAGCTTGCGAAGAGATTCCGAGAAGACCTGTTAATTCCTTGTGAGTGCACGGGCTGGCTTGCAAGGCAACCAAAATATGTCTTGTCGTTGGATGCTTAAGGAATGATATTATTCGCATTTCTGTTTCAGCGTATTTTTCAGCCTCAAAAAATCTCTTGTACCGACCGTCTTGCCTTACTGTGACAATGCCTTTCTTCACGAGCAAATCCAACTGATACTGCACCGTTCCTATCGAAAGACCTAAGCGGTCACATATCTCTCTGAAATAAATTCCTGGGTCGTTCTTGATTAGATTATAGATTTGCATGCGTGTCGATTGATTGAAGGTTTCTGAAAAATCCGTGTTAGCTATGGAGGATGAGGAGATGACAATCGGGCTGGTGAGGTAGGCGTCATTAGTCTGTTCTCTGGAATAGATTACTGCAAGAAAGGCGAAGCTCAACAGGACGACTAAAGATAAAGCGAAAAGACGGCTCCTTTTCAATTTAAATGCCCAAATGATAGCAGCATACAGCACTTTATATAATTATTTGTAAATGATTGTACTACTCGTTAAACGAATGTACCAGAAAGGCTATTTGATTCTCACCAATGAAACATGATAGACCCGCATGAGCATTGAAAGTCGCCTAAGAGTCTTTCTCGGTCCGTTCATTCTGCTCGTTGTCTCTTACCTAATTTATCTGCTTCGATATCCGCTGTGGTATTCACTCAAATTTGTAGAATCGATATTTGTCATGTTGATACTATCGTATCTCATCGTTTTGATGCTTGCCTTATTCTTGTTAAAGAAGGACTCGAAAAAATCCCTATCAAACGTCTTCACCGCGCGTAGTCATTTAATGGTTCTAGTTGGTGTAGTTTTTGCTTTGCTTTATCTGGGGATTTGGTATCTGATTAGCTTTCTTATCGGGAGCAAATTTGAGTTTACCTCTTTTCCAAGTCTGCGCGGCTACGAGAATTATTCCGTTTACCTGCTTCCGTTAGCATTCGCCCTTCAACTAATATTTGTGGTCTTTGGGGCACTTGCCGAAGAAGTTGCTTACAGAGGATATGTTCAAACGAGGATTTCTTCAAAGTATGGCTTAATCGGGGGTATCTTTGTCGCCACTTTGCTTTTCTCGCTACAGCACATCCACATTTTCCAACTAAGTTGGGTTGAGAGCTTTTTTCAAATTCAATTCTTGCACGTCCTCTTCTTCGGCATTTTTGTGGGCTACCTTTTCTTCAAAAGCAAGGAAAACATATGGAGCGTTTTCTCGTTTCACGCTTTGGTTAATATTCTCAGCGTTTCTGTCCCCATAATAGTGACTGCATCTTCCCTTTTCGCCAGTCAACTCATAGATATTCTAAGTTTCATGCTGTTAATATTGCTTCTTCATTATCTGTTCAGGGAGCCTAATAGAAAGGTCTAGTCTACTGCTGCGTGTGCGCGCTCACACACTCGGGCATTCTGCTATGCAAAAAACTACCTAGACTAGACACGCATGCGTACACACAAAGCGAAATTTCGGCTGCGTTAGCCCTTCCAGTCTAGGAGTCTTTTTTCGCCCTCGATTTTCTTGATGTCAGTTAAGTCTTGGGTGACTTCCATCGTGCCCATGTACTTGCCGTTCTTGTCTCGTACGGCGAAGTACCTGATGTGAATTAAGCGGCCATTCAGTGGAATCCAGAACTCGGCTACGTCTTTTTCGCCTTTTTTGAAAGCCTCCACGATTTTGTTCACGATGTGAATGCTCTTCTGCGGGTGGCACTGCTGCACTTTTCTGCCTATGATTGACTTTGCGCGCACGAACACTCTCTCTTCGGCTTTGTTGAAGTATTTCACCGCGTCATTCTTGTCGACGAAGGTTATGTCAATGGGCAGAGTGTCTAGAATAGCCTCTATTTCCTCTTTTGTGAGAGAGCCCGTGTCAAATTGCAAAACTCCCTCAGAAACGGCTGCTGCGGGTTTTGGCTCTGTGACCTCTGCACCCGCTTCAGCTGGCTTTGCGATTAATGGTTCAGGTGTGAAGCAGCAATAGCCGATTTCGTCGAATTCTTTTCTGACATTCACCCATTCCTGCTCTGTGACCACTTGGATGGCTGTGGGGAAGAGTATGTTGTTTTCCTTGAAAAAGTGACTCGACAGAATCTCATACAACGTGGTAGCCACTTCGCACAGCTGGGCTTTAAAGTCTTC
Source organism: Candidatus Krumholzibacteriaceae bacterium (assembly GCA_035542635.1). Taxonomy (GTDB): domain Archaea; phylum Thermoproteota; class Bathyarchaeia; order Bathyarchaeales; family SOJC01; genus DATHCB01. The sequence continues at coordinate 4,776 of DATKLC010000107.1, read as the reverse complement.
AAAATCCATCTTATCATAGTTTTGGAGCAGCCTGTGGAAATGCTTCTTTTCTTCACGCAGTCGAGTGTGCTCCGTCCACATAATCGCCGGCGGCTCAGTAATTCCATGCTTCTCCAAAATCGGAAAGAGCACGTTCTCCTCGCGCAGATAGTGCTTCTCTGCGTCCAGAAAGTCTTCGGCTATGTGTTTCAATTGGGGCATGACTTGTTCAACATAACTTTTGCTCTCTGAACGTCGAATGTTCTCTATAATCGTGCTCAGCTCCTCCAAAAACCGTGTCATGATTTTGTGTTCTTCCAGAAGTATATTCACCGGATTGTCGAGCGGAATCTCTTCTTGTGGTTTTTCTTTTTCCAGCTGTTCTCTGAAAACTTCCAGATGCACATCACAGAGCCTCTGTAGTTCCTCTCGCGGCATACCTTCCTTCACGAGTTCATCTTCGATTTTGGCTATTTCTGTTGGACTAACATCCTTCAAATACTGTTTGACTTTTTCTTTAACTTCCTGTGTAGAGGTTCCAGAATGCAACTCTTTTATTAGCCTTTTCAGGATTGCTTTTCTTTCTTCGGTCATATAGTAAACCACTCTTTTTCTCTATTTGTTCTCGCGCGTTATATAATTCTATAGTTAACATGTTTTATGACGGATGTCATGTTTAAATAATTTTCCCTCCTACTCAGCGAATAAAGAAAAGCAGGCGAAAAAACAAAAAGGCTTTCTATTTAATCTGTGCTCTATCTTAGACAGATAAAAATAGGTTAATGGGCGGAAAAGATACATGAAGCCGAGAATACTGAAAGAAAATGTTTACTCTGTCGGTGCTGTAGACTGGGACAGACGACTCTTCGACGAACTCATCCCTCTCCCAGATGGCACGAGCTACAACGCATACCTCATCAGAGCCAACGGAAAAATAGTCCTAATCGACACAGTAGACCCAACGATGACCGACGTGCTCATGCGCAACCTCGAAGAATTGAACATCAAAAGCATCGACTACATAATCACAAACCATGCGGAACAAGACCATTCTGGTTCATTACCAGCCGTACTGTCACGGTTTCCAAACGCTGTCGTGGTTTGCACGCCAAAATGCAAGCCTCTGCTCATGGAGTTGCTCTTGATTCCAGAGGACAGGATAAAAACGGTTGCGGATGGGGAAACCATTTCGGTGGGCGGCAAAACGTTCGAGTTTATTCATGCACCTTGGGTGCACTGGCCAGAGACCATGTTCACTTACTTAAGAGAAGACCGCGTACTATTCACTTGCGACTTGTTCGGTTCACATTATGCCACATCGGACTTGTTCGAAACCAACGAAGCCGTCGTGTACGAAGCCGCCAAACGCTATTACGCAGAGATTATGATGCCCTTTAGAGCCGTGATTCCGAAGCATTTGGAAAGAATCAAGCCTCTACAGATAGACATCATCGCCACCAGCCACGGTCCAATATACAATAAACCTCAGTTCATAATTGACGCCTACAAAGATTGGGTTCTGAGCGAGCCGAAAAACATCGTAGTACTGCCTTACATTTCGATGCATGGAAGCACCCGAGCCATGGTGAAGTATTTAGTGGATGCTTTGGCTGAGAAAGGCATCGCAGTTAAGCAGTTTGACTTGGCACGGACAGACATTGGAAAACTTGCCATGGCGCTTGTCGACGCTGCTACCATAGTAATTGGTACGCCTCAGGTTCTGTTCGGCGCGCATCCCAACGTTGCTCACGCGGTTTTTCTTGCCAATGTTTTGCATCCGAAGTTGAAGTTTGCTTCGGTAATTGGGTCTTACGGTTGGGGTGGCAAGATGCTGGAGCAGATTACAGCGATGCTGCCAAACCTTAAGCTGGAGTTGATACCACCTGTCGTGGTTAAGGGCTATCCGAAAGAAGACGATTACAAAGCGCTCGATAGACTCGCCGAGGCAATTTTCAATAAGCACAAGGAAAACCATCTACTCTAAAACAATCTAAAACACTATTTTTTTCTTCCCTTGCCGATTAGAATTCAAGACTTAAAGAATAGTAGAGACGCCCATACGTACTTATCGTTTCGTAGAATTTCCTATCGGTTAGGAGAAAAGAGAGGAGGGGGAGGCACGCATGGGCATCTCATATGTATCAAGCGATACGTCTAAGCTTATATATTTTACGAGCAGTGATCTTTGAAAAAAGCTGGTTTTTGATACAAAGTGTCATAAAATCCTTTTAAGATTAACATTCCTAGCGTTGCTTGTTATACAAGATAGCGCATGTCACAATTTTATTAGGTTAGATGCTAGTGAAACGAAGATTTCCGTGTGCGCACACGCATCTCTCTAGTCTAGGTAGTTTTTTGAATGGAGAATGACTGACGCCTAGGTTGATAATTTAATAAAGCCAAAAATGATTAAAGAATCATCGTGAAACTTCTCATTGGTTGCTGCGAGATTCCGAGTGGTTTGGCAAAATATCCCAAAGAGTTTGAAGTGGTAGAGCTGAACAGATGTTAGAATTTGAATTTGCAGCCGAATAATTCTGGTCCTTGCTTCCATTCGTGGTCTGTAAAATCTATGAAGAGTTGGATGTAGCCGAGGTTTTTGAAGCCCAGTTTGTACAGGAACTCTATAGTGCCGACATTACGAGCTACTGGCGACACGTTCAAAGATCGTAAGCCTCTTCTACGTGCTTCAGCGATGACCGTTTGGATTAACTGTTTGCCCACGCCTTTGCCACGGTAGGCTCGGCTGATGATTAACGGCTCAATTTCTACCTCGTCATACAAGCCGCTCATTAAGCCAACCAGCCCAATCACTTTTGTGTTGTGCTCTGCCACCCACAATCGTTCGGGTCCAACTTTGGCTAGATGCTTGTCGAAGTAGTCTTCTGGATGCGCTCCGCCGATGCTTGGGTCTTGATAAATTTCGCGGTGCCACTCGGTTAACTCGCGCCACAAGCCACGACACTGTTCTTTGTCGCCTGACTGATATTTTCGGATGGTGAAAGTTGTTGGCAATTCATTTCATCTCTCTTAGGCTAATGTTTTGCTTGTTTTGGGATCTCGATAACGAATTCGCAGTGTTTAGCGCCCTGTATTATCGAGGATACGAGTTCGACTTTCACGGGTTTTTCAAAAATGCTCTCGAACAGCTCGAGAACCCAGCCTCTGCTGCAGTTACAGTACGTGGGTGAGAATCTTTCTTTGGTTTTGCTAACCATTCCGCAATAACACCGACTATAAGCAAAATGTATCTTGTTGCCCTCAAGCGTTAACGGCCCACCTAACGGAATTCTACGCCATTGAACATTCAAACCATTGACCAGCTCCTCAAGATTCTTAGTGTTTTTCTTTATTCTTTTCACTCTGTCGATAGTCGTGTGCGAAATGCAGCGTCGTCCACAATCTTCCATCACTTTTACGCGCACGTCTTCGGGAAATTGCGCTTCAAAATTGTCCATCAAACATTTAGTCCAAGCGGCTTTTTCCTGTGGTTTGGCATTTTTCTCTATCTTTCCACCGCATTTTTCCATTAACTGGGCGATTTCACTCTGTTTGGTATAGGGTTTTAGACAGTCCTCGAACCTGTCCACAATCCATGGCATTCGAACTTTCTCCTTATTCGTTGGCTATAAGAGAATTCCAAGTCAAAATACTTATGTTTATTCTGCCAGAGCGCTTTGCAACCTAATTCCTTTCAGAACACTTTGGTCATATCAGGCTTATTAAGCTCTGCAGTGCAACTGTCACTGTGAGGGGGAGTTCGTTTGAGGAAAACGTTGACCAAGGCATTTATTGTATTGGCCTGTTTATTCCTAATCGCTTCGGTTATTCCTCCTCTAATATACGGCCAAGTTGAGCAATGCTTCGAGGTCAAATTTCGGGGAATAGTGATAAGTCGTCCTGATTTCGGCGGAGCGGTAGGCGTTGAAGCAGTCAACGTCCAAGTTGAATCCAGCCTCTCAAGCCAATCGTCCGATTTGAAAGTAGGAGATATTGTAACCGTTTTCTGGCCTATAGTGCCGCGTTTTCTTAACGTAAGCGCCAAGATTGGAGACGAGGCGGAAGTTTACGGGTCCTGCTGCAAGGACAGCATGCCGAGTTGGTGGTCAAACACGGGTCAGTATCTGGTCGGGATAGCTGCAGACGACTATTACTTGCGTGCCACAGACCATTCTGACGCCCCTCCGCCATGGTGGTTCTGGGCAATAATTATCGTTGGAACTGGCGCAGTTATCGGCTCGATGGTAATACTAAGCAGAAGAAAACCTCACATGGAATCTAATCCTCAAAATCCTGAACCACTCATCCCCGCGGATAAGATTATAAAGGCGAAAGCACAGTATTCGCAATTCCCGAAGATAAATGGTGAAAACTATGGTAGATTTCAGCTTCACAGAAGAGCAGACGCTGTTCAGAAACGCCATCCGTGAATGGTGCCAGAAAAACCTAACCTTAGAGAAAGTTCGCGAAATGGACACCAAGGCTGTGATGCCAAAAGAAATCGTCAAGGGCTTGGCTGATTTAGGCTTACTCGTCATGACCGCACCGCAGGAACACGGTGCAACAGGCGCTGACTGGATAACTGCCTGCATAGCCGCAGAAGAATTAGGCTACGCCGACATCAGCATTGCCATTCCTGTGTTCTTTCTGGTCGAATCTTCGTGGGGTTTCGTCGTCGACCGTTATTGCACCGAACAAGTGCGTGAACAAGTCATACGCAAGGCAGTGAAGGGCGAAGCGTTCATCGGCATCGCCACAACCGAAGCAGGCGGAGGCTCAGACGTGGCAGCGTTCAAG
>DATKLC010000106.1:0-6568 GCA_035542635.1 Candidatus Krumholzibacteriaceae bacterium | reverse complement strand
GTTTTAAGGTTCACCATCACTCCACCAACGTCGAACTTGTGAATAACATCGGGCGAAACTATCTTCATAACAACTGGGTAACCTATTTTCTCGGCAAATTTGACCGCCTCTTCCGCAGTTTTAGCCACCATAAACTTTGTAACAGGAATCCCATACTCGGAGCAAATCGTTTTCGCCTCAGTTTCTAGCAAAAACGTTCTTTGTTCTTTTCGAGCTTGTGTAAATATTTCTGAAGCCTTACTCATTAGCAATTCACCCTTCGTGTCAAAATGTAAGATGCTTTCATATATTTTAATTTTAAACCTAAAAAAGAAAAAATAACAGTAAAGGTTGACTTTATGGTGGTGGCTCAAAACCGTTCGTGTAGTACCACGTGAAGATTTCGTTACCAACGATTATGTATTTGTCCACGCCTGCCCAAACGATTGACCAGGAACTACTGGTGCCGTTCCACACCCAGTAAGTCCAACCATAACTGCCCTGTTTGGCGACGCCGTTTATTGCCGTGATTTCTGTGCCCCAACCTCCTACCGTATAGTTTACGTCGGCAACGTGCTTTGTGACATCGAAGAGCGTTGCCCCGCTTAAGGCTTCCGTGCGATTATGCCAGACGCGAGTAAGGTTTCCGTAATCGATTCCAATATCTACGTATGTCAACACGCCTGAAATTTTGCTCCGCAAATCTTCATATTGGTAATAATAGAAACTTGCCGCAAGCGCTCCTAGCAAAGCCCCACATAAACTTGCTACCGCAATTATCATCCATTTATTCTTTAAGACTGACGTTGTTTTCACCTCCAACAACACTGTTAATCGCAGAGATAACTGGAACAGAACCGAAAAAAAAGAAGAACATGTTGCTAGTCACATGAACAATCCCAAATGGAATGAAGCCTACAATAACCGCAAAAATCACGTTCCAGCCCACGGTCAAGCCAAAAACAACATTAGTGACAACATCATAAGCCAGAGTGAGTAAAACACCAATTGACGCAAAAAAGACACTTGCTTTCCACCATTCGCTCTTAAGACTTGTTCCTAACCCTTTACGCAGAAAACCACCAGCGACGCCGTAGATTGTTTCCGTAAACATAGTCGCCAGCCAAATTGGGAGAACAAAGCCCAGTGGATTTATTGTTCCATAAACCGTCCAAGAAATCACTCCAACCAAAACGCCAACCAGCGGTCCAAAACAGAAGCCGCCGATAAAGACGATGAAATCCATAAGCTTCACATTCCACACACCAGCCAGAGCGTAATTCGTGCCAATCGACAGCGCAACAAGACATGCAACTATAGCTATTTTCAAGGTTTGCATTTCAGTCTAGTTAGTTGGTTGGATAATCCATCCATATAACACTTTCTACGCACATTTCCATGAAAAACTGCTTCCATAAAACTAATTATCTTCCATTGTTACTAATCCTAGGTTAAAATTCCATTCAAGGATGCACAAGCGTATGAAGCCTTTGCCTAAAGAATTTGACGTACTCACTATCGAGAAGAGGTGGCAGAAAGAATGGGAAAAGATGGGTGTTTACAGGTTTGACCGAAAGGACAAGAAACGCACGGTTTTTAGCATTAATACTCCGCCGCCTTATCCTTCGGGCGACTTTCATATGGGCAATGTCTTGAACTGGACCTATTTTGATATGGTTGCCCGTTACAAGCGTATGCGCGGCTTTAACGTGCTTTTTCCGCAGGGTTGGGACTGCCACGGTTTGCCCACCGAAGTGGAGACCGAGGAGTTCTATAAGATTAAGAAGACAGATGTGCCGCCTGACAAGTTCCGTAAACTGTGCGAAGGCTTCGTCAACAAGTACATAGCCATAATGAAAGACGCCATAATCCGCATGGGTTGCTCGCCCGACTGGACAACAGAGTATAGAACAATGGACCCTGACTATTGGCGACGCACACAACTAAGCTTCATACTATTGCACAAGAAGGGCTACATCTACCAGGGCACACATCCGATAAACTGGTGCCCCAGATGCGAAACCGCCATAGCAGACGCCGAAGTGGAACACGAAACCCGCGAAGGCACACTCCATTACATCAAATTTCCCTTGGCAAACAGCAAAGAACACCTAACCATAGCCACAACACGCCCTGAACTTTTGCCTGCCTGCGTAACAGTCGCCGTAAACCCAAACGACGAACGCTACAAGAAATTCATTGGCAAAGAAATTCATGTGCCCATTGCAGAGAAAAAAGTCAAGATCATTGCCGAAGACATGGTTAATCCCAAGTTCGGCACGGGTGTTGTCATGGTATGCACTTACGGCGACAAAGCAGACGTTCAAAGCGTCACCAAACACCACCTACCCGTGATAATGGTCATTACAGAAACGGGAAAAATGAATAGAAGCGCAGGAAAATACGCCGGGCTCACAGTTGCAGAGGCTAAGAAAGCCGTAGCCAAAGACCTGGAAAAGCAGGGCTTGCTGGAGAAAACCGAAAAACTACAGCAAGAAATCGGCGTCTGCTGGCGCTGTGACACGCCTATCGAAATCCTTGAGCGTAAACAATGGTTCATGAAAACCCGTGTATTGACTGAAGCGGTTGAAAATGCAGCGCTTGATGTTAAATGGTATCCAGACTACATGAAAGCGCGCTTAATCGACTGGGCAAAATCCCTAGACTGGGACTGGGTTATCTCCAGGCAGAGAGTGTTCGCCACGCCTATTCCGATATGGTACTGCGCCAAATGCAACGAGATAATTTTAGCCGAACCAGAGTGGGTGCCCATAGATCCGAAACTGGAAAAACCAAAAATTGACAAGTGCCCAAAATGCGGAAGTAGCGAGTTCGTTCCAGAGAAAGACGTGTTAGACACGTGGATGGACTCTTCAATTTCCAGCGCCGTGCACGCAGGCTGGCCGGACAATAAGGATTGGCACAGGCTCTTCCCGGCGGATATGCATCCCTCAGGCACGGATATTATTCGCACTTGGGCGTATTATTTGATGGTTCGCAATCTAGCATTGTTCAATGAGAAGCCGTACAAAAGTTGTCTCATAAACGGCATGGTATTAGGCAACGACGGCACGAAGATGAGCAAGTCTAAAGGCAACTACACAGCCGCACCTGATATTTTGAACAAGTACGGTGCAGACGCTTCTCGACAGTGGGCAGCGGGAGGAGGCGCAACGGGTTCAGACATTCCTTTCCGCCAACCCGATGTGGAGTATGGGTGGCGTTTTCAGAGAAAACTCTGGAATGCAGCGCGGTTTACCAGTCTTCTGCTTGAAGATTATGTGCCAGCTAAGAAGCCTAGGCTTGAGCTTCTTGACAAGTGGCTACTCAGCAGACTCGCGAATACCATTAAGAAGGCAAGCGAGGCTTTTGAAAACTGTCAGTTTAACATCGTCATAGAGGAGATTCGTAACTTCACTTGGCACGAGTTCTGTGACCAGTACATCGAGGCAGCGAAGGATAGGCTTTACAAGCCAGATGTTTATGGCAAAGAGAGCAGAGAAGCAGCACAGTACACGCTCTACACAGTCTTATACAAAACCTTGCAGTTACTAGCGCCAGTTATGCCGCATATAACTGAGGAAATCTATCAGACCATGTACAAAGATACCATAAAATCGCAGAGCATACATTCCACGTCGTGGCCACCTTTCGACGAAAGCCAGATCAGTGAAGAAGCCGAAAAATACGGCGCCTTGGTCATGGCTTTGATTAGTCAGATTAGGCGGGAGAAGTCGGAGAACAAGATGCCGTTGAACACGCCGATTAAACTGTTGACTATTTACGCGGAAGACCAGAAAAACACACTGATACTAAACCAAGCAGCCAACGACATCGCTGGAACGTGCAAAACCGAGAAAATCGAAATAATAGCCAAAAAGGACAAGGGAAAACCTGTTGAAGGCTACGATGGCGTTCACTACGTAGCCGAATATCAGCCGTAAAGTGGATGCGTTGCAAGATTCGACAAAAACCTTGGTAATGGTTGTCAGCTTTTTCTTTTTCACGAGCAATCTTTCGGGCGTTTTCTTACCAGTGTACTTCAGAGAATCAGGTTTGACCCTGCTTGAGATAGTGGAAGTTCTCTTGTTCACGTTTCTGGTCATAGGCTTTCTGCCCATAACACTAATGAAGATTTTCAGAAACTTTGAAGCGATTTTTACTGCTGGAATCTTTGCCACCATGCTTTTCAACATAGTGCTCATTTACGTCAAGAGCCCGATAATTCTGGGACTCTTTTACGGCTTGAGCATGGCAACGTTCTGGCCAAGTTTTAACCTGCTCCAGTTCAGGTTGAGCGAAATGAAAATCAGAGCCAGAACAGTGAGCCTATTTTCTGTTGTAATCCCCGGCATCGCCAGCGTGATAGGTCCAGCCGTTGGAAGCTTCATAATTACCGATTTCAGCTTTACGGCTTTGTTCGCGGTTTCGATAGTGCTCTATTTAGTCGCTTTTGTTGTCTCTCTTAGTAAAATCAAGTTTGCCGTTGAGGTCAAAAAATTCACGATACCACGAGGCAGAGTTTTTCAGATTTTCTTTGTTACTTTCATTTTATGGGGATTAATCGAGAGTTATTGGCTTCCCTATCCCTTTTTCGTTCTAAGCGTCTCAGGCACGGTGCTAAACATGGGCTTAATATACGCCGTAAGCGGATTGCTCATCGTGGCCACAACATTTTTTGTCAGTTGGATTTCAGACGTGAAAAGAATGCGCGTCGAGTTTTCCATAATAGGCGCCATAATGTACGCCGCATGGTACTTCGCTATCGCTAACTCTTCAACAATGTATCAGGTTGTCGCTTTCTCAACTATTTCGGGCTTGGCGTCTGCCTTCGGGCTTTCTTGGTTTGCATATTACGCGGACGTTTTTCCAAGGGAAAATTATGCCAGCATCCTCGTGTTAATGGAAGTAGGCTTGATGCTGGGAAGAATCGTGAACCTCGTGCCAACTTATGTCCTGATTTCAAGGAATGATTACTCGAGTTACTTCATGCTTCTCGGAGTGATTTCGTTGTTTTTTATTCCGTTTTATGCAAAATTAAAACAACCTAACAATAAGAACAAAGGTCAGACGACTAACGCGAAAGTTTAAAGCGTAGAACTGCCGCCATGCCGCCGAAGGAGTTTTTGAGCATTTGGCCTTCTTCGGTTTCTGTAGATATCATTTCCACTTCGGTGTTGGCATGTTCGGCGATTTCGGCCAGTTCCTCCACTATGTCTTTAACCTCTGCGACCGCAAGCGACTGCGAATTACACTTGGGACAATGCTGCTCTGGAAGATTCTGCTCAAAAGCACGTAGTGCTTGTTCTTTCATCGTCTCTTGTGCCGTGTAGCCACATACACTGCATTTCGTGGTCACTCTCACAATGTCAATGCCTTCAGAAAGTAAAAGCATCCTAACTGCCCCCGTGTTCAATGCACGCCTGATTTCGTCTTCACCGTACGCCGCCAAGCCTGTGTCGTGGCCTATTTGGTACAGAAAATCCTGCATCAGCTTTTTCTCTTCAATGTACCGTACTTTGCGAAGAATCTCTGGCGCACGTTCCATTATCTCGTCAACACCCTGCTCGCCCACGTAGGCGGTGTCCAAAATCGCGATGATTTTGTCTTTCAAATTATACTGCAAGTAATCGCCCTTTTCGAAATCATACTTCGTAGGTCCTGGTCCGCCTAGGATTACGCCTTTGAGGTTGGGCGTTTGTAGGAAAATTTCGTTTGCGTGTTTGCCCACGCGGTTGAAGAATTCCTGAAGTTTCGCTTCGCGTTGCCTCTCGAATCGCCTAGCGGATTGCCCCCCCGCTCTGTGTTTGCCTGGCACGCCTGAGGTGATTTCCTGCACCACTTCCAAGTGTTTGCTTTTTAGCAGCGCGAATGAGGCGCCGTTTGCGTCCATGAGGATTATGCCGTATGCTTCTTTTTCTCTGAGTTGTTCCTGTAGGTATTCCAAGTGGAATTTGGCGTCGCAGCGGTACAAGTAAACTTTGATTGGCTCTAAGGGTTCTAACACATAGGTTTCGAGTCTTTCGCTGCCTGGTCCGTTTTGTGGGATGGCGCCACTGAATATTACCAAGCCGTTTTTTGGTACGTGTTTGAAGAGTTTTAGGCGTTGTTGCACTTTGACTATGGCGTCTTGGACGTTTTTGCGTGTGGTGTCGGATTTTATGTTTGAGGCTGTTCCGTATTCATCTCTGAGCATGCCGAGGACTTCGCTGATTTGTTTGCCCGGCGGGACGTAAAGTGAAACGAGTTCTGTGCCCCTGCCTTCTTTTTTCGCCAGTGTGTCCAATGATTTTTTGAGTCGGAACAGTTCCAGCGAGGTTCTTTCAGGCTTGCTCAAAGTTTTTCACGGGTTGAATAGTTAAGCCTTCATTACAACTCTGGCAAATAAGAATTTATCTTCGGAAGCCTTCCTTTTGTGTGCATCTGCTCTGTGCGCCTCTAGACCCGGTTCCATATATGATACTATTAGGATCCAAATATGCTGCAAATATGATCAGAGAACCACGGGTTCACTTTGGTGTGTTGTGAGGCATAAGCGTAAAATATAGACTCTTGTTTTCTTTTTTAGGCTGTAACCGATAGTGAGTTA
>DATKLC010000105.1:0-9888 GCA_035542635.1 Candidatus Krumholzibacteriaceae bacterium | reverse complement strand
CAGAAGGTTTCTTATGATGTGTTCCTTGTCATTGGGATTCATCTTTTTCTGCTCCTGATTGTCATTTCTTCACTAACTCTTGAGTATGGCTTTAAGAAGTCTATAGGTTTCTAAGTAGGCAGTGCCTTTCTCCGTGATTTTGTAAATTTCGAATCCTTGATTAATGCATACCTCAAGATACCTGTGATTAACGAGCCAAGGTAAGTATGTATATAATTGCCTGAAACTCAGTTGTGCCTTAAACATTATCGTTGTTTTCCGAGTTTCCTCAACTGAAGCTTCGAGAATGGCTGCTACTATGTCCACTGCTCCTCTTTCACTGAAAGGTTCTTTTGAATCTACCATAGACTGTCTCCATCTGCTCTTATTATGTGTTCTTGTTATGTGCTATAGTTCTATGCTGACGTTCTATTAAAAACTTTTGGGAGATGTACTTCGCCATAGACTTGAACAAAAAACCGAAATGTATTTCAAAGTTCTAGAGTGGATATTCAGAATCGTGAGCAAAAGAAAAGAACCAATGATAGGAGCATGGGTATTTTTAGCCTGTGCTATTCTTAGTTTAATGCTTGGCTTTCATTGAGGGAAATCTTAGAACGCTTAAAAAGCACGCAGTCTTAATCGATGACCCTCAAGTGAACCTGTGGTTGTCTGTTCATATTTGCAGTATATTTGGATCCTAATAGCATCATATATGGAACGGGGTAGGGGGGAGCGCAGCGCAGATTCTCTCAGCGGAAAAAACTACCTCTACTAGAAAAGCGCGTGCACACACAACCCGAAAAAAACAAGTATATATTTCACGATTTTGATAATGTGCAACGTGTGAACACAAAATGAATGAGGCATTAAAAGAAAAAGTACAGAAAGCCATCTCAGAAATAAGGCCAAACCTTCAAGCTGACGGCGGCGACATTGAACTCGTCGACATTGAAAACGGCACAGTCAAAGTAAAACTAAAAGGCGCCTGCGCAGGCTGCCCAATGTCCACCATGACAGTAAAATGGGGCGTCGAAAACTACCTACGAAAGAAAATACCCGAAATCACCAAAGTCGAAACCGTATAAACCGCATTTTCAGCCTTCGTAAAGCCCAATCTTCCTCATACCTTTAAGAATTTCCTCCACGGCTTTTTCCGGCGGCAGATCTAATTCTTCGCATTTGAAGCTTACGAAGGGCACTTTATTCTTGTAGTATTCCAGCAGGGGCTGTGTTTGTTTTTCGTACACTTTTATTCTGTCCTTAATCACCTTTTCAGTATCATCCTCACGCTGATACAATGGACCACCACACACGTCACAGATTCCCTCCCTCTTCGGTTTTAAGTAAAGAATATTATACACCGCGCCACAATTTTTACAAATCCTTCTACTCGAAAGCCGTGCAACAATTATCCATTCAGGCACCTGCAGATTGATTATGGCGTCTATTTTTGCGATTTTCTCCAAAGCCTCTGCTTGTGCGATTGTTCTGGGAAAGCCATCGAGAATGAAGCCTTTTTCGCCTTTTTTCTGGTTTATTTTTTCTTTCAAAACCTCTATAACCAAATCATCGGGGACAAGCTGGCCGCTTTTCAGGTAGCTCTCAACCTTTTTGCCCAGCGGCGTGCCTTGTTTTATGGCTTCTCTGAATATGTCTCCCATGGCGATTGGCGTGGTCCCGAGTTTTGTTTCGAGTCTCGTCGCATATGTTCCTTTTCCCGAGCCTGGTGGACCAAAGATTATAAGGTTCATCACTTGCACGCTCGTTTATGTTGGATAATGCATTAAGCTTAACTGTTTTTCTTTTAAACTATTTGGCTTTGTGAAGGAGCATCGCGGAGTTGGCTAAAAGAGTGTTTAAGATTATATCCATCGGTGTGGTCGAAAGCGAGGGAAAAGTGGCGAAGATTAGGGTTTTTGCCGAGTTTTGTGATGGGCTCTATCGGCTGAGTGAGTTTTCGCATTTAATCGTGCTCTACTGGTTTCATGAAAGAGACACCGAAAATGAGCGCCGTGTTTTACGTGTTGTTCCCAAACGACATCAAGCGCGTGAGGAGATTGGTGTTTTCGCTTCGAGAAGCCCAAGCCGCCCGAATCCCATAGGTATGTGTGTGGTCAAACTCGTGAAAATCGAAGGTTGCAGTTTAACCGTGGAGGGGCTTGATGCGTTTAAGGGTTCGCCGATTATTGACATCAAACCATACTTGCCGAACGCGGACTTTGTTCCTGGCGCCAAGGTTCCGAAGTGGACAAGTCATGAAAAGCAAACATAATGGTTATTCTTCTGCGACTTTTCTGCTGTGCGAATCTACGCTGCGCTTCTCTAGACCCCGTTCACTATATGATACTATTAGGATCCAAATATGATCCAAATATGACGTGTGAACCTATGGTTATCTCGATGTAAGTGTTGATTAAGGCGCGAGTGGTCTAGAAAATTTATAATCTTTCGGACGTAATTATTTTCGAGATGTGGGAGTGTTTATTTGAAGGTTCTTGACCCTAAATTAGTTCCTCTTCTGGAGAAGAAGTATGGGCCGAAATGGTGGCCGGTAGAGTATCCCGAGGAGGTTTCTAAAGACCCGTTCAAAAACCTCATCATAACCGTTCTTTCTCAAAACACGAGCGAACTCAATTGTGTGCGCGCCTACAGAGGTCTATCAGAAAGGTTCAAAGTTGAGCCTCGAGTTCTTGCGGAAGCAAAAGAAATAGACTTGCGTGAAGCAATCCGGAGTGGCGGGTTATACAACGTAAAAGCCAAAAGAATCAAGGATGTGTCAAGGGTTGTCTTAGAAAAATTCGGAGGCAATTTAGCACCTGTTCTTGCGCTTTCAAAACAAGAAGCCAGAGAGAAACTCATGGAACTACCAGGCATTGGTCCGAAAACAGCCGACGTATTACTTGCAAATCGGCATGGCTACAGCCAAGTTTTCGTGGTTGACACGCACATGGACAGAATCGCAAAACGAATCGGCTTGGTGAAATCAAACGCGAAATACCAAGAAACCCAAAAAGCCTTACAAAACTTCATTCCATGGGACAAGGGTGAGAGAGTGGGCGGGTTATTCTGGCTATTAGCCAAATACACATGCCGTGCACAAAACCCAAAATGCAAAGAATGCCCAATAATCGGCATATGTGGTTATGGACAGAAGAGACTCGCATAGAAATCAACACGAATGATTCGATAATAACTTATATGGTGTGCCAAAATCGAGGGAAAACGGAGACGCCATGGCTGCGTTCGAGAATCCTGATGGAAACCGATTCGGACTCTATGAGCATGCTAAAAAGTGATTCTATTTAACTTCGCTCGATACGATTTTCAACTCTGCGCCTGGAAGTACGTGTATCCACCAGTTTTGCGGTGCGAATTCATCGTTGAAGTAGACGATAAATCTCGCAGTACTCCCTACAGAAGCGTTTTCTGGAACACTGCCCGTCCATGTTAGAGACGCCGTCTTGTCGGGTTTAAGCGCTAGCGTTTGGGGTGTTCCCTGCCAGCTCCAGTTGGATTCGCCTTCGAAGGAAACGTTGACCTTCCATGTTCCTGTTGCGTCGCCGGTGTTTTTGAATGTCACTTTAACGGTGAAAGCCTCGCCTTGCCTTTTGTCTACTACGTTTGTCGCTGGGTTACATTCAACGTTCAGAGCAGCCTGTGTAGTAACAGGGGTGAGGAGTGCGTAGAAGAGAAAGCCAACAAATACTGTGACGAGAATGGACACGGTTAGGTAGTGAATCTTCTTCAAGGGGCGTCTTCTCCTTTCCATAAAGATTAGTGAGCGCGTTATTGTTATAGGTTTTGTAACATTCTTCTAGAATAATATGCCACCTAAGGAATCAACCTGAAACGGTCACGCGGGAACAGGACTACTTCTCTAATGTTCTTTAACCCTGTCAGCATCATGACTACTCTTTCAAAGCCCGCCGCCCAGCCCGCATGAGGCGGAATACCATAGTCGAAAACCTTCAGGTGATACTTGAACGAATCAGGATCCAAGCCCTGCTCCTTTAGCCTCTTGATCAACACGTCCTTGTCGTGTACTCTCGTGCCGCCAGAGGCTAATTCCATCCAATGCCACATCAAGTCAAAGCCTTCAGTCAACTTAGGATTGTCGTCGCGCAGTTTTATGTAAAAAGGCTTTGCTTTGGTCGGCCAAGATGTTATGAAATAAAATTCAGGATGCAGCTTCCCGAGCGTTCGGTAGGCAGGTGTGGGAATATCTTCACCCCATTCGATTTCGACTCCTTCCTTGGCTAGCTCGTTGATTATTTGGTCATAAGTGTAACGCTTGAAGGGCAAACTGGGCACTTCGATATTGTGTTTTAGCACGGCGAGTTCATTGGCGCATTTTTCTTTAATCGTCTTGCACAGATATTGTATTGTTTCTTCGAGAAGGTGCATTACGTCGTTTTCGTCGGAAAACGCCTGCTCAATATCTATCGAGATAAACTCGCTCAAATGCCGTCTAGTGCTCGACTCCTCAGCGCGAAAGAACGGACCGATTTCGAACACTTTCTCAAAACTCAACGTCAACTGTTCCTTATACAACTGCGGACTCTGCGCCAAATACGCTTGTTTCTCGAAATATTCAACAGGAAAGAGCGCTGCGCCGCCTTCTGTCGCCGTGGCTATTATGCGCGGCGTGTGCACTTCCAAGAAACCTTTTTCAGACAGGAATTTGCGAGTAGCTGCTAGTGTTTCATGTTCCACTTTAAACAAGGCGACGTTTTCTTCGCTACTCAGGTCTAGAACTCGGGCGTCGAGACGAACATCGATTTCTGCCGAAGTTTTTCCGGTTGGGTCCAAGGGAAGTGGATGCTGAGCCAATCCGATTACGCGAATCTCGCTGGGAATTATTTCCACGCCACGGGGAGTCATCGTAGTTTTCTTGACTATGCCCTTAACGCCTACACTGTACTGCGTCTGCAGAGCATCGGATTTTTCCAGCAGTTCTTTGCTCACTTTTTTTCGTGGAATCGTGACCTGTACGCTGCCTTCTCGGTCGCGAAGAATTAAGAAACGAATTCCGCCCAAATCACGGATTTCCTTTACCCAACCAAAGACGATAACCTCTTTTCCATCGAATTCGGGCTTGATTTGTGAAGAATAATGAGTTCTGCGCCATTCACCAAGAGGGTCAATATGCATACTTAGTGCCTCTTAATCTGCGAATTCTACTCGAAGAGTTATTCCTCGAACCTTTTTAGCGATTTCCTTCAATGCCTTGACATCAAGTGATGGTGTTCTTCTTCCTTTCCGTCTCAAGATTACCCTTGTCTCTGTAGTGTTGTCAGGCAACCAAATAGTGTTAATAGTCATAATCGAGAAAGGAGTGAAAAGGTTCTCGAGAAACTTGCGGTCATCACCTTCATGTTCCAACAGGCGGATTTGTTTGCCTGTCATGTCGCCAATCTCTCTGATTATTCTTCCTCCAACGCTTAGGAGCCGTGCTATATCGCCTTGCCCAACTATTATGGCCAATACGCCGTCGGTTTCCACGGCTTGGTGAAAATACACGTTCTGCAACTGCGGATGTTTTTCCTCCAGAGATAAAAGTAGCCTAGCGATTTTCAGGTCTATCTCGCTTATTTTGCCAGACTTAAGTTTCGCCTGGCACTTCATGCACAGAATTCCGCTTTTCAAACAGAAATTGCACAGGGTCGATTTCACTAGATGCGTATCCTCCAGCAGTAGGAAGGTTAGACGACGATTCTCCAGAGGGAAACACTGTTTTTTCGCCTTTCCTCTCCTTCAGATTTCTTTTGGCTTTTAAGATGTTTCCGTCGGTAGATAAATGTATTGTCTGCTAACAACTTTCAAACTAACAAATAAGATAAGACTTTGGCATCTAAAAACAAACAGTAATGAAGAAAATACTTAAATAATAATTGACCTATGTAAAGCTAATGTCAGATAAACATAGTAGTGTGACAATTTTGACCACGAACGCATTGTCTGGACGTCCGCTTCGCTTGTTACGAATGCTTCTCGAAAAAAGCAGACCCGTAACCTTTTACACGCTGCACATAAAACAAAGCGAACTGGCAAGACAACTTCAAATCAGTCGGCAAGCCTTGAACGTGCACCTGCGAAAACTCAGAGACTTGGGTTACATACGCACTGGACGAGGCTTCATCGACATAACTGAAGAAGGCTTAAGTCTACTGGGCATTTCCACAAACCCCGCCTTCGTTTTCTTAAAAGTCTCACCATTAAAACGCACCGAAGCCTACAAGAAAATGTCCGAGATGCCCGTGCAGAGAATCTTTCGTGTGGCAGGCGACATGGACGTCGTCGTCACCGTGCAGAGGGACAAACTCGACGAGGCACTACAGCGCCTAGGCGCCGTGGATGGGGTTCAGGACACAAGGTCTTATATTACCATTCAAGTCTTAAAATAGCCTCTTCGCGAGGAGATTGCACCGCCATGAAACTGTACGAGTACGAAGCAAAAACTATACTCGCCAAATACAAGATTCCCGTGCCACAGGGCGCAATAGCCACCACAGCAACGCAAGCCAAAGAAATCGCCGCGAAGCTTACACCACCCTATGCAGTGAAAGCCCAAGTCTTAGTGGCGGGCAGAGGAAAAGCGGGCGGAATTCTCTTCGCCAATACGCCGCAAGAAGCACAAACAGTGGCAGAAAAGATTCTAGCCATGGAAATCAAGGGCATAAAAGTGCGCAGCGTATGGGTGGAAGAAAAAAGCAACATCAAAAAAGAACTCTACTTCGGCATCACAACCGACCGCTCACGCCGATGCTACGTAGCCATAGCCTCGCCCGCTGGAGGTATGGACATAGAAGAAGTGGCATCTACATCCCCTGAAAAGATTACTAAGTATTTTATCGACCCAATTTTCGGTTTCCGTATATACAACGCCCGCAGTTTGGCGAAAAAACTAGGCTATAGTGGTAGTCAGATGCAGGAGTTAGCGAACATTTTCTGCCAATTGTACACGGCTGCTATGGATTATGATGCAGAATTGATGGAAATGAACCCCCTCGTAGAAACCGCTGAAGGCAGATTCGTTGCGGCGGACGCGAGATTGATTATTGATGACAACGCCTTGTTTCGGCACCTAGAATATAAGGAACGCTTAACAGCCGAAGAATCGGAACTTTCACCACAGGAAATCAAGGCACGCAAAGCAGACTTGGCCTATGTCAAACTGGAAGGGAACATTGGAATAATAGGCAACGGTGCGGGTTTAGTCATGGCGACATTAGACGCGGTTCAGCTTTATGGTGGTCGGCCTGCGAACTTTCTCGATGCAGGCGGTGGAGCATCACCCGAGCAGATGGCTGTGGCTTTGGACATTGTCTTGTCTGACCCGAACGTGAGCGTGGTCTTCATCAACATTCTAGGCGGCATAACCCGCTGTGACGACGTTGCCAAGGGCATTTTAGAGGCAAAACAGCGCATCGGCTTCGCCAAGCCCATTGTCATCAGGCTTGTTGGCACGAACGAGGAAGAAGGCAGACGAATGCTCACCGAGCAAGGTATTCATGTGCTTAACAGCATGGAAGAGGCAGCAGCAGAAACTGTGGAAATCTCCAAGGCTAAAGGAGGTTCAAACTAATGGGCATAATAGTCAACAGTCAAACAAAAGCCATCGTGTGGGGCATCACGGGTACGCAAGGAAGATTCCATACCAAACTTATGCTTGACTATGGAACAAAAATCGTGGCGGGCGTCACTCCAGGCAAAGGTGGCACTGTTATTGAGGGAGTGCCAGTCTATGATACTGGCGAAGAGGCTCTACAGCGTCATGAAGCAAACGCAGCCATAGTTTTTGTGCCCGCGCCATTTGCAGCAGATGCAGCCCAAGAAGCTATAGAATCCGGACTGAAAACGGTGGTTATAATAACTGAGCATGTGCCCGTGAAGGACTCGATTCAGGTGATGGCGAGGGCAAAGAGAGACAAGGTCACGATCATCGGTCCTAACACGCCTGGAATCATCACGCCCGAGATGTGCAAGTTGGGTATTATGCCCGCGCACATTTTCAGAAAGGGCGTAGTTGGCATGGCCTCGCGTAGTGGCACTTTGACGTATGAAATCGCTGCGGGGCTCACAACATCAGGCTTGGGTCAGTCAACATGCATCGGTCTGGGCGGTGATCCCATCGTGGGTTTGAGTTTTGTGGATGTCTTGAAAATGCTCGCAAAGGACAAACAGACGAAGGCAGTGGCTTTGATTGGCGAAATCGGCGGCAATGCTGAGGAGCAGGCGGCGGAATTTATACGTCAAGAGGATTATCCCAAACCTGTGGTTGCCTTTATCGCGGGGAGAACAGCGCCGCCTGGCAAGAGGATGGGACATGCGGGTGCTATCATCATGGGCAAGGCTGGTACGGCTGGGAGTAAGATAGAGGCGTTTAAAGCAGTCGGAGTGGCCGTTGCTGATCGACCAAGAGATGTTGCCAAACTTTTGATTGAACGTTTACAAAAGAAAATGCGTTAGTGCCTTCTAGACGCTTAATCTGACGTTTTTTCTTGTTATGTCGAAGGCTGCTTTTTCGAGTTCTTTTTTGCGTGTTTCTAGTTTATCTTTCTTTTCTTTGTGGCTGTTTTGTAGGTTTGACAATTTAGAAGCCAAATGCTCTCTTTGTCTTTCTAGTTCTTTAAGCCCTGATTTGAGGTTAGCGGTTTGTTGTCTGAGGTTGGCGATGTTGCCTGTTGCGAGAAGCTGCTTTCTTTGTTGGTAGATTTGTTTGCATTGTTGTTGCAAGTCGAGTAGAGAGTCGTTTTTGAGTATAGCTTCTATCTGATCCAGAGCCTTTTTTTGCCTGCTTGTCTTGATTTTTAGTTTCTCTTGCCTTATGGCTTCGTTTAATCTGTGCAGGATTTTTTTGCATACGGGATAGCCTTGTTCTTCTTTAGCGAGTGTGGAAAACGGGTGTGCTAGATACTGGTTTATTTTTTCTATTTCCTCTGTGGGTACGCTTACTGTGCCGCTGTGGTAGAGGTTTTTCAGTTTGATGAAGGGCTTTTGCAGATACTGGAGTTCGCGCTTGATTTTTCTGTCCAATTCTTTGGCTTGGTGGTTTATAGCCATCAATGCCTTAACTTCATCTTTCTGCTGAATGACAAGAATGCCTTGTTTTGTCTCCTCTATTCGTCTGTCGATCGAAGAAATCGCGGACTCGGTTTCGCTCTTTTCCTTTTCAATTCTGGACAACTCGCCCTGCAGCTCAGCGATATTGTCTGCTGCTGTGATGCAGTCGGTTACGCTTTTGGCTTTGATGTATTTTTCGGAGGTGAAAGAGTCCAGTTTTTCGACAGACTCGTAAAGCCTGCTCAAGACCACGTCGATTTTTCTCCGCGCCATGATAAACAGGGGTGATATTCTGGGAAACCAGATGTTCCTTTCGCGTTCAATTGTTGACAGTGCCTTTTTTAGGTCTTTTATGAACATTTCTGTTGTTCTGTAGGAAATGTTATCTGGAAAGTGCACGTTGTTCAGCGTGTCTATGAATAATTGGGCTAACCTCTTTGTGACGCGCGACCTGCGGTAAGCCTTGCCCTTCTCGATTTCTCTTTCGCTCTCTTTGATTAGACCCTCACAAGCCTCTTGTACCTGGCGCATTTTTTTCTTTGTGTCTTCGATTAGTCCGTTGGCTTCTTTGTCGAGTGGTTTGACTATGTTAGCCGTTTCTTTTTCGAACCAGTTACGGAATTCCTGACCGGACATCGTCACAGTTTGAGAAATTACCGTGTCCTCCAGATGTTGAAAGGTGTATTAGCTATTGAAAACTGAGTATTTATTCGTAACCTTTAGCTTTTCACTATAACCTTTAACTTTCTTACTTGCATTTTCGGAAGAGCATGACATCATTGGTCGTGAGGATATATATTCGAATCCTGCCTCTACGAGTTTAGAGGCTTCTTCTATGGTTTT
>DATKLC010000104.1:0-25876 GCA_035542635.1 Candidatus Krumholzibacteriaceae bacterium | reverse complement strand
GTGCTGACAGAATCGCCGCTGAAACTCGCAACCACGTTAAAAGCGGTCGCGTTGTTGTTCGCTTGCGGAGAAAGCCAGAGCACGAACTTTGCCAAGCCGTTAGCGTTGATGGTGTTTGCGTATTCTGTTTGGCTCAGCTTCAGCGTTCTGCCCGCAATGCCCTGAGAAGCACTGTCCAGAAACAAAAGCTCAGGGGTTATCGAAAACTCACTGAAGCACAACTCCTCCAGGTTAAGCCCCATCATCCCCACCCAAATCCATCCAGCATTCATAGCGCAAGCGAGTACTTTTGTTATTCTGAGGGTTATTTGAATTCTTTTGTTATTTCGTTTACTGTTTTCATTTCGGCGTTGTAGACTTCTTTCAAGTATGTTAAGCCTTCTTTTTGGGCTTCTTCGGTGAAGGCTTCGACTCCGTCTTTGGCTATGACGATTCTGTAGCCCCTGAAGAACGCGTCTGCGCTGGTGTGTCTCACGCACATGTTGGTGTGCAGCCCGCCGAGAATCACTGTCTTCGCGCCCTCGCCATTGTAAAGGCTCCTCAGCAGTGAATCCAACCCCGTTTCGAAGAAGCCACTGTATGTCCTCTTTTCAACAACGAAGTCCTGCTCTCTGGGCTGCAGTTCAGGAATAACCTCGGCACCAGGAGTGCCTTTAATGGCGTGTCCGCCCCACTTGTTGACTACCTCAAAATCGCTTTTCAGATGTGCATCGTTAGAGTAAACCACTGGGACTCCGTGTTTTCTGGCGGCTTCCACAAGATTTTTCAGAGGCGTGATTATTTTTTCGCCGCGTTCTGCTCGCAGTGCGCCTGTGACAAAGTCGTTCAGCATATCGATGATTATTACGACGGGTCTTTCCATGATGGTCACATCTCTTTAATGTGCCTTCGTAGTCTTATATGATTACTGCTTTCTCATGTGAAGGGGGAATTCTAGAAAAAGATAATTTAAGAACAACGCAAATAACACTAATTCTCTCTCAGATAGTTTGTTCATAATGTGGTGATGATGGTTTGTTCATGCTCTTCAATTCGTTAACGCGGCGACTCGAGAAGTTTCAGTCCAATAAGCCCAAAAAGGTGAAGATGTACACGTGTGGACCATCGATTTACCTGCTACCCCATATTGGTAACTATCGCACCTTCCTCTACGAAGACATCCTCAACCGCTACCTGGAATATTCGGGCTACGAAATGGAACACGCGCTGAACGTAACCGATGTTGAGGACAAAGCCATCGCCGAAACTGAAAAAGAAGGCATAACGCTGAAGGAACTGACGGAAAGAAACACGAAAATATTCTTAGACGAACTGCAGAAACTAGGCGCAAAAATGCCAACACACTTCCCCAAATCGTCCACAAGCGTGGAACAAGCCGTAAACATTATCCAGGCTTTACTAAAGAAAGGCTACGCGTACTGGCACGGTGGCAACATTTACTTTGACCCGTTGAAATTCAAGGATTTTGGCAAACTTTATGGCTTGGACATGCGCAGATGGCCGAAAGAGAAGAGACGTTTTCACAAGGACACTTACCCTGGCAACAGGTGGAACCTCGGCGATTTTATCTTGTGGCACGGTTACCGTGAAGGCGACAAAGTTTACTGGAACACCAGCCTGGGCAAGGGCAGACCCGCTTGGAATGTTCAGGATCCCGCAATGGTGTCGCAGACTCTGGGTTGCAAGGTAGATATCTACTGCGGCGGCGTGGACAATCTAATCAGGCATCATGACTACGTGAAAGCCATAATGGAGAGCCTAACGGGCGAACAGTTTGCAACCTACTGGCTGCACGGCGAGCACCTGTTTGTCGACGGCAAGAAGATGTCGAAAAGCCGAGGCAACATAATCTATCCCAAAGACTTAGTTGAACGCGGCTGCAACTGGCAACACATACGATTTTTTCTCATAAACGGCTACTATCGCAAAAGACTAAACTACACACAAAAGAAATTCAAAGTCGCCTGCGACCGCCTGCATGAGTTCAAAGACATAGTAGAAAAACTTCAAAGCATTAAAGCAACAGGAAAATCAAATCGAAAAACAAAGAAAATAGTCACACAACTAAAGAGCGTTTTTGAGGAACAGATGAACATCGACTTGCACGTTAAGAAAGCTTTTGACGCCCTATTCATGAACGTATCCAAACTCGTAGAGTTAGCCATCAAAGGCGAAGTAAGCCCCGAAGACGCTAAGATCGCCATGTCAGAGTTAAAAGAAATCGACCAAGTTCTGAACGTAATCTTCTGATTGATAGATTTATAACGCTGTCGAGGCAAAGTTTATAGCCAAATCGTATCCGTCAAAAGAGAAAGTGGATGTAATGGCTGAGCAAACATTCGTATACAAAGCCGAGAACGGAAACGTCTGTCAGATTGTCGACACTTTCGCGGAAATGTTTCCAATGTGGGTCGGACGTGTCCTAATCACGGCTGCAAACGAGAAGTGGGCGCTCACAGCTGCCACCGTTGCCACGGGGTTTGCTTCGTCGATTATAATGTCGCCTGCAGAAGCTGGAATAGAAGGTTTCGTATCAGCAGAAAAGACTCCTGACAAGCGAGTAGGCGCGTTGGTGCAGTTTTATCACAGAACGAGACCCGACTTGAAAGCGCAGATGATACTGCGGATCGGACAGTGCATAATGACATGCCCCACAACTGCGGCTTACGACGCTTTACCCAACGCAAAAAGACACTTGAGAGTTGGCAGAAGCATCAGACTGTTCGGCGATGGCTACCAGAGGAGAGACACGGTTGAAGATAGAAGCGTGTGGCGTATCCCAGTTATGGAAGGCGAGTTTATAGTCGAAGACCTCTTCGGCGCAGCCAAAGCCATAGCGGGCGGAAACCTCCTCCTAATGGCAGAAAACCGCGAATCAGGGCTGAAAGCAGCCGAAGAAGCCGCAAATACGATTCACAGCAAGGCAGAAGGCGTGATTATGCCCTTTCCAGGCGGCATCTGCAGGTCGGGTTCTAAGGCGGGTTCACAGAAGTACAAGTTGCCCGCGTCTACTTTTCACCAGTACTGCCCTAGGCTTCGGAAACTGGTGTCCGACTCGAAGGTTCCCGAAGGCGTCCACTGCGTCTATGAAATCGTCATTAACGGCTTAACCCTTGACTCCGTGAAGAAAGCCATGGGCATGGGAATAAAAGCCGCAGCTCAAGTGCCAGGTGTAATTATGATTTCTGCAGGAAACTACGGCGGCAAACTCGGACCTTACCAAGCATGGTTGAAAGAAGTCTTAGGGCTTTAGGCGTTATTTGCGCTCTATAATTTTTATGTAGGCGAAAGCCGCACTGAAAGTGAATATAACCGAGAAAATGACTACGCTTATGATCATGTTTATAGAAAACGCAGGCGTGCCTAAGAGGAAGGCGCGTATCATGTCGGATGCGCTGCTTAACGGGTTGACCTCGGCTAAGACCACCAGCGGCATGGGAAATTTGCCATCTTGTCCCAGTTGTTGAATTAACGAAAGTGGGTAAAAGACACTGCTGCAGAAGAATAATGCATAATAAACCAGACCTCTGGCTGTGATAAACTTCTCGAGGCTAGACGTAGAGACCGCGATGGCTATGCTAAGACCCGAAATTCCGATGGCTAAGAGAAACAGAATAGACACGATGAGCATCAACTGTCCAACAGTGGGAAAACCTACGAAGATAAAACACGTCAACAGGAGAGGAATCATGTAAATCACGCCTCTCAACCCGCCCGACAGCACTCGACCAACCGCCAGTTCGAGCCTAGTCATCGGCAGGCTTAGCATATAATGGTGCACTTCTCTTCTGCGTTCCATGTTTACCTCGCGACCAATCATGAAAGCCGAAGCAAACAAACCTGTCACGGCTAATCCAGGCGCGAAAAAAGTGAAGTAATTCGAAATTCCTGCAGCTTGAACGTTTAGCATCTTGTTATAGACGAGTGCCATTATGAACAAGTCTGCGAGGTTCATGCTGATTAAGCCTACGAGCCACCACTTGTAACGGAAGAAGTTACGGAAATCGTATTCTACGATGTTGAGTATGGCGTTCAGTTATTGCCAGCCTCCGCCTTCGATGCGTTTGTCGTAGATGATTATGCCCACGAAAGTGAAGAAAGAGAAGAAAGCTATTATGCCCAGCAACGGCGCCAAAGGATTACTCAGCGATATTATCGCCTCTATGCCAGTGCCCCAGCGGAACAGGTCTGAAGCGAAGCTGACTGGGTTAAACTGGGTAAGCCCACCGTAAACAGGGTTGGCCTGCTGCACGATGGCTAAGGGATACATAGCCGTGCTCAAACGCACAATCAAAGCATCCAGCACGCCCATGAGAATGTCGAATCTATCGCTGGATTTGATGATTACGGCTATGGTTATGCTCATGCCTGAAACGCCGAAGGCAAACAGGAACAATGAGAAGAAAGCGATTAGGAAGTTTAGGGGATTAACGGCGCCTATCACGTACAACGCCACGAAGATTAAAGGTCCCACGTAAATGAAGGCGCGTAAGCCTCCGCCTATGGAACGTCCTAGTACTAGTTGTCTTCTGCTGACTGGGAGGCTGAGCAGATATTCAAAAACGCCGTGTTCTGCCTCTTCATAAATATCAAAGCCTATGAACAAGGCTGTGGAGTAGAGCATCATAACCGAAAGCCCAGCCACGTAATACTGGAAATAATCAGAAACATTCACCATGCGCGAGGCGATAAGCCCGAACAAAACTATCTGCGAAACAAACCAGATGGCGCGCATTATTATTAGGAATTTGTATTGAAAGAACAAGCGAATATCTCTTTCAACCACCAAAAACAGCTTATTCGTTAAGGCGTTCACGCTCCGCCTTTCTGCGCTTCTTCGATAGTCAACCCCGTGAAATGCGAGAACACGTCATCCAAGCTTGGCTCGCTCATGCGAATTGAAGAAACTGGCATGTTCTTCTTCATCAGCAGGTTCATTATGCGCGGCACGACTTCTTCCACTTTGTTCAGGTGAAGGCGCAGGTTGTTGGGGTTGGGTTGACGAATGTCTACTACTTCTTCAAATTCTTTAAGTGCCTCAACGTCTTTCGCTGTGACTTCTTTTTCGAGTTTGATGTCAATTATGTCGCCGCCCGGGATACTGTCCTTAAGCTTCTTAGGCGTATCACACACGATTAGTTGTCCTCTATGCATTATTCCAACACGGTCAGAGAGCGCATCTGCCTCGTAGAGTTCATTCGTGGCAAGAATAATCGTACTCCCTTGATCCCGAAGTTCACAGAGCATCTTCCAAATCTTGTGCTTGCCAACAACGTCAATCTGCGCCGTGGGCTCGTCAACAATAGCAACCTTAGGGCGTTGAATCAGAATCTTGGCGATTTCCACTCGTTTACGCATACCACCAGACAACGCGTGAACGGTTCTGTGCCTGAATTCCCACATCTCCAAGGCGTCCAGGGTTTCTTTGACCTTGCGTTTTCTGTCCTCCTTGGACAACCCGCAGACTTTGGCGTGAAAGTTCACGATGTCCCACGGTGTGCTGACCCAGAGCATTTTTGGCTCCTGAAACGCGATACCCAACAGTGCACGTACCTTGTCTGGGTTTTTCCTTATGTCGTACTCGCCTACAGTTGCCGTGCCTTCGGTGGGTCGAATGACCGTTGCGAGCATGAGGATGGTTGTTGACTTGCCCGCGCCATTGGGTCCAAGTAACCCGAATATTTCGCCTTCTTCTATGTCAAGGCTTAAATGATTAACCGCAACTGTGTTTCCAAAACTTTTCGTCAAATCTTTCATGGAAATTGTGACCACTAAATTGCACCTGCATGATGCCTAAGCTATTTTTTGAAGTTTTACATAGAATAAACTGGGAGAAATAAGGATATCGAAAAAACCCAAACAAGGTGAACTACAGGGCTAACAAGCAAAGGAAAAACATAAGAATTTAGCTCTGTCGATATAAGAGATATTTCTGACGTGAGAACCGCCATGCATAACTTGGACAAAATTAGAGTTGATGTAGATCATTTCAATGGCGAAATCGACAAGGAATATTACCTGAACGGCGCCGGACTCAAGAACGAATTAAACATTTCAGCGGTATACACGAAATATAAACATCTTTTTGACAAGCGGCTTATTGTAGAAGTTCAGAAAAAGCGAAAACAAGCCAAAGGCGAGGACGAAAGAAAACTGCGGTATCTGCAGGCCTTTTTCTTGGAAAACTACTTGGGCAACGCGGTTAAAGAATTGACCGACAAAGCCGAAACAATGCAGACAACAGGCACAATCAAAGCCAACGGACAAAAAATCCCGTTCCGACTGGCTCAAGTGAAAATGATAAACGAGCCAAACAGAACCAAAAGAGAAGCCTTGTACAAAGCCAGAAACAACTTCATAAACAAAATCAACCGACCACTTCTAGAAAGAATGCAAAAACTGCACCAAACCGCCAAAGAGTTCGACTATGCGAATTACATGGCGCTCTTCAAAGACATGAAAGCCATAGACTTCCAAGCACTAGAGAGAATTATGCAAGATTTCATCAAAAAAACCGAAGTCGTTTATGTCGAGCGCATGAACGAAGCGCTGGAGGTTAAAGTTGGCATCAGGCTCGAGGAAGCTGAGAAGCATGACGTGAGCTTTTTCTTTAGAGCCAAGGAGTTCGACAAGCACTTTCGAAAAGACCGAATGCTCACTGCACTGAAAAAGATGCTCGCCAACATGGGCATTTGCTTGGACGACCAGAAAAACATACAATTAGACGTTGAGGAGAGACCTAAAAAGTCGCCGAGAGCCTTCTGCTCGCCTATAAGAATACCTGAAGACGTAAAGTTGATGATTATGCCGCAAGGCGGACATGATGATTATGCCGCTTTGTTCCACGAAACGGGACATGCTGAACACTTCGCCAACGTCAATCCGGAGTTGTCAGTGGAGTATAAGTGGTTGGGCGATAACTCGGTAACTGAAAGCTACGCTTTTCTGTTGGAATACCTGCTCACAGACGAGAACTGGCTGAAGCAAAACATCAAAATGGCTGAGACGGAAGAGTATCTTCGCTTTTTAGCCTTGTACAAGCTTCTGTTCCTGAGAAGTTACGGCGCCAAGCTTTCCTATGAAATAAAGTTGCACATGGCGAGTAGCTTGGAGGGCGTGGATGAAGTGCACAAAAAGATAGGCGAAAAGGTTCTCAAGTATAGACATCCCGCGAATCATTACCTTATCACCGTCGACGATGCCTTCTACAGTGCACAGTACTTGCAAGCGTGGATTTTCGAGGCTCAACTGCGAAAGTTTCTGAAACACGAGTTCGGGAACGAGTGGTTCAACAGTCAAGAAGCGGGAAACTACTTAACTAATCTATGGGCGGACGGGCAAAAATACAGCGTCACTGAATTGGCTAAAGCTATCGGGTACACAGGCTTGGACATAGAGCCTTTAACTGCTTCAATCTTGGGGCGTTTGACCTGAAAGTTAATCGATGGGTTTGATGTACTCCTCGCCTTTTCCTTCGGGCGAACCGACCAGCACGCGGTAGTGTTCTGTGCCGTCACGGTTGTCGTGCACGCGTTCGAGCTTGCCCTTTACCACGATTTCCTCACCCGTAGTGGCTAAGCTGTCGTAGAGGCTCTCGTAACTCACCACTTCAGTAACGTCGACACCATCATGCTTTCCTTCAATGATCCGCACATCGCGAACCTTGTAAACGCAGGGCAAAAACAAGCTCTCACTGCCATCAGTAACCACGGCGTGCAATGTCACTTGTCCTTCTGAAAGAAAAGTTTTGTCTCCATATTTTTCAGCCAATTCCGTTTCAAAATGGGCAGGATGAACAGAAAACATTACGTCTTCAAAAACTCCGAGGTTCCACTTGCGCTCGTAGATGCGTCTCGTATCTTTAAGGCTTAGGGGGAAGCGTTCTGCTTTCCTTCGGCACCAATCGTCTAATATTTTGTCTTCAAACCGCTTAACCGCTGAATCTGGCTCTGCGTAGGCCTGGGTTAAAGCCTCCTTAACCTTCAGACTGTTCTGTAGGCCGTAAATCGTCACATCCAAGTCTGAGAATTTTGGGTTGTGGATGTCGAGAAGAATCGAACCGGTGACGCCAAAATCGTTCGAGGGGACGCCGCTCTTGCTGGAAACAAAGCTAAGGAATTCAGCGAGTTTCGTTTGCAGTACATCTTTTTTTGTGGTTTTTAGGATTTTTGCGAGTTTCTCCTCTGGCTTGTAATGCTGCAAAATGTAGTCGTGTGGCACTGCGGTCATTGTGATACCGTAGATTTCTGAATGGAACAGATACTGTGGATGCCTCGTTTTGAGTAGGTTGAATGTTTGGAGTAAATCTGGGATGGTGTAGGCGCGCATTACGCGTTTGTAGCTTGTGCGTTTGTCTCGCCATTTGCCCATCTTAGCGGGCACGTATTTCACGTATGCAAACACGCGGTCTGCAGAGTGGTAGGGACCGACGACGCAGAAGAAAAAGCCTTCCTTGGTGCGAATAAAGTCGCGGTCTCGGAAACCACGCCTGCTGCCTTGGGTTTGCATAGGCTTATCCTTTCAAACACACATTATAAAATATACGGTGTACACGTTATGCCCAAGTGGATGCCACGGGACGGCGACACTTTCATCACGAAAGACAACTTCGTGTTCTACACCTTCGGATATGAACACCCGAGGGGCAGAGTAATCGCCTTTCTAAAATACATACCCGCCCAGCATAAGGGGCTTTTCAAGATAAGGTTTCTGAAGAAAACGTGGAAAAAAGGAAATCTTCAACTGTTAAGAGTCGAAAAACTCTACACGGCGGAGAATTACGCCACGTTTCTCGAAGTGTTCAGGCAGAATTTTCCGGATTATGTTTTTCATTGTCCTTTCAGACAGAAAGACCTAATAAGTGTGCCTTTGAAGCAGATTAAGCAAGTCTACCCACCCAACGAATGCCTACAGGCGCTTCTGCGGAAAAAAAGAAAAGATAAACTCGAGAAAGTGGCTGCTAGGCTCTTATCGCTCCTCTCGAAGAAATCCCATGTAGCATTGGACGATTTTGGGTTGCACGGTTCTTTGGCTTTGAACATGCATACGGCTGATTCGGACGTGGATTTCGTGGTTTATGGCAGCAATAACTTTAGACGCGTAGAAAACACGGTTGAGCGTCTGGTGAAGCGGAAGATGCTTAGTTACGTGTTTACGAAGCGTTTGGACATGGTCAGACACTACAGAGGACGGTTCAAGGACACGCTATTTGTCTATAATGCCATGCGGAAGCCCCGAGAAATTAAAGCTAAGTATGGCGCTTTCAGGTATTCTCCAGTTAGACCTGTCAAGTTTTATTGCCAAGTCAGCGATGACCGAGAAGCAATGTTTCGTCCAGCGGTCTACGGCGTTAGTGGCTGTGTGCCCATAGATAAAGAATCGATTCTCACCGAAGACATCTCGTCGAACCGAGTGGTTTCTATGATTGGCTATTATAGGAACGTGGCGAAGAAGAGTGACCGTGTGCGTGTCTCTGGTGTGCTTGAACGCGTGGAAAACGTTAAAACTGATAAAACGAGCTTTCAAGTGGTGGTCGGCACTGCAACGAGCGAAGACGAATATATCTGGCCGCTCTAAGTGCTATGTGTATTTACGTTTTCTTTTGAAAATAACTGACAAGGCTAACGTCACAGAAGTACAATGATTAAGCGGGCGCCACACAGCTTACTGTCAAGATTGTTTTTGAAAAGTCTTATATACGATACCACCGTCATCTAAACCCTTCAAAAACTTTGGAGAATAGGAGAGATGAGCGAAAAACTCGCGAATCCAGCACCGCTTGGACTATTAGGCTTCGGCATGACAACCGTACTGCTAAACTTGCACAACGCAGGCTTCTTCCCATTGAACAGCATGATTCTCGCCATGGGTTTATTCTACGGCGGCTTAGCACAAATCATAGCAGGATCGATGGAATTCAAAAAGGGCAACACTTTCGGCATGGTCGCCTTCAGTTCATACGGATTCTTTTGGTGGTCGCTCGTAGCCCTAGTCCTGCTGCCCGTAGTGTTTCCATCATTTGCAAGTGACTCGTCAGCCATGGCTGCCTATTTCTTCATGTGGGGCGTATTTACTTTCGTAATGTTCTTCGGAACGCTAAAATCCAGTCGTGTACTGCAATTCGTCTTCATGAGCCTTGCGATTCTATTCTTCCTACTGACTGCATCAGAACTAACAGGCAATGCGGATCTATTGCACATAACAGGCTACGAAGGCATCATCTGTGGCTTGAGCGCGGTGTACCTAGGCTTGGCAGAGGTAATCAACGAAGCCCACGGACAAGTGCTTCCAATTGGCCAGATAAAGCAAGAGTAACTCTCCAAGTTTTTTCTCATTTTCTTTCATGTTTCGTAGCAACCAGTTTGTGCTAAAAATGGCTGAAAAGCTTTATATAAACGCTGAATGTGGTTTAAGATTCCAAATCAAGGTGACATCGGGTTGAGTGAAAGCAAAGACACCAGCGCCATCGAAGCGTTGTTGAAAGAGAAAAGAATATTCTATCCGCCCAAGGAATTGGTTGAACAGGCAAACATCAAAAAATGGATGGACGCACACGGCATAAAATCCTATGAGGAACTTCTGGAAAAAGCCAAAAACATCGAATGGTACTGGGACGAAGTTGCCAAAGAAGTCGTCGAATGGTACACACCACATCAGAAAATCCTAGAATGGAACGAACCCTTCGCAAAATGGTTCGTGAACGCAAAATACAACATCGCCCATGATGCGTTGGATAAACATGCCAAGACCTTCAGAAAAAACAAAGTTGCCTACATTTTCGAGGGCGAACCCGGCGACGTCAGAAAAATCACTTATAATGACCTTTACATTGAAGTGAACAAACTTGCAAATGCCTTGAAGAAGTTAGGAATAAAAGATGGTGACCGTGTAGGAATTTATCTGCCTATGATTCCTGAGCTTCCAATAGCCATGCTAGCATGCGCGAAGATTGGCGCTGTTCATAGTGTGGTTTTTTCGGGTTTTAGTTCAGGCGGGTTGCAGCAGAGGTTGGAAGACAGCGAAGCCAAGGCATTGATTACATGTGATGGTTTCTACCGTCGTGGCGAACCTGTTCCTTTGAAACAGCAGGCTGACGATGCGGTTAAGAACTGTCCAACTGTGAAGACGGTTATTGTTTACAAGCGCACTGGAAAAGTTGTCCCTTGGAACACTGAACGCGACCGCTGGTGGCACGAATTAACCGCTGGGGAATCGCCAGAGTGTGAAACCGAGCAGCTTGATTCGGAACACCTGCTTTACATTCTCTACACTTCGGGCACCACGGGCAGACCAAAGGGTGTACTCGCCGTGCACGGGGGATACGCGGTTGGAATTGCAGCCACGCTCAAGTGGGTTTTCGACATCAAAGAGACCGACATTTACTGGTGCACTGCAGACATCGGCTGGGTCACAGGTCACAGCTACATAGTCTATGCGCCGCTGATTCTGGGTGCGACTTCGATAATGTATGAGGGCGCGCCTGACTGGCCTGATCCTGGTCGTTGGTGGCAACTTGTCGAAAAATACGGCATAACCATAGTCTACACTGCGCCAACTGCGATTAGGATGCACATGCGGTTCGGTGAACAATGGGCGAACAAGTACAACCTGAGCAGTCTGCGGCTTCTGGGTAGTGTGGGCGAAACCATAAACCCTGAGGCATGGATGTGGTACTACCTTAACATTGGCAAGCAAAGATGCCCAATAATGGACACTTGGTGGCAAACCGAAACAGGCTCATTTGTCATTTCACCCGTCCCGCTTACATCTCTAAAGCCAGGCACTCCGACAAAACCTTTGCCAGGGTTCACAGCGGGCGTTTTCGACGAGACGGGTAAACAGCTTCAAGGCGTTGGAGGTGACCTGTACTTACTTTCACCATGGCCTGCGATGCTGCGTGGGTTGTACAAAGACCCTGAGAGGTATCAGAAGACTTACTGGAGCAAGATTCCGCATCAATACTTAACTGGCGACAAAGCCAGAGTCGACGAGGACGGTTACATTTGGGTTCAAGGTAGAGCAGATGATATTCTCAAGGTGGCTGGGCACAGGATAGGCAACTACGAAATCGAATCAGCGCTGGTCAGTCATCCCAAAGTCGCCGAAGCCGTGGTCATCGGCAAGCCTCATCAAATCAAGGGCGAATCCATCGTGGCGTTCGTGCGGTTGAAGGAAGGAAACACACCCAGCGAAGAGCTAAGAGCAGAGCTTAGAGAACACGTTTCAACTCAGATGGGCAAAATCGCCAGACCAGACGAAATTTGGTTCGTCAGAGACGTGCCCAAAACCAGAAGCGGCAAAATCATGCGGAGAGTGGTCAGAGCCAAGGTTCTGGGCGAACCATTAGGCGACCTGACAACGCTGATGAATCCAGAAGCGGTCGAAGAAATAAGCAAAGCAATCTAAACCGCTTTCTATCGTTTTTTCAGTTTCCTCATTAGTTTTCAAGTACAAGTAATCTGGCTGAACATCGGTGTGAGAAAAGGATATACCCTGCATGGTTTAACAACATACACTCTGCGCTCGGTGGAGAGAGATGGCGAAATCGTGGCATTCTGAAAGCAGCGACGCGGTTATGCGCGATTTAAACGTTAACCGTGAAGGCTTGACTTCTCAGGAAGCGCAAGAAAGACTGAAGAAATACGGCTACAACGAGTTGCAGGAAACGAAGAAACGCACCGCGCTGCACATGTTTCTGGACGAGTTTAAAGACATTTTCATTCTACTCCTGATCGCGGCTACGATTTTCTCGGGCATAATCGGATATTACGAGCTAATGAGCGGCGGGGAATTCATGGAGTCATTCGCCGACACCATAACCATAGGCGCCATAGTCATCCTCGTAGCCATCACAGGCTTTGTTCAAGAGTATCGTGCGGAAAGGGCGATGGAAGCTCTCAAACGTTTAGCCGCGCCTAAAGCCCGAGTGATACGTGATGGCAAAGAGATGGTTATTCCTGCGAGGGAAGTCGTCCCTGGGGATATTCTGGCTTTGGAAGAAGGCGACCACGTGGCTGCGGATGCGCGTCTTTTAGACGTGGTCGAGCTGAAGACAAACGAAGCCGTTTTGACCGGGGAATCCATACCTGTTAACAAAGACTTAAAGGTTGTTAGCGAGAACACGCCGATTGCTGAAAGGCGCAACATGGTTTTTACGGCGACGCATGTTGTTTATGGAAGAGGTAAAGCAGTCGTCACTTCAACGGGTATGAACACAGAGTTTGGCAAAATTGCCGAAATGGTGCAGACGGCGGAAGAAGAGGAAACCCCGCTGCAGAAAAAGTTGGATAGCTTTGCGGGTAAGATAGCTAAAATTGTAGTCGGGGTCTGTGTGCTTATTTTTGCTATAGAAGCCGTCGATACTGTTTTGTCAGGCACTGTGAAGATTGAAGGGATCATTCAAGCCTTCATGTCAGCGATTTCTTTGGCGATTTCAGCTGTGCCTGAAGGTCTTCCTGCCATAGTAACTATAGCGCTGGCGCTCGGTGCAAGGGAATTCGTGAAAAATAACGCCATCGTAAGAAAGCTTTCCTCGGCGGAAAGTCTTGGCGGAGTCACGATCATCTGTTCGGACAAGACAGGCACAATTACAAAGGGCGAGATGACCGTTAGGCAGGTTTACGTGGGCGACAAGCTTTGCGAAGTCACTGGCGTGGGTTACGAGCCTAAAGGCGAGTTTCGTTTGGACAACAACACGATGGTTCCTGACAAAGACTTGGAACACTTGCTAATAACAGGCGCACTGTGCAATAACGCGTCGCTACAATATATTGAAGACCAACATTCTTGGAGCATAACCGGCGACCCCACTGAAGGCGCACTTGTGGTAGCCGCGGCGAAAGCGGGACTCGAAAAAAATGAGTTAGAAAAACTCTACCCGCGTATGGACGAGATTCCGTTCAGTTCTGAAAGGAAACGCATGACCACGATACATAGTATGTTAGAAGGGGAAACGTTTGCTTATATGAAAGGCGCTCCCGAAGTTGTCTTGGAACGCTGCACCAAATTCTTGGAAGATGGGAAAGAAAAGAAACTAACCAAAGATGTCAAGGATAGGATTCTGGAAACAAATGAAATGTTAGCCACCAACGCTCTTCGTGTTCTCGGCATGGCGTATAGGAGGTTGCCTACTGGACTGAAGGACTTTCGCGAAGATACGGTTGAGAAGGATTTTGTCTTCGTTGGTTTGGAGGGAATGATAGACCCACCACGTGAAGAAGTAATCGAAGCCAACAAGCTCTGCCAAAAAGCTGGCATAAAAGTCGTCATGATAACTGGCGACCACAAACTGACCGCTATGGCAGTAGCGAAAGAAGTTGGGATCTTCAAAGAAGGCGACATGATACTAACAGGCGAAAAGTTAGAAAAACTCAGCGATGAAGACTTCGAAAAAATCGTCGAAAAAGTAACTGTCTACGCCCGAGTCTCGCCCGAGCACAAGCTGAAGATTGTCAACGCTTTGAAAAAGAAAGGACAGGTTGTAGCCATGACAGGAGACGGTGTCAATGACGCGCCCGCAGTGAAAGCGGCAGATGTCGGTGTGTCGATGGGAATAAGCGGTACAGACGTCACGCGGGAAGCATCTGACATCGTCCTAACCGATGACAACTTCGCTACTATAGTCAAAGCTGTGCAGCAGGGCAGGGTAATCTATGATAACATACGCAAGTATGCACGGTTCTTAATCTCATGTAACTTCGACGAATTGTTTGTAATAGGCCTATTTGCCATCTTGGGCGGCATTTTCGGAAGCAAGTTGTTCCCCTTGCCCTTGCTTCCTGCCATGATACTCTGGATAAACCTTGTCACAGACGGTGCTCCAGCCGTAGCTTTGGCGACAGACCCGCCTGACACGGATGTAATGGATAGGCCTCCACGCAAACCCAACGAAAGCATACTACACGGAATGGGTAGGTTCATAATGGCATCCTTCCTGCTCCAAGCAACAGGCACCATACTCGTGTTCAGCTTGGAATACTACATATGGCCTGCACACGGTTTCGGCACGGCAGAGACGTACCGCGAAGCAACCACCGCGGCGTTCGTTCAGGCAGCCATGTTCGAATTGTTTGTTGTATGGAACTGTCGTTCAGAGAAACGCAGCGTATGGCGGATGGGCAAAGACGCCTTAAAAAACAAGTTCTTCGTAATCGCAGACCTAGGCTCCGTAGCCCTTACACTAGGAATAACATACATACCTATAACGCAGCAACTGTTCCACTTGGTCGGTCTAACTCCAACAGACCTCGCATACGTACTATTCGTAGCCAGCTGGGGACTCTTCATATTCCCCGAAATAACCATGGGCAGAAAACTATGGAAATGGGAATAGAAGCCACGGTCTAGGGATAGAAGCGTCTAATCGTGCGCGGAAACGGAATCGCGTCCATCACGTTTTCCAGGTTCAGCATCCACGCTATTAATCGCTCAACGCCCAAGCCGAAGCCTGCATGTGGCACTGTGCCGTATTTGCGTAAATCTACGTACCAGTCGTATGCTTCGGGTTGTAAGCCGAATTCTTTCATGCGCTGGATTAATTCGGCTTTGTCGTCTACACGTGAGCCGCCCGTGGTGATTTCGCCTATTCTGGGCACGAGCAAATCAGCTGACATGGCGAGGTCTGGGTTGTCGCGGTAGGTTTTGCAGTAGAACGCCTTAATCTGCTTCGGATAAGCATAAACAAACACAGGCTTACCATAATCTTCAGCCAGAGCTCTTTCCTCGTTGAAGCCGAAATCCTCGCCCCACTTCAGCCTGAAGCCCTTCTT
The DNA here is from genome assembly GCA_035542635.1 of Candidatus Krumholzibacteriaceae bacterium. Classification (GTDB taxonomy): domain Archaea; phylum Thermoproteota; class Bathyarchaeia; order Bathyarchaeales; family SOJC01; genus DATHCB01. Next base: position 10,109 of record DATKLC010000104.1, on the reverse strand, counting down.
GTGCAACGTATCTAGGGCTTCGGTGTAGGTTATGCGTGGAAAAGGCGGTTTTACACTCGCGAGCTCGTCTGCGTTCACTTTTAACTCGTCTAATTCTTTTCTGCATTTTTTCGCGATTTTTTGGCACACATAACTGACTAGGTCTTCTTCTAGGCGCATCATGTCGTCAACGTCGGCAAACGCCTGTTCGGGCTCCACGTGCCAGTACTCGGTTAAGTGTCGAATGGTGCGGCTTTTTTCGGCACGAAAAGACGGTGCTACACAGTATACTTTCTCTAAAGAGTAGATTAGGGCTTCGAGGTACAATTGTGCGCTCTGAGTCAAGTAAAGATTCTGATCAAAATACTTCAAGCCGAACAGTGTCGAACCGCCTTCCACCGCGCTGGAGATAAACATGGGCGGCGAAACCTCGATGAAGCCTTTTTTCCTGAAAAGCTCGTGCACGCTCCAGAGGGTTTCGTCTCTTACACGCATGATGAGATTCATTCTACGGCTACGCAGCCACAGATGTCGCACATCGCGGAGAAAGTCTTCGCTCTTGTCTTTGGCTATCGGAAAGTTTTCGGCTAGACCTATGATTCGAAGTTTGTCCCCGCTGATTTCGTAGCCACCTGGTGCGCGTTTGTCTTCTTTCACTGTGCCCGTGAGCGCTGCTGAGGATTCTATGGTTACTTTTTCGGCGTCTTTCCATGCTGCAGTATTCTTCTTAATGGTGCATTGAATCACGCCGGTGGCGTCGCGCATGAGGATGAAATTTATGTCTTTGCTTTCGCGTTTTCGGTAGACCCAGCCGCGTATGGTCACCTGCTTGTCGGTGTGCTTGCCGTCCAAGATGCTTCCAATAGGCACTATTGCCATGAGTTGAACCTTCTTTTTGCCTCCCTTCCTTTTCCACGTTCTTAAACTAAAAGATTATCCTATGCACAAATCCTTAAATCGGGCTTCCTATTGACTTGTTTCCTTCAAAGAGAGAAGGACGATAATGCAAAAGCTTAGAGTACTGCAATTGTCTTTTTTGGCTATAGCCAGCGTGATTATTGTTGAAGGCTTAATCGGCTTTGCCGTCAACAGTCTTGCCATTCTCAGCGACGCCGCACACGCGCTATTCGATGCTATTACCATGTTGATTTTATATTTGACTACCAAGATGGCACTAAAACCTCCAGACGAAGAGCACCCTTACGGCCACGCAAAGATAGAATCCATCGGTGGAATGATTGGTGGGATTTCGCTCATAGCGTTGGCTGTCGTGCTTTTTTTTGAAGCCATGCTTAGGTTGCTGCTGCCCGAGGCTTCACATGTGAAACCTGAAGCTATAGGTTTCTTGGCTATTTTTTACACTCTTGGCATTGACGTTTTCAGAATTATCATCACACGCAAGACAGCACAAGACAAGTCTGAGACCTCCATAACCGTTAAAGCGTCGTTCTTACACGCCTTAGCAGATTTTATGTCTACGGTAATCGCGCTGGTGGGCTTTGGGCTTGCGGCGCTTCTCTCATTCTATGACGCAGATGCCTATGCATCATTAATCCTCAGTGTCTCCCTAATTTATCTGAGCTTGGGGCTTTTAAGGGGGAGTTTTTCGGAGTTAAGCGACGAGGTTCCGAAAGACCTCGCTGAGGAGATAAAGCAGCAGGTCATGCGGGTGAAGGGGATAAAGTGTTGCAACGAATTGAAAGTGCGCCGTGTTGGCTCAACAACCTTCATTGAACTCACAGTGACTGCGCCTGGGGAAATTAGCCTTAAAGAAGCGCACAATCTGACGGCTAAGATTGAGCAAAACATAACTAAAGCCTTCGGCAAATGTTCAGTCACTATTCATGTGGAACCTGAAAAGGGCGTTTAACTTTTGCATTCACGAGATGGTGATTCTTAATGTATGAAAACGTAGTTACAACCGATGCAATAAATTGGCAAGCAGAAGTATTAGAATCAAAGAAGCTGGTTGTGGTCATGTTCTGGCACCAACAGTGCCCTTACTGCCGAGTTCTGGAACCAGTTTATGAGGAGCTTTCGCGGGAGTACTCTGGCAAGCTCAAGTTTACAAGGTTTAACGTGCTGGAAAGCCCAGAAAACGAAACGCTCGCGGCTAATTACGGCGTTATGGGAACGCCCACCTTGATGTTTTTCTGCCAAGGAAGACCTGTGCAGGATTTTGTGGGTGCATTGACCAAGGATTACGTGCAGCAAGGAATAGAATTCGCGCTCAAGAAACATCAGGAATGCGCTAATCAGAGCACGCCGCTGCATTTGCCCTACATAAGTTAATCAGCGGTAAAGTATTAAAAGGTCTAAACGATAAGATTTGATAGAATGGTGAGATTTTGATTCCTAAACGCAACATCGTCTTGGTGGCGCATGATAATAAAAAGGTTGATTTGGTGGAGTGGGCTGAGTTCAATAAGGGAACTTTGTCGCAGCATAACTTGTACGCCACTGGTGATACTGGAAAAAGAGTGATGGAAAAAACGGGTTTGCATATAACTCTGCTCAAAGGCGGCTCTCATGGTGGAGACATGGAGGTCGGCGCGATGATCGCCAACGAGAAACTGGATTATCTGATTTTCTTCTGGGATCCGTTGTCGTCGCTCCCGCATGATGTGGATGTTAAGGCGCTTCTGAGAATAGCCGTCTTGTACAACGTGCCCACGGCTTGCAACAGGTCAACGGCAGACCTGATAATCTCAAGCCCACTGTTCCAAAACGCAGATTACGTGCCTGCCAAGGAAAGAGCCAAGGACAAAATTACAGTTAAGTGATTTCGAAAGTCAGAACGTATTGAGCGTACGTCGTTCTATTTGGAGTGAGAATTTCCAGATAAATGAAGACCTCAGAAACCTGCGAATCCGAGGCTTGACGAATCATCGAAACGTAGACCGTATCTAAACTTTTTAGGTCGTACCATATGCCAGTCTGTAGTGTGTAGCTTCCATTTAAAATGCTGATTTGTTGTGAAGTGCCATTCGTTGAGTTATGGAAATTGATTGTGCAATTGGTAAGACGCTCAATGTTATTTTGTGCGTAAGCTTTTAGACGTATTTTCCAAACATCTGAAACATGATTTACGATTCTTAGGACATAGTCATACGTAGGAATAGATGCGTTGGTGTTCACTCTTGCGCTTGTGCTGTTCATGTAAATTATGCTAGTGCCAGCCGTTCCATTTTCAAGGAGAACAGGTGGCGAACCCACTATCCCGTGACCTAGTGATAGAATAGAGTATTTTTCAGTTCCAACAACACCTTGCGATACGGAACAAAATAAAATGAAGACTAACGAGACTAGCCAAATCGAGCGTCGAATCTTTCTAAACTTTAGGGTTTCTTTTTTCATATCCACTGATAGTCATCCCTAAACGTAAAGGGAAAAAGAGGAGACTACTTCACGTCAACGGCTATCACTATTGTGGTTGAAGCACCGATGCTAGCACCTGCAGCTGCTTTGATCTCAACCTTTACCGCCAATTCTTCTCCTGAATTTATCATTATGTAGCCTGTTGGTGAAGGCGTGTTCCATATGTTTCCTGTGGTGTTGTACATTAAACGTCCCACTTCTGTGTCGCCAGCGTTAATCAGTCTGAAGACGACGCTAATGAAGTTGCTGACGCTCGCGTTGTTGTTTGGTGTTACCGAAACGTGGCTTAACCGAATTTGTTTCGTAGCCGTCGCGGTTATGTTGACTGCCTGATCATAGGTCAAGGTCACATTTGGGTAGGCGTTGAGGCTTAATCGGGCGTATGTGTTATCTGTTCCAGGGTCTAGTATGCCTGAAGAATCTCCGCCTGCGATGAAGTAAACGGGTGCTGCGGAGACTGTGGCTGTTGACTGTGCGTTCATCGTGTAGTACACTGCTGCACTTGCTGAAACGACGAAGACGGATATCAAGAGCAACACTAAGAGGTCTAAATGCCTTCTGTGTGTCAATCATTCACCTCCCCTTCCCATGTGTTTCTTTATCTTTTCAGGACTCACTAGGAACGCGATGCCCACTCCAAGCACCATCGCGCCTGACAGGAGTGCGGCTGTAAAGAGTTGCGAGGCGTCTTTCCCGTAGAGTGAGAAGAAAAAAGCAGATATCAGGATGGTTGGAAAAGTCACGGCACTCGCAAAAACCTTGGCTTGGCTCCACAAGTTTTTCGAGACGAGGAGATAGGCGTTGATTCCGATAACGTTAGCCAGTGCGAGGGCAAGATACATGAAACAATAAGAGAATCGCATGTACTCTCCCCACGCGGACATGAATTCTCTGCTCATCAATAGATTTACATAGCCGAATATCGCTGCAGCTTCGTACAAGTATGGGACTCCCCTACGGAAATAGTCCATAATGCATGTGAGTAGGCTTAGCGCTACGAAAAAGTCGACTCCCAGGAATAAGAAAAACTCTGGCAGGAGTTCTGTTGCCAAGTCGTACACTAGCCTTCCAATTCAGAATCAGAATCAACAAAACATGGCTTAAACTCTATGAAATGAAAATCCAAATTCACAGTATTAATTAACAGTTCTCAATGCATAAAACAGTGAATGACTAAAGCTAACTTGATGTGCACATGGTTATCCTCGACCCCATTCTCTTGACTGGCATCTTAATCGTAGCGATGATTCCAGTGTACATTTTGATTCTCAAGAAGTTAAAACCAAAAGGAATTCACATAAACAAACCTTACACAAACGGTGAGAAGCCGACCAATAACGATTCAAGGAAGACGGTGTCAAGAATAAAAAAGAAAATTATAATTGCCAAAGAAAAAACACTCAATGTTACCGAACCCGAAAAATCCGAGAAAGAATGTGCTCATCGATTTGGGTACTTGTACGCTCTTCCTAAGAACACCTCCATTCCTAACGAATGCCTAGGGTGCCCAAAAATAGTGGAATGCCTAACACATCAATAGCGCCAAAAAAAGCCTGAAGTTTGTTCCGAAATGCCACGCGCCTAAAAAGTGCCAAGAAGTGCTGGGCATATTTGTATCATATAGTGAACGGGGTCTAGAGGAGCGCAGAGCAGTGTCAAAGTGTTTTCTATTTTTAGCCCAACAGCCCTAAGAGGAATAGAATCATGGTGTTAAGATAAACCACGATAAGGCTTAGAATAATGGATTTGTCCAAACGAATTCCCTTTCCGAAGGAGAAAGCCGCAGACAAAAGCAGCAGCGTCCAGACTTGAAACGCGAACAAGAGATACTGCAGCACAGTGTAATCCAAGAACAAAAACAAGTACGGAAAAATAGCCAAAGGCAAAGCCGCCACGCCTAAGCAAACAAAAAGCTGCAAATCACCACCAGAACGCTTAAAGAACAAATAAACCATCACCTCACCAAACAGGTACAAACCTATCCAGTTGGCAAGAAACAACGCAAAAATACCCTCAAAAGATAAAGCCGTAAAAGGACGATAGAAAAGCAACATAGGCTGCACACTAGCAACGGCGGAGCCAAACGCGCCCAGAAGCAGAACCACGAGCGCCACGGGCAACAAAACCAAAGGCCTAGCCGACTTGGCAAAAACAGGCGAAAGAAAAACCCACCTGCCCACACGATGGCTTAAAGCGTCACCCATCTGCAACGCTGGCGGCAAGCTTCCCTCTTTCAAAGACGCGTACAAAAGTCTGCCACGATCGTTAAGCATGTACTTGCGCTCGTTATCCTGCGTTAAAAACTCGGAAAGCATGTCCAAATGATAATAAACCGTACCCACACCCAAGCCTAAACTCTGCCGCAACTCCTTAAAGCCCATCTTGCCCTGCTCGCCCAGAATTTCCACAATACGCCGACGCGCAGGATCACGAAGCAACGTGTAATACCGCGAAACGTCACCCAAACAAACACACAACACAGCAGACAAAGTACTGAAATTATTTATCCATTACGGTAAAAAACCAAACCCTTCAGGAACGCTTAAATATCACATTCGATATCACTATCGATATCAACAGTAAGTTTGGAGGTAAAAACATGTTTGAAGACGACGAAGAATCCGAATGGCACCCAGGATGGCGATTTAAACACCTAAAACGACATATGGCATTCGTTCCAAAGGGGTTCATAAGATACTATGTGCTCCGACTGCTTAGCGAAAAACCCATGTCAGGCTCAGAAATCATCCAACACGTTGAAGAAAAAAGCGGCGGCCGCTGGAGACCCAGCCCAGGCTCAGTATACCCATTGTTGGCGTGGCTGCAGGAGAACAAATACATAAAAGAAGTCCCCGCCGAAGAACCAGGAATAAAACGATACGCTCTCACGAATGAGGGTAAAAAATTCCTCGAAGAACACGAGAAAAGACGGTCTAAGATGGAAGAACGGTTCAAATCGTTCGGGCCAGGGTCCTTTTTCGAACCACCATGGCTTAATGCGCCAGAGCACATAAAGGCGGTTGTGAAAGCCGACGTAGAACTTCACAATACTTTATGGAAGCTTCGGCACACTGTTAGCAAGGAAGATGCCGAGGAAACCTCTTCCAAAATAGTAGAAATCTTGAATGAAGCCACCAAGAAAATCGTGGAATTGGCAACCAAAAAAGAGAACAAATAAATAGCCCTTAAATCACTTTTGAGAGAGCGTGGTTTTATGGAAGACGTAATCACTGTTGAAGGCTTAACCAAAGTATTCAACGGTTCCCTTACGGCAGTAGATCACGTTAATTTCAGTGTTCATCAGGGAGAAGTCTTCGGTTTTCTCGGTCCTAATGGGGCTGGAAAGACCACGACGATAAACATGCTGACGACGGTGCTTAAACCCACCGAAGGCTCGGCAAACGTGTGCGAATACTCCATCAAGGAACAGGCAACTGAAGTTAGATACTGCATCGGAGTGGTGCCGCAAGAATACACCGCAGATGAAGACCTGACCGGCATTGAAAACATACTGCTCTGTGCGGACCTGTATGGAATTCCGAAAAGCGTGTCGAAAGAACGTGCAAAAGAACTACTCGAACTCGTGGAGCTATCGCAGTTTGCGAACAAAAAGGTTGAGACATATTCTGGTGGCATGCGAAGACGCTTAGAACTCGCGTCTGGCTTAATCAACCGACCACGCGTACTTTTCCTAGATGAACCCACGTTAGGTCTTGACGTACAGACGCGAGCCGCAACATGGAACTACATCAAAAAAATCAAAGAACAATTTCACATGACCATTTTCATGACGACACACTACCTAGAAGAAGCAGACAACCTCTGCGACCGGATAGCAATAATAGACTACGGCAAAATCATTAAGCTCGACACACCTGAAGCACTGAAAGAAAGCCTTGGCGGCGACATTCTCACTGTCTCGATAAAAGAAGATAACGATGACATTTCAGGACTAATAAGCAAGATTCCGAGAGTGAAAGAAGTGAAAAAACAGGACTCCACTTACAGAGTTAAAGTGGAACGAGGAGAAGAGACTGCACCTTTGATTCTCAGTACATTGATAAAGCAGGGTGTTACGATAACCAAACTTTCTCTTTCCAAGCCGACGCTTGATGAGGTATATCTTGAATATACAGGAAAAACTATGCGTGAAGAAGAAGGAGGCGACAGCGTGTTTCGCCAAAGAATGACTCTAAGGAGAGCAAGACAATGACAAAAGAAAATCACAACTCCAGAAGCATATTTCATGGCTTCTGGGCATTGACGAATCGAGACTTGAAAAAATGGTACAAAGAACCCCTGCTCGTGTTCATGTCAATCATTCAACCAGTTCTATGGATGGGGTTGTTCGGCAAAGCCATGAACATCGGCGCAATATTCACACAAAATTCAATCAATCTTTCAAGCCTGACCCTTGGAATAGACCCTGCTCTATTACAGGATCCAAAGGTGATAACAGTATTACACGCGCTGCAGAATTACATCAGTAGCCCTGACTTTGCAAAGGCAATTATGCTGCAAACATTCGGCGTGAGTGATTACTTCTCGTACATAGCTGTTGGAATGCTTTCATTCGTTGTCGTATTTACTGCCATGTTTAGTGGAATGTCCATCGTGTGGGATAGACGTTTAGGTTTCCTCAACAAGGCTCTAAGCACTCCAGTGCCACGTGGCACCATAATCATGTCCAAAGTTGTGAACTCTGTAATAAGGTCACTGATTCAAGCAACAATAGTAATTATACTAGCTTTGCTATTCGGAATGCAGCTTAGCCCGTCCTTCACTGTTCTTAATTTGCTTGGTGCTTTCGCAGCGATGTTCTTGTTATGTCTTGGCTTATCATCACTTTTCCTCGCAATCGCTATACGCTCAACAAAATGGGAAACACAGATGGCGGTGGTTAACTTGCTAAATCTACCATTGCTCTTCACAAGCAACGCACTTTTCCCGACAGCCTTCATGCCTGACTGGCTGCAAACAATATCGAAGATAAATCCAATAACCTATGCAACAGACGCAGCACGACAACTGCTCATTGACAAAACCGTGACCCTTGGCGGCATCGGCCCAGGTCATTTGCTATTTGACTTCGCTTTTCTAGGCGGTTTCGCATTAATATTCGCCAGCATCGGCATCATCCTTTCAGTGAGATACCTGTCAAGGTAAACCCTCTTTTCTTTCCTCTTTTTATTAGTGTACAAGCGCGCAGTTAGACTTCTTGATGGATAGTTCCAAACTGGAAATATCATCTTTCTGAGAATACCTTCTTTTATTCTTTGAGTTGAACGTTTTTGCTTAGAGAAATATCTGGAGAAGGCAAAATGCTAGACCTAAGACTGAAAATAATAGCTTCAATTGTGCAACCTTTGAGAACAGCACCCAATTAGAGGCATTCACGATTGACTGACGCTGGCTTACGGAAGAGTCGGTTGAAAACATTAGCGTATGCACTCCTTTTTCTGCCTTTTATTCTGGCTTTTATTTCTTGGTTGTGGTTTCCAGCGCTGTCTGAGGGATTAATTGGCTTAATTGGGTATAAGCCTGTTTTTCAGTCGACTAGCGTTCCATGGTTTGTGGCTGTCTGGTTCTTTTACACGTGGTACACTTTCTTAGCCATAGGTGTGGCCGGGTTTTTCGTGGTCGTTGCTTGGTTTGCGCGTCGTAAGAAAAAACACCTGAAGCCAGTTGACCTGTTCTATCCTATGGTTTCCCTTATCGTGCCCTGCTACAACGAGGGGAAGCGTGCTGCACGATGCGTTCTAAGCCTTTTCGAGTGCGCCGCAAGGTATTCTGGTTTGTGTGAAATCATCGTGGTTGACGATGGCAGCACTGATCTGACTTACGAGGTTGCTTGGGGCGCCGTTGAGGTCGGAAGACGACGGTATCCTAATGTGCGTGGAAAAATCGTACGTCACTCAATCAATTTGGGCAAGGCGGAAGCTATCCGAACAGGAGTCAACAAGGCATTTGGCAGCCTAATCGCCGTTGTGGACGGTGATTCTTGGTGGGCGCCTGACACTTTGACGCGGCTCGTGGATTATATGATGGCTAATGGTAAGGCAGCTGTCACGGGGTACGTGCACCCTGCAGACGGCAAGCGTGAAACAAATGCTTACTGTACCCTGCAACAGTTAGAGTACAGTCAGGGTTTGGGAATTTACCGCTGCGCACAGAGCTACGGCAACTGTGTAACCGTTGTGCCTGGTGCGGTTAGTATTTTCCGCGCTGACGCATTGCGTGACGTGTTGAATTTGCGCAAGCCGCGGTCGGTTACTGAGGATTTGGAGATCACGTTGGAGTTTCAGAAGCGTGGTTTGGGCATCGGGTATGCGAGCGAGGCGTTTGGTGGTACGGTTGCGCCGTTGACGTTGAGTGGTTTTTGGGCGCAGCGGCTGCGGTGGTTTACGGGTTGGCTGGACAACTGTTTGCGTGTGCATAAGGATTTGTTGTTCAAACGCAGGTGGGTTAGTGCTTTGCTTTGGTTTACGCTTATCACAGAATACGGCGGCGCATTGGTGGATTTGGCGGCTTTGATTGGGTTTCCGTTTTTGTTCTGGTTTGCGCCTGATAGGGTTTATTTTGCGTTGAATTTTCTTTTGTTTCTGGCTTATGCGCTTGTTTTGGGCGTTGTTTTTCAGGCTGTTGCTTTGCGGTTTTGTTACGGTAAGCTCAACTGGGGTTGGCTTCTGGTTTATTCGCCGTTTTATTATATTTTGAAGTTTTTGAACGGTGCGGCGCGTTTGGTGGGTTCT
>DATKLC010000103.1:0-1222 GCA_035542635.1 Candidatus Krumholzibacteriaceae bacterium | reverse complement strand
ATGTTCATAGACACGATTATGCCGCCAGAACTTGTCACAGCTTCAGACACATGCGACCTCACGTCTTCTTTCGTTGCGAGCGTTATGCTGAGCTTATTGTCCTCCGTTCTAATGTCGCTAATAAAGGGCAACTTCTTCAGGTTTTCGATAATAGATTCGGTGAGCTTAGCGACCTCAATGTGAAGCATGGCTGGCGCTTTAGTTTTACGTGAGACGTTCTCAATCGTGTCCGAAACCAGCGCCACACCCTTGTTTATTATAGTAACGTTAGTGCAAACCTGCTCCACCTCGAACAAAAGGTGAGACGACAGAAAAACCGTCATACCCTGATTAGCCACATTTTTGATTAGGTCCCGTACTTCAATCATGCCAACTGGGTCCAAGCCCAAGCTAGGCTCGTCCAATATGATCAACTCAGGTTCGTTCAAAAGCGCCTGCGCTATGCCCAACCGCTGCTGCATTCCCTTGCTATATTTTCCGATCAGATCGTTCTCTCTTCCTTTCAACCCAACCAATTCGAAAAGCTTAGGCATTTGATCCCTACGCTGCTGCTGACTCATGCCGTACATTCTGCCGTAAATGTCCAGGAGTTCCCAACCCTTCAAATGCTTCGGAAACTTGGGCAGTTCAGGCATAAAACCCACCTTAAGCCTAACACTCGGCTTATCAACTGAGACCTGCTCACCGAAAATTCTGGCAACTCCTCCATCTGCTCGCAGCAACCCGACGAGAATCTTAATCGTAGTGGTCTTTCCAGCACCGTTCGGACCCAAGAATCCGTGTATGCTATCAGCCGTAACTTTGAGGTTGAGCTTATCGACAGCTGTCAAACGCCCATACCGCTTAGTCAAGTCAACAGTTTCTATGGCCAAACTCATATCGAATCAACCATCCACTCAAGTGACCCACAAAGCCTAACGCGATAACAGAGGCACATCAAGTCAAATATAAACCTTGCACAAACATCCACAACTTCAAACCTGAATCCTAAAAAGTGCCAAACCGTGCTGGAAAGTGCCAACCATATTTGGATCATATAGTGAACCGGGTCTAGACCCGCGCAAAGCAGATACACACGCTTGATGGCTAACCTTAAAAGAATCAAAAAACCTAAAATATGCTCAAAGGGGGCGCGATAAAGCTTTGAAATACGCATTCATCGCGGATTCTTATGAAAAAATCGAGAACACAACAAAAAGGCTCGAAATGACAGATTACCTTG
>DATKLC010000102.1:0-4441 GCA_035542635.1 Candidatus Krumholzibacteriaceae bacterium | reverse complement strand
AGTCCTAACGGCATGGAGGAAGTATTTTCTAGAATTGTATGTTGAAAGTCTTATATAGGGCTCTTTGTGTTTATGTTTTTGAGTACAATGGCGGATATTTGTCCTACATGCGGGCTTCCTCGCGAGATTTGTGCGTGCGGCGAAATCAGTAAAGAGCAGCAGCGGATTCGTGTGCGCTTGGAAACAAGAAAATTTGGCAGACCCATGACCATAATCGACGGAATCGACAGCAAGGATCAGGATTTGGGGCGTTTGGCGCAGAAGATGAAAACCTTTTGCGCGTGCGGTGGTACGGCGAAGAATGAGCAGATTATGCTTCAGGGTGATCAGCGTGACAGGGCGCGGTTGTTTCTTACGCAGCAGTTGGGGTACCCGCAAGAGAATATTGAAATGCAGTAAGGTGAAGGCGAAGTTTCGTGGGCACGTTTCAGGACCTGCGTGAGGTAGTTAAAAGGCTGAAGCACAGAAGCGAAACGCGAAAGTATTGCCCCGTCTGTAGTAGCCCGAGGTTGAAGCTTGCGGGTGGTGCTGATTTTTGGCTTATGCCTGGAAAGTTTGTGTGCCAAGATTGTGGCTATACGGGGTTTATTGTGATGGAAAAGGATGAGGATGATTCTGCGAAAGAAGGCGCAGAAAAGCGTGACGCTGTTGGGAAAGAAGCCCAGCTTTCTGATGGCGAAAAGGAAGACTTTTAAGAAAACAGCGTGAATCTTCTTTAAATCGAATTAGAAGGCATGTTTGGATGAAAGAAAAAAGTATGGTTAAGCTTCTGCTCGAGATGATGAAGAACAGCAGGCGCAGTGATAGGGATTTGGCTAAAGTTTTGGGTGTTTCTCAGCCTACGGTTACAAGGACGAGGCAAAGGTTGGAGAAGGAGTATATTCGCACTTATACTTTGGTTCCGTTGCTTGATAAAATTGGGTACGAGATTATTGCGTTCACTTTTTTCAAGTCTAAGAGTTACGAGAAGAATGAAAATGAAAAGATGGTCAACAGTGCTAAAGAATGGTGTGACAAGCATGCGAACGTGATTTTCGCGTCTGAGGGTGAAGGGCTTGGGAAGGATGCAGTTTTTATTTCTCTGCATAGGAGTTATTCAAGTTATGCTGATTTTATGAAGCAGTTCAGTGTGGATTGGGCGAATTTTGCGATGGATTTGCAGTCTTTTCTTGTTAGCGTCAAGAATGGGGTTGAGATGAAGCCTTTTGACTTGAAGTATCTCGCCGAGGACAAAGCAATCTTGGAGCAGTTATAAGGGCGCTGTGTGTATCTGCGCTGCGCCCCTCTAGACCCTCTTCCATACATGATACTACTAGGATCCAAATATACTGCAAATATGAACCGGGAACCCATGGTTCATTAAGACAGGTTTCAGCCAAAGTTGGCACCAAGGACGATTATTGATTGTTCAGTCAAAGCATTTACTCCAAAGTCAGTAGCGCGCTTATTTCTTCAATTCAATCGCGAGCCTGTTTGCGTACTCCTTTGTCCGTCCGATTTCGCCTTCCACAAGCGGTCCCTTTTGTCCCAACACAAGGGCTTTCAGAACAGGCAACAGCTGGTTCATCTTCTTGTCTCTGAGCTTTTCGGCAATCTTTTCAGCTGCGCTGCCCTGTTTCTTCTCAATGTTCTCAGGGTTTTCAGTGTCGAACGCCGCGAAAGATTTGTTCATCCATTCCTCGCCCTTCACCTTACCCAAAAAACCTCTGATTGCAAAGCTCATCGTGCCAAATTTGGTTGGAGAACCGAGGACCAAAAAATCGTAGTCCTTTGCGTTTAACTTCTTCACGTCTTTCACGTAGAAAACATCAACTTCCATTCCAGACTCTTTGAGAGTCTCTGCGATGGTTTCTGCGATTGTTTTGGTGTTTCCGTAGGAGGTGTCATAAACAACTATGCCCTTCATTTTCAAACCTTCCACTTGAAGATTGGTGTTTTTCCCTTTCAAGTTCTTGATTCCGAATTATATAATACTTCGTGCACAATGGTGCAGATTATATCAGACACGCAGAACTTGTGGGAAACTATTTGAATAAGCTCAGATGTCCTCTGATGGAAGAAGAAGGTGAAAACTGTTGACGATTGTTGTAGATGATGCTGGCGTGGGAGACTTGCTTTTTGGCGTAGTTATAGGTGCTTTTCGCTGTGAGACGCAGCAGTTTGATTACGGCGTCTTGGACGTCAAGTATTTTAGACCTCCAAGGTTCGGGTCGAAGGATTATCTGGAGCAGGCTTCGCGGGTTGTGTTTCAACTGCTGGACAGGTTCAAGCTTCAAGCTGATGAATCGATTCAGATATGTAGGGGCTACATCTTTGATGAGGCAGCTGAGGATTTGAAAGAGAAGTATGGAGCGGATCGGGTTCGCAGAATCGTCGTAACTGGTGAACCTCAACGATTGACTGAAATAGCGTATCTTGACGAACTGAGAAACTTGGGTTACAAGCCTGTGGAAGAACGGGACAAGAAACGAGCGAAAAGCTTCTTTCACATGATGAACTGGCTGGAGAAAAACCCCGACAAACTAGTCTACGCAAAGACTGGCTGGCCGCGCTTGTCCAAGTACCGACTGTTTAGACCGCACGGGCAGATGAGACCAAAGAAAAACAGAAACAGAGTCTATTAATACAAACGATAGCGTGTGTAGTTCTTTAAGAAAAAAGTTGGAGAACCACTCTGGGACTACAGGTTGGGTGGTTTAAGTTTGGTTATGAATCGTTGTTGTAGTTTTATGATTTTTGGTGTGATTATTATTCGGCAGTATGGTTCATTTTGGTGTCGTTTGTAGTAGTCCTTGTGGTAGTCTTCTGCCTTATAGAAAGCTTTGAAGGGCTCCAACTTTGTCACGATTGGTTTGTCCCAAATTCTCTCTTTGTCAAGTTCTGCGGTGATTTTCTCGGCAGCTGCTTTCTGCTCGTTGTTGTGGTAGAATATCACTGAACGATACTGCGTGCCGATGTCTGGTCCTTGACGGTTTAGGGTTGTGGGGTCGTGTGTGGCGAAGAATATTTCAAGAATCTCTCTGAACGAAATGACACTTGGGTCGAATGTTATCTGTGCAACTTCTGCATGCCCTGTGGAGCCAGTGGAGACCTGCTCATACGTGGGATTCGGGATGGAACCACCAGAGTAGCCTGGTTCAATAGTTTCCACACCTTTCACCATGTTGAACACGGCTTCAGTACACCAGAAACAGCCGCCGCCAAGCGTCGCCACTTCCTTCTGCCTCGCTTTAGAGGATTCCTGTGCCATAAACCATGAGCGTCTCCTATAGTACATTCAGTAGACCCCTGTTTTAATTGCTTTCGCAGCTGGATGTATCAGATCAGAGGGCATTCAAAGGATGAGGGTTTTCTTTCAGATGATGAGTTAGCTGAAGAAAAATCGTAACAAACTAATTTACGCAGAGACTGGCTGATGACGCCTGTCAATGTGCCCTCTGCTGTGTAAGTCACACAGCCAAACGCATAACATTATTTCGCTATTTTCTTCGACAATACTTCTCCTAAGAACAATTCCAAAGAATATCTGGGCATAGACGCACTTCTCGAATATTTAAGAATACTTAAATATGTGTAGCGTAAGCCCATATGACACTCAACTACTTGAGGAGGTGAAGCCAATGGAAGAAAAAGAGGAAGAAGAAACAAACGAAGAAGAAGACTCTGAAGATGAAGAATGGTAAAAAAAAACAAATGACAAGTCCCTTATCGCCTGAGGAAGACTTGCCTATTTGCTATTTTCTTTTTGCCAATTTCCACAAACTAATGACACCAAGCTTAAAACGAAGCTCCGCTTCCGCTCAGGCGTGAATGCAAAATGCCACGCAAACAGAATGTTGTATTAATCTGCGGTGCTTTGTGGCAGACGGTTTATAAGTGCCGGTGTTAATGATAGTCTCAGCGTGTAAGAAGCGATTTTTGCACAGCAACTATGAGGAGTTGAAACACTATATGTACGAAAGAGAAATGCATAAGGCAGTCTGTGCTGAGTGTAAGAAAGAATGTGAAGTTCCATTCAAACCTGATCCGAGCAGACCAGTTTACTGTCGAGAATGCTACGCAAAAAGAAGACCAGCAAGATATTAGGTTAGAATTAACAACTTAATTCTGTAACCTTTCAGTTTCCAAGTTTATTCTTTTTTTCAATTAACCCAATCTATAAGTAACCATCCAGCCCCCAACGTATTTAGAACCTACACAAGAACACACCATTTTCTAATTAGGAATTTTTTGGAAATCGTCCAGACTTCAGAGAATCAGGCTGAAACATACAGGTTGTTGTATTGGTTCAGCGGACAAGTAGCGAAAACGATTTATTATCTCTGAACAGAGTAGAATTTATGGTTTCATTCGGAATAAGAGTTTCAGGAACCGTTGCGGTCATTTTCGGCTGGCTAGCCTTCATCGTGCTCTATCTGGCGTTCTTTGCGGGCGGCTTTGA
>DATKLC010000101.1:0-2220 GCA_035542635.1 Candidatus Krumholzibacteriaceae bacterium | reverse complement strand
GAATCAGGTTCAGGTGTTAATCCACAATCTAAACTATCGACATAATCACTCGACATCATGTAATGCCCATTGATATAAAACAAATAAGATAAGTGCAAAATGACGATATTTTCTAAGTCTTCTGAAAACCTATTCAAAATGGCTATTCTGTTTCGTAAAAAAATCTTATTGTCATTCAATAGTACATTGTAGTAAAAATTGTAATGCGTGTGGTCATTACAGCGATTCCTTAATTCTGAGTATCTATTATCTTTGTGAAGTAATTTATATATATTCGTTACTTTTTCCGAATTCTTAATATAGTTATTCATGCTCCTAATTTCTGGCAATTGTTCTTTTCCTTTTATCCAATTATTAATTTTTTCAACCACAAAATTTTCAAATCTTAAAAAAATGACTAACCAACTAGTAGGGACAATAAAATTTGTTAAAAAAGATTTAAGTTACTACTCAGGCAGTTGAGTCAAAAGTCTAGAAAAAACACGATGAAAGATTCTTGTCAAGGCTTCATGAATATTGCACAATGGATTTCATGGAACCCATCAAAATACTCAGTGAAGCTGAAATCCGGGCCATCTACCATCAGGGTGAAGAGGCCGTCGTGAAGCTGATCCAATCCATGAACCAGAATTTACTCCTTCTTGCCCAAAGAGTTCAAGCTTTGGAGGACCAGTTAGCCAAGAATAGTAGCAACAGCAGCAAACCTCCTTCCAGCGATGGACTGCAAAAGAAGCCCAAAAGCTTGCGCCACAAAAGTGGCAAAAAGAGTGGGGGTCAAAACGGCCATCCCGGACATCGTTTGGAGATGGTAGCTGACCCCACGGTTGTGAAAGTGCATCCTGTGACCCGGTGTCACCATTGTCAGGCTTCCCTGGAAAACGTTCAGGCAGAAACCTATAAAAAACGCCAGGTGTTTGATCTCCCTGAGAAAATCACCCTGGAAGTGACCGAGCATCAAGCTGAGGTCAAGTCCTGTCCTTTCTGTGGTCAGGTTACGGAAGCGAACTTTCCGGAGGATGTGACCCAGGACACCCAATATGGTGCTCGAGTGCGCTCGCAAATGGTGTATTTCAATCAATACCAGTTCATCCCGTTGGAACGTACGACCGAGCTGATCGAAGATCTCTACCAACAACCGGTCGCGGATGGCAGCATCATTGCCGCCGATGAAAAAGTGTCCGCCCAGGTGAATGACACCAACCAAAAGGTGAAAAAGTATCTGACTACCACCCAGGAGGCGGTGCACTTCGATGAGACCGGTACCCGGGTGGAAGGGGATTTGTACTGGTTGCATTCAGCCAGTACCGAGCGGGCCACCTATTACGAAGTGCACCCCAAACGGGGATCAGAGGCCATGGATGCCATTGGCATCTTGCCCAAGCGCACTGGATGGAGCCTTCATGACTATTGGAAGCCTTATCTGAAATATACCCAGGCCAAACATGGTTTATGCAATGGTCACCTGATCCGGGATCTGATCTTCGTGGTGGAACGCACCCGGCAACCCTGGGCCAGTGAAATGCTCGATGAACTTTTGGAGATCAAGAAAAGCGTCGAGGATGCCAAGATCCAAGGACAAGCGGCTCTGAGCCAGGAACAGGTCACCATTTTCAAACAGACTTATGACCGCATCGTCACCGAGGGGTTCCTCGCCAACCCGCCCCCGGAACGACGGGAGGGAAAACGGGGTCGGGTGAAACAAAGCTTCGCTAAAAACTTGCTCGACCGTTTGAGAGATCATCCGGATAAAGTGTTGGCGTTTATGAATGATTTTAAGGTACCGTTTGATAATAATCTGGCTGAACGGGACATCCGCATGATGAAGATCCAGCAAAAGGTGTCTGGGGGATTCCGCAGTCAGAGCGGCGCAGACATCTTTTGCCAGGTCCGCAGTTATATCTCGACGGCTCGTAAGAACGGTCAATCAGTCCTTGAGGTGCTCTATCAAGCTTTGATGGGCACGCCTTACGTACCACCTTTTATTGCCACATCCATGGCTGAGTAGATACGATTTGTGCTAATATAACAAAGCAATGCTCTTTCTTGTCGCAGCCCAATAGCAATCGTAATTTATAGAAAGCAGGGACAAGGGGATGAATCGGACTCGATCAATCCTTGTATTAATACTGGTCGTTGCGGTTGTATTTTGGGGGGCGGGCTATTTGCTAACTTCGAAACCCCAATCAGTTGAAGGAAGTTATCCGCCTTCTCCTATTGCCA
>DATKLC010000100.1:0-20492 GCA_035542635.1 Candidatus Krumholzibacteriaceae bacterium | reverse complement strand
TCGTGCCGTATCATGTAGGGAGCCAACGCCTAGGATTTCGTTTCGCGGTTTTCCAGAAGCCCTGTAGGCCACGTAGGTCATAATATCAACGGGATTAGTGACCATCAGGATAATCGCTTTTGGGCATATGGGCATCATTTTTTTGATAATGTCTGAAACTATACCTGCGTTTGTCTTGTCCAAATCTAGTCTAGTCATGCCTGGGCGTCTTGCGATGCCAGCCGAAACCACTACAATGTCCGAGCCTTTGAGTAGTGAGTAATCACTTCCTCCATAAACCAACGTGTCTTTACCTTCGACTATGGCTGCGGTTTCGAGGTCCATGGCTTCACCCACTGCAGCATCTTCTCTGACATCAACGAGCGCAATTTCATCACAGTCAATCACATACAGCGTAGCGTAAGCCGAAGTGGCGCCCACTTGACCCGTACCCACGAATCCTATCTTGACCATACCGCTAAACCCAACAAAACCGACTTATCAAACTTTCCCAAAATAAAAACCCAGAAAAACCCAAAAAAAGAGAAAAGAAATCCTAGAGAACTCTGCTTGTACGCAGTCACGCGTATCTTTCTTCTTTCCATGGGTCGGCTATGTTGCTGTAGCCGCGGGTCTCCCAGAAGCCTAACTCCTGTTTTTCAGTGAAGCGCAGTTTTCTGATCCATTTTGCGCTCTTGTAGGCATACTTCTTCGGCACCATGAGACGCAAAGGTCCACCGTGCTCAGCCGCGAGTGGTTTGTCATCCAGCTTGTACGCGAGTATCACGTCCAGGTCGATCAATTCCGCGAGAGGCAGGCTAGTCGTGTACGCGTCTTCGCATGCAATAGTTACGTACTGAACCTCATTCAACGGCTTAACCAAATCGCAGATAGCCTTGAACAAAACACCCTCCCACTTATTATCCAGCCTGCTCCAACCCGTCACACAGTGAAAATCACTCACACTCAAAGTCTTGGGAAGCCTCAAAAACTCCTCATAAGAAAGCCTCACAGGATTCTGCACTAAGCCCTCAACTCGGAAATCCCACGTTTTCGGGTCAAACCGTGGAACGCCTCCATAATGCAGAACAGGAAATTGCGAAGTGACTCTCTGATTCGGCGGAATCCTGGATTTAACTTCAGCCATTGCTAATCCTCGCTTAAGACAAACTTCTTTTGCTCAGTTATCTATTTTCCGCCCTGAAGGTTAGCCGTCCATTCGACGCACAAAATGCTTATTCAGTGAGTGCTGTCATAATATAAAGTCACTCAGCCTCAAACGCTATTGTCCTCCATGGGAGAGTGGATCAGATCAAAAGCAAGATTAGCCACATCGGGTACGTCAACAGGATTAGGGATAACATTCTCAAAATCAACCGGAAAGAACTTCTGCTTTTGTATGAAAGTCTCAAGGCGGCAGACTGCGTCGTCTGCGGAGGCTCTGGCAGATCACTCTATTCTCTGAACGCAGCCATGAGCCAAATGGCCATAAGCCAGATCGGCTGGAGAAACAAAGTAGTGCTGACTCCAGATGATCCAGGTTTTCCTGGAAAAGACATGTATGATGCGGCGTCAGAACTCGAAAGACGGTATAAAAAGATCCTTCTTTTAATAAATTCTGGCAGTGGCTTTTCTGATGATCCGTTGGCGATGGCGCAGGATTTGACGAGATACATCGAAGAGAAGAAGACAGCCAGGTTTTCTATGGGGGTTATAACCTCCAACGTGAACTCGCCGTTGGCTCAGGTGGTTCATGAGCATGGGCATGTTGTTGCGTTAAAGGGACGAGGAAGATCGAAGCCTTCGATGGAGTACACCGAGATTGGCATCATGGGTGACATGTTCGAGCTGGGAAGTCTGCTTTTGCTGTGTATGATGGTTGAAGCCATATTCCGAAACTTGCGAGTTGACGACGTGGTCAAACTCTGCGAGGAGGAATTGGTCAACTTAGGCTCAATCATCGACTCGAACGTTAAATCAGAGACCTACACGCAGCTGATTGAAGCGCTTGAGAGACGGAGCAACGTGTTTCTGGGCGGAAAGGGAACAGCCAACGAAATCGTAAAAATGACTGGCGTGAGACTTTTCCACATAAAGGGTTTCCTAGGAGATAACGTCTACGTCGCCAGGGGCATGAACACTCCGCATCCGAGAGCCAAAGACCTCGAGATTTTAGTGTCGTTTTCCGGCGAAACCAAACCCGTCATTTCTTGGTGTAACACGTTTAGAAAGTACAATGGAATCGTCTTGGCCGTCACAAGCTCGAAAAAATCGACCTTGGCTCAAAAATCAGACCTGCAGATAACCCTAGAAGAAGAAGTCAAGTCGAGTCAGCCTCGAAGGTTCTACATGAGAACGGCGTATGTCCTAAGTCCATTGCCTGTAAAACTGGCCGAAAGACTGCGCGAAAAGGGTCTAAATCTGCCAGAATACATCGTCAGCTGGTATCACTCAGTCACCGAATAGAACCGATATGTGCTGATTAATGGAAAAAATGCAGTTTATATACGCGTTCAGTGTATACTATCGACTTCTCAAATTCAACACGGAGACCACACGCTTTGAAAGGAAAACCCCTTGTCTCGATAATCTCCGCGGGAATGTCAAAATTCGGAAAAAGAGACGGCTTATACGGCAGAGAACTATTCGTGGAAGCAGCAACCGAAGCCTACGAACGCTGCCCCAACCTCAACCCAAAGAAGGACATTAAAGCGCTCTTCGTGGGCATGATGGGCGAATCCTACGAACACCAAGGACACACAGGACCAACAATCGCCGACTGGATAGGCTTAACGCCCACGCAGGCTTTCAGAATGGAAGGTGCATGTGGTTCTTCAGCCACGGCTCTTCGCAGCGGCATATTCGCCGTCCTGTCAGGCATGGCAGACATCGTCATGGTAGGCGGCGTAGAAAAAATGACCCACCGAGCCACAGCAGACGTCACCGAATACCTAGCCATGGCATCAGACTACTTCTTTGAGCAGTGGAACGGCTTAACGTTCCCAGGATTATTCGCCATGGTAGCCACGGCACACATGCACAAATACGGCACCACCGAAGCCCAGATGGCTATGGTCGCCGTGAAAAACCATTGTTATGGCGCTATGAATCCAAAAGCGCACATGCAGAAGGAAATCACTCTGGAACAGGCTTTGTCATCGCGTTACGTCGCATGGCCGTTGAAGCTTTTTGATTGTTCACTCATAACCGACGGTGCCAGTTGCGTAGTTCTAGCCAAGCCAGAAATTGCGAAGAAATACACTGACACGCCAGTGCACATAATCGGCTCGGGACAAGCAAGCGATACAATAGGGCTTTTTGAGAGAAATGATCTCACTAGCCTGAACGCGGGCAAACTGGCTGCGCAGGAAGCCTACAGGATGTCTGGTGTCAGCCCGTTGGAAATCGACACTGCAGAAGTGCACGATTGCTTCACCATAGCCGAAATCGTGGCCTACGAAGACTTAGGCTTCTGTGGACCCGGCGAGGGCGGCAAATTCATCGAAGAAGGACAGAGCAAAATCGGAGGCAAAGTGGCAGTGTGCACGAGCGGTGGCTTGAAGTCGAAGGGGCATCCCGTGGGTGCGACGGGCACGGCGCAGGCATATGAAGTGTATCTGCAGTTGACAGAGCAGGCGGGAAAGAGGCAGGTGAAAGGCTCTGAGTATGGCTTGACGCACAACATTGGAGGCTTGGGTGGCACAGGAGTGGTTAACATTTACAGGAGAGACTAAGAAAATGACTGAAGAAATTCCATTTACTACAGAAAGTTTCTACAAGTTTGTGAAAGAAAAGAAACTCATGGGTGCTCAATGCAACAAGTGTGGACAAATAATTCTTCCGCCCAGACCCATGTGCCCAAAATGCCTTTCTAAGGACTTGAAATGGACAGAAAGTCCGCTGAAAGGCAAACTCTTAACATACACGGTAATCCACGTGAGCCCGCAACAGTTCCAATCCATAGCACCATACGCAGTCGGCATAGTGGAACTCGAAAACGGCGCACACCTACCAGGAATGATAAAAGGCATACCTACAGACCAAATCAAAGTAGGCATGAGCTTAACAGTCAACTTCGAGGACACACCAGCCGCAGCCACTACAGCATGGCCGCAATGGCCAAGATACCACTTCAAACCATAAAATCTCCGCTTTTCCTTTTTCAAAACAGACAGTAGCAACAATTTTTATCTTCGCAATAGGCGAAACTGTGACTGGATGATTGCTAATGAATCGTTACACTTTGCCCAAGGGCATGCGCTACTCCACTTTAGCCGAGCGACGACTCTTTTATGAAAAGGGATTCGACTTGACCTCCGTTGACAGATGGCTGAAGCCTCTTGCGGCACATCACATCGTGTTTGCCGTTATTATGGGTCGCCATACACGCATCTTTCGCCCAGAGTACGCCGAAGATGCCAGCACCACGATTCTAATCGAGAATTACCAGAATTTGGAAGATGTCAGGAGAGAAATTCTGGAGTTTTTGCCAGAAGCCGTCTATTACGACAGAAACTTATATGACGTAACTACAGGAAAAGCGATGGGTCAGGAATTAGCCTTTGATTTGGACCCTGAAAACTTGACCTGTCCAATTCACGGTACGTTGGAGGATAAGCTGAAGAGGCGTCAGGGATTGAGTTTTTGTGAAATCGAGCTTAAGATGGTCACCGAGGAGACTGTTAAGCTCTATGAACGACTGCGGCAGTTGTTTTGTGAAGTGAGGATTGTTTATTCTGGGCGCGGTTTTCACATACACGTCTTCGATAAAGAATCATTCATCTGGAGTAGACGCAAAAGAGGTGAACTCGCGCGGAAGTTGAAGAAGGAAGGCTTTCTCATCGACGAATGGGTAACAACAGGTGGCATGCGATTGATACGCTTGCCTTATAGCCTTCATTGCATGGTTTCCAGAATAGTGCTGCCTCTAGGCATAAACGAGTTGCCGAGTTTTAACCCTGTCACGGATAAACGGTGCATACCAAAGTTTCTGCAAAGCTGAGGCTTACTTTTTCTTTTTGACTTCCTCGGCTTTCTTCTCTTTCTTCTTGTAGTAATAGTATTTTTTCTTCTTTTCAGCAGACATTTTCAACAAATCCCATTTCTTTTTCTGTAGGGTTGGGAATAAAAGAATTGCGTTCTGAAGCGTCATAGCTTCGTGCGTTAAGCCTTACTTCGGGGTTGCACTTGTGTTTCTTGGTTGAGTTGGTTTACGAGTGTGGGTAAATCTGTGAGTGATGTGATTAGGCATGTTGCACCTGCCCTGGTGAGTGCTTCGCGTGTTGCTACGCCAGTGGGTATACCGATTCCTTTGGCTTTGAGCTCTTGGGCGCTCTTCATGTCGGAAATGCCATCGCCGACAACCAAGGTTTCTTCTGGTTTGGCGTTTAGTTTCTTCAAGACGATGGTCAAGTGTTCTGGTGCTGGTTTTACTGTTTGTACGCAGTCGCGTGTGGCTATGGCTTTGAAGAATCTTGCCAATTGAAGTTGTTCGAGCATGTAATCGGTGGCCGTGGTGCAGTTTATAGTGAAAAGTCCGAGTTTAAGCTTCATTTTTTCCAACAACTTCAGTGTTTCGCTCGCGCCCGGTAGAAGTTCCGTGGTTCTTGCAGCTTCCAATTCATGCCGTTCTGCGAGTTTGAAGATTGCTTCTTTTACTTTGGCTATTTCAGTTTCTTTTTTGCCGTTGTTTTTCATATACAACTGAGCTTTTTGGAGCATATCAAAGATGCTTTCGTCGAGTGAGAATATGGATGCTGGAAAGCCTTCTTTGACGAGTATTTGTTTGGTTTCGGCGCGTACGGTTTTGTAGTCGAGGTTGAATTTGACGAGTGTTCCGTCCAAGTCGAAGACTACTGCTTTTATGGTCACTTGTTGCCTCGCCTTTTTTGTTGTTTTTTGGTGCTGGCGTGTATGCTAAGAAGTGCGAGAAATATAGGTTTCGGTTTTTTTGTCTAACCTTCCACCACAAAGCGGTAAGCGTAGTATTTGCCCGCTGTTGGGCTGTTGCGTGTTATTCTCACGATGTCGCCGGGTTTTGCGCCTATTGCTTTCACGGCGGGGTCAGAAACGCGAATGTAAGGAAGCTGGTACGTGTGGACTTTGAATTTTTGGAGCAGTTCTTCTTTTTCTTTGTCTAAGAGGATTTCGTGTTTTGGCACCATGACGTGTTCGAATAGGTTAAACGCCGGGAATACGCGTGGGATGAGTTCAATGTGTTTCTTTTTAGCGTTCTGTTTGGCGGCTTGTGTGTATCTTCCGCTGGTGATTATTATGCCTCTTCCGATTTCTTCGTCTTTCATGACTTTGGCAAGCTTGTTGACGTATTGTATGCCTATCGTGCCCTGTCCTGGAACACAGTAAAATATCACTGTGCCTGTCTTTGCTTTAGCGATGAAGCTAGTTGTCCCATCTTCGTTTCTTTTTCTTTTTTCCTCTTTGTACCCTCTCAAATGAATGAGCACTTCGGCTTTCTTCTCTTCGATTGTGGCTTCTTGTTTTTTGGGCAAAATTTCTGCCTCGTAGTATGATGCTGCTTACTGAAAAACTCGCATATAACCCTTAAACTTTGCGCTTCAAAACCCACGTGTGTATCTGCTCTGCGCTCCCCTAGACCCCGTTCCATATATGATACTACTAGGATCCAAATATGATTAGGCGTTTTTTGGCACTTTTTAGGCGGTTAGTTCGGATTAGAATATGACCTAAATCCCAAATCCAAAAAAGTAAGTTTTATCTTAATCTATTTTCGTAAAGATGCTATACGCCAAAATGAATCACAAGTGCGAAATTCATTTGGAACTCGAATGGATGCCATCCAACTGCAAATCTACGAATGCAATGTGAGGATCAGCCTAATGTGAAGGAGCGATGTCGAGCTAAGCACAAGCTGGTGTGCAGTATGAACCTTGTATCAGACAAAGTGGGAAGAAGCGTTTTTTGGACGCTGTGTGTAATGGGAGCCTTCGCGATTTTAAGCTCGACGATGTCTAAGACGCTACTTAATCCGTTTGCCACTGCTCTCAACACGCCTAATAATGCATGGTCAGGTTTTGCAGGCGCAGCTTCAACCATACCGGGAATTCTGGTCAGCCTCCCGGCATCTTCGCTTTCAGACATCTATGGTAGAAGGAAACTTCTAATGGTGTCGGGCTTCGTGTTTGCAACCGCGCCTTTTCTTTATCTCTTCATAAGCGTGTGGTGGCAACTGATATTCGTCAGGTTTTACCACGGGTTTGCAACTGCCATCTTCGTGCCAGTAGCCGAAGCGTCCATGGCCGAGTTATTTCCGTCACAGAGAGGCGAACGCATATCCCTCTTTATGTCTGCAACCTACATAGGCAGAAGCATCGCACCCTTCCTCGGTGGATACATACTATTCAGCACCGCAAGCACTTCCGCGCCGCTGTACAATTATCACATAATGTACTTAGCAGTCGCAGCCGCAGGGCTAGCTGCCTTCGTCTTGGCGCTTCTGTTTCTAGCCGAGAAGAAGCCACCAACAGTCATCTCAGCTAAGAATTCAAACACCAAGAGGCGGATGCACAGTGGATGGGGCGCCTTGATGAAGGATCGTTCCGTGTTGGCTGTCAGCTTTGTCCAAGCGAGCTTGTACTATTCGTTCGGCACTGTGGATTATTTTCTTTCCGGCTACTTGAAAACCAATCTGCATTTTGACTTTTTCTCTACAGCGGCGGTTTCCGGTAGCATAATCGTGCTCGCCATTTTCGTCAGAGTTTATATGGGGAGAGTCTCGGACAGAATAGGAAGACGAAAGCCCATGATATTAGGTCTATTGATTTGCTCTGTACCGTTGGTGATTATGCCCTTTTCTTCTGATCTTCGAGTTCTCTTGCTGTTGGCCTTAGTCTACGGGTTTGGTTTCGCCACGGCGACGGCGCCAACTTCTGCTCTTATAACGGAGCTGGTTCCTCGCGAGTTCATCGGCACATCGACAGGCTTCTTGGA
Source organism: Candidatus Krumholzibacteriaceae bacterium (assembly GCA_035542635.1). GTDB lineage: Archaea > Thermoproteota > Bathyarchaeia > Bathyarchaeales > SOJC01 > DATHCB01. The sequence goes on along the minus strand of DATKLC010000100.1, from coordinate 12,545 downwards.
TACCGTGATGGACGTTGGACAGACTGCGGGTCCCATAATTGGGGGTTTCATTCTTGGAACGAGCCTTGGGTACTTTGGCCTGTTCCTGTCGCCGGCTCTAGTTCTGTTTGCTGCTTGCCTTGTCCTTGGGCTGTCAAGGGATGCGGACAGAAGAACCAGCCGTGGAGAGAGTTGATGTCTCAACACGCGTAGTAACCCATAGCATCGAAGTCACTCTCTGAAAAAAGAGTGATAAAGAAATCACTCCATTAGTTTCTTTCTCAGGAATTCCCTTCGCTTATTTCTGTCCATTTTTTCGAGTTCGTCTTTGTGTTTTTCTCGGATGAGTTTTAGTTTGGTGTTGGTATAGAGAGCTTCGTAGATTGGTCTGGCTTTTTCGATGGCTTCGTGGTCATCCTTGGCTGTTATGCCGATTCCTGTCATGATTGCCTCTAGTCCAGCTGCTTCGGAAGCCATTTCCATCTTGTCTGTATCTGCCGCTCGAACAATTTTAGCGAGTTCCAAAACTGCCGGGTCGCTTATTTTGTATTTTTCAACTATTGCATCGAAACTGCATTTTTCGCCATGGTGGGTTAGCTCGATATTTGGTGCATCATAGGGTATCGCTTTCTCTTTTTTCATCACTTCGTCAATCTTCTCTATTGGAACGAAGATGAATTCAGCCGTCGGGTCAATGAATTTTTTAATCAGCCATGGGCAAGCGGTTCTGTCAACGTGCACGTATTGTCTTGTTAACCATTTCATCGATTTCGCCTACTCTCATTTCACAACGTGAGATTAATAGTTTGGGAATATTATCCAAATATGCTCCAAATATGTTTAGATCTTTTTGGCGCTTTTAGGTATGCTCTCCTTGATTCTAACACCGTTTTGCGTAGCAGTACCATAATGGGCATGTACATCTATAAAGAAAACAGTATAAGGCAAGTCTTAAACGAGAAATCCAGTAATCGTAGAATGGGACGAACTTATGCAATTTATTGAGGGCTGCGGTTTTGAGGAGTTCAGTAGATATTTGAAACGAGTTGGGCTCTATGAAAGGAAAGAATACGTTGACGAATTAAGGGAGAAGATTGCTGCTAAACGGTTTAACCTTATTGTCTGGAGAGAGGACGATGAGATTATTGGTCACGCAATTTGGCATGAATCAAACACAGACGAACACAGGAAAGGAGACCCCAGAGATAAAGAGGACAGAGAGATTTTGAGGAGGCTCTGTGGAGGGAAGAAGGATTTCGTTGAACTTCACGAAGTCTGGCTGGACGAAAGGCAGAGGGGAAAAGGCTACGGCAAACAGTTCTTTCCGTTCTTTGAAGACTACATAAGGCGCGAAGGCTATGACGCGATAATATACTATGCATATCATCCTGCTGCCTTAGCGATATGTCGTAAACGAGGATACAAAGAAGCCTACGGTATTCGATTAGCCGGTCCACGTGGTGAAATGGAAACATGCTACGTTTTCTACTTCTCACTCAAAATGCCTTAGCATCACACACTATTTTTAAGGAGCATAGAGCGAAAGAAAGCATTAATACTTTAGAGCAAGAGTGAGATTCATGGACATTGAGAAAATTAGCAAAGAGATTTTCCAACTTCAGAAGAAGAGGGTTGCGGAGTTGGGCGGTGAGCTAACGCCTGAACTTGTATTTCTTCATCTCTCTGAGGAAGTTGGAGAAATAGCTCGGCAGTTGGTTAACAAAAATCTTGCAATCAGAAAATATGAAGAGAGCAACTTGAAAGAAGAGATTGTCCAAGCTATATTGGATTTATGTGTTCTTTCAGAAATTCACTGCATTGACTTGCCAGAAGCATTTACTGCGAAAATAGAAGAGATGGCAAAAAGACAAAGAGAATGACGCTAACGAGGCAGTCGCCATAATAGAAAGATGGCAAAAGGTATGAATTTTTATCAAGTTAAGATTATAAGCTTAAATTTACAAAGTGTGAAAACTACTCGTTATGGGTATTGTTTACTGTTGTATAGCTCCCCATGGGTCTGAAGCCATTCCGAAACTTGCTGGAGATAAGTTAGAAGCCTTCAGCGAAACAAGACGAGGAATGGAAGAACTTGGAAGGCAAATGAAAAAATATAATCCACACACAATCATTATCGCCACTCCTCATGGTTTGAGACTCGACCAAACTATCGGCGTGGTAACTTCGCAATATTCCGCGGGAAATCTAAAAGACAAAGGCAAAACAGTAAGCGCCCGCTTCAAATGCAACCGACAACTCGCACAAAAAATCTATCAGACCGCCAAGAAAGCTGGTTTGCCAGTCGTAGGCGCGAATTATGGCACGAGCGAAGGACCAGCGTCTTGCATGCCAATGGACTGGGGTGTGCTGATACCGTTATGGTTCTTCGGAGCACAAGAAAAAAACAAGCCAAAGATAATCATCGTAACGCCTTCCCGAGAAATCCCCCTCACACAACTGGTCGAATTCGGCAAAACCATAGCGAAAGTCGCTGAAACTTCCAAGCGCAAAATCGCCTTCGTCGCCAGCGCGGACCAAGGACACGCCCACGGCAAAACTGGACCGTACGGTTTTCACCCGGCATCAAAAGAATACGACGAACTTGTAATAAAAGCGTTAAACGAAAATAACCTAAAGCAACTGCTCGCATTAGACTCTCAGTTTGTAGAAGATGCAAAGCCTGATAGTCTGTGGCAAATAGCCATGCTCACTGGCGTGTTAGAGCAGGTGCCCATGAAAGCAAGGTTCATCTCGTATCAGGCGCCGACTTATTTTGGATTGCTGTGTGCCGATTTCGAGAAATGAGCCTCGTTTTTAGTCGGATTTTGACTCCGAGTTAGCCCTAATTCTTAATTCACGCCACACTGTTCGAAATTTTGAACATGCCTAATGCCGTGTTTAATGATGTAAAATGAGCAAAATAGTGCACCTCTCGTACCCTCCAGAAAACATACAGGACACATGGCGCTTCCACAGACTAAAAAAAGCCACAGAAACCCTAGTAAAAAACTGCCACGGACGCCTACTCGACATCGGCTGCAACGACTGCTCAATAACAAGGTTTCTTCCAAAAAAACAGTTCAAATACCTCGGCATCGACCTCAGCCGCCAAGCGTTACAGAAAGGAAAACGTCACCAAAGAATCCTCTCAGACGGCTGCAATTTGCCTTTCCAAAACGATTCCATCGATGTTGTTTCCTGCTTTGAAATAATTGAACACACTCAAGAACCCGAAGAACTAGTGGAAGAAATCGTCAGGGTGCTAAGCCCAGAGGGGAAACTTCTAATCTCCACGCCAAACCAGAGAAGCCTCTTCATAAAAATCCAGAACACTGCCCATCTGCCTCGCTTTCACGATTGGCGGTACATCGAAACACACTACCAAACATTCACCCCACAAAAACTCGACTCACTATTAAAGAAACACGGCTTAAAAATAATCAAAAAAATCAGGTCAATCGCCTTTCCACCATTCAAAATCACCAAAAAACCTCACGTGTACAGAGTCTTTCGCACAGTCTCCAAAATTGTTCCCGAAGACTCTCAGGAGCTGTTGATTCGTTTGGCAGTCAAAGTGAGATGAAGATGCAGAGCGAGGAGAGACAGATGTGCGCCGAATCGTTGAAGGTTTGTTTTGTGTCGATGCAGTATCCACCTAACACTCTAGGCGGAGCAGGAGTCTACGCACACTGCCTATGCAACGAACTGGCAAAAAGGGGACACGAAATGCATGTCATCACTTACGCAACGAACAAAGCACACTCACAAGACAAGGCACACAGCGTGCACGTCCACAGAATCACAGTGACGGACAAACCCATCCTCAAAACCGTCTCATACTGGCTCAAACTTAGAAAGCATTACAAAAAGTTACAGAAAGAAATCGGCTTCGACCTGCTCCACGCCAACGTAACCAGCGACTTAAGCCTCACAGAAAACCTAGTTAAAACACCTAGAATCGTAACGATTCACCATCTTGCAAAAACAACATTCAGCCTTTCCAATCACTTATCTGGTTTTAAAGAAGAAACCAGCTTAACGACATGGCTTGAAAAGAAACTCATCGACTTCGACAAAATAGTAATGCAAAGAGCCCACAAAATAATCGCAGTGAGCCACTTTACAAAAGCCTCCATAACATCGACCTATCACGTTCCAAGCTCAAAAACCCATGTAATATACAACGGCATCTACCCATGGCAGTATCACTGCAACGAAACAGAAATCGCAGAAACCAAAAAAACCTACGCCATCAAAAACCAGCCTGCAATCCTCTACGTCGGAAGGCTAGAACAACGAAAAGGACTTGTTTTTCTGCTTCAAGCCTTCGCTCTATTATCGAAAAGAACAGACTGCAAACTTATCATAACCGGAGACGGAGACAAAGCGTCCTATAAGAAAATTGCAGAATCAATCGGAATCAAAGACAGGGCAATCTTTACGGGGTATTTGGATGAAGTCTCATTGAAACGTCTCTACGCCGCCTGCACAGTTTTCGTTTTGCCCTCACTACTCGAAGGCTTTGGACTAACCTTACTCGAAGCCATGGCCTCGGCAAAGCCCGTGGTCGCCACCAACATGGGCGGAATACCCGAAATCATAAAAAACGACATCCATGGAAAACTCGTCGAACCTAAAAATCCAGAGCAGCTCTGTGAAGCGCTCAAGTTCTACATCGAAAACCCAGAAAACGCCAAGAAAACGGGAGAACAAAACAGAAAATACGTCACAGAAACCTTCAGCTGGACAAAAACGGCGGCAGAAACCGAACTTCTATACAAATCACTAATGCAACCAAACGGTGTCCCACATGAAGATAACTAGAAAAATTAGAGATATTCTGAAACGGAAAAAGCCAAAACAGCAGAACAGCAAACCCAAACAGGCAACAACGTTTAAAACCTCTCGTCTAGAACGATTAAAGACAAGAATCGGACAAACAAAACTCACAAAAGAATCACTCGCAGGCTACAAGCGTTACGTTTGGGCTCTCGCTAGCTTCGGTATTATTCTACTAATTGCTTTTCTGGTGTTTCACAATTTCATTCTCTCGAGCGATTGGCCCGCAGGCGGCGACGTTTTAGGGTGGATTTCGCGTGAATACCTTTATGGAAACGATTTAGCATGGCTTCACGTTTGGCGACCATATTCTTTCGGGTTTGTCGAAATCGTGAATCTTCTGGACTTGTTTCTTTTCGCAGCGCATTTTGTTTTCCAAAATGGAGAAGCCACCGTCAAGTTTTTCATGTTCGCTTCTTTCATTCTCGCAGGCATTTCAGCCTATGCTTTTGCGTTTCGTTACACGCACAAACACGTGGCCTCACTTTCTGCCTCCCTGATTTATCTGTTGAATCAGTGGTTCGCATCGCAGCTTTTGGAGGCGCACATCGAGATAGTCTTCAGCTACGCCTTGGCGCCGTTAATTTTTTTGTTACTCGACAGAGCGTTAGAAACAGCAAGGCTAAAGGACATTTTAGCCTCAGCTTTACTGTTCACAGTCGCAGTTACAGCATTCCACGCTGAGTGCATAGTCATCTACGGAACATTCCTGATACTGTTCACCATCTTCTACATTATAGTGCCGACAAAAAACGACCCTTTCACCACTCGCCTCAAGCGATTTTTCAAGGTCTACGCGCCTTTAATTATAATCGTCTTTTTCCTTTCTAGTATTGTTCTGTTGCCTCTTCTCATGGACGTGCAGCCTCACTACTATTCGACTAGCTACACTTACAGCTTAGACGAAGCCTTTACTTACGGCTATAAAAGCCTGGCAGACGCGTTCACGTTAAAATCCACAGAAGCATGGGGATATGTAAAAATAATCGACCACACCTCACTCGGCTTTCCAGGTTTTCCCTCAATAATACTGACAGCTATTTTCGCTTTAGCTTACGTCTCTGTTCTCTTGGTCCGAAGAGACCGCTACACAGCTTTTTTTGCCTTCGCTGCGTTGTTCTCCGTTTTCATGAGCATGGGACCAAACTCTCCGTTCGGCGATCTGTTCATTTGGGCCTGGCGCAGCATCCCTCATTTCGCGGTTTTTCGTGCCATCAGCCGATGGATAATGGTTGCTGTTTTGGCTAACTCTTTTTTTGTCGCCTTGTTCGTGGGTATGGTTGTCGATTGTGTTGAAAAGAAATTCAAATCACCTTCTGCTAAAACCATCTTCAATGTAGAGGCAAGAAGCAACAAGACTCAGCAGTCCAGAGTGTACTCGGTATCTATAGATTTCATCAACAAACTTACGCGTGGCTTCCACAAAGTCTTACTAAACCTCGGAATTCTGTTATTGATTTTTGTCTTCATCAGTCCCGCGTTGGAGGGGTTCTATCTTCTCTCCAGCGGGTTACAGGTTTACACGCCTCCACAGAATTATCTGGTTCCATACGCTTGGGTGGGCAGCCAATCTGGCGACTTTAGAGTGGTCACGGTTGGTCAGAATCCAGTGGATTTTGCCGACGGCGCCATGACCACGGATTATGGTTGGTCACATGAGATTGGCGTAGATAGTTCTTTTCTCACGGGAAGACCAGCGCTTCAAGATGGTGGCTGGGAACCTTTGCCTCATTCTTTTGTTGATTATCTTCGTTACCGTGTTGTGCCCAATAACATGACGTGTGATTTGATGAGAACATTAGGCGCATTCAACTATAGATATGTAGTACTGCCTTCATATGCGAGCGATAACTTGCGCAGTTTTTTCCTGAACCAAAGAAACACCCACACAGTGTTCAACGCGAGCGCGGTCGTGCTTGAGAATGACGCTTATAACGGACGACTGTTCGACACAACCCAATACGCAACGGTTTTGGGCGATTTAGACAGTTACATGTCCTTGAACAAGATTGACTCTTTCAGTTTGAATCAAACTGCGCTTTTTTTCGTACCTCAGATGCCCTCGCCCTTTCATTCGAACACATGGTTTGCCAACTCTCCAACCTTTGTCGTTGTTGACCAAAATCTTACAGACCTATTAATGACTTCTTTGCGCGAAAATCCCGGAATTATTAAAGTGGCGGAATACGGTGTGAACAGTTTTAAATCACAATCCCAATGGATACAATCAACCGAATGGGAAAAATATGGAAAATATTTGTTCGGCGGAAAAACGCTACAGACTTCCGGCAGGAATAGCATAAACATTCCCTTCACAGTGCAATCTGACGGCGTTTTTGTGTTTTCAGCTAGGCTGATTTTCGCCCCTTACAGAGGTACACTAAGCATAGCCGTCGACGGAGTTAAAATAAAAGAACTAAAACCAGCCACATCAGGAGCTTCAGGGGTCTTTTGGGTAGACCTTGGAATACTGAACCTGAAAGGCGGCAATCACGTTGTGACGTTGTCTAATGATGGAACTGGACCAAACGACATTGACGCCCTCGCCATCATAAGCCGCGACGAATTTGAACAACAGAAAACGCAAATGGCGGAAACCCTTGAAAAACTCCCTAGCAGACTAATCTATTTACTCGAAGCAGAAAACGCGTTTTCATACAACTCTACAAGCGGATGGACCTACGCGATCTTTCCATACAATGGTTTCGGCCTCCACCTGAGCGAAATAGGCGGAAACATTGCTTTAACCGGAACCGTTTCGGCAAGCTCCATGTTCAGTGATTACTTCGCACCTATTTATGCCGTAGACGACGCAACCGCGACCAGATGGGCGTCCGCAGCAGGCGAATCACAATGGCTGAAGGTTGAGTGGCCCACGCCGCAAGAATTGAGTGGAGTCCAGATAGTCTTTGAAGAAGCCAAAGCCAAAGATTATGAAATCCAAACGTGGAATGGCACAACATGGGTCAACCAAGTCACTGTGACAAACAATACTCAAACAGACGTTTTTCACAGGTTTACTCAAGCCGTAAACGCAACGATGCTGCAAATCAAGATGAACGCCACAGCCGAATACAACATGGTCAGCATTTGGGAACTCAGAGCATTCACAAAACGCTCTTCCACTTCTGCCAAAATCAGTATTCCCCGCTCGGATTTTTACAAATTAGCCTTTCGTCTATCTTCTGGATCTAATTACGGTCTCGTCAACTTGAAATTAGACGATTTCACGTTCACGATTCAATGCGAAAACCAAAGCGCAGGATTCAATTGGTATGAGGTCGGGCCTATTTTTCTCGAGAAGGGTGAGCAAGTCGTTCAAGTTCAGGGCGCTGGACAAATCGATTTTGACACCATGGCGATATACTCAGTGAAGGAAAACGAAACCCTCACTCTAAACGATTTATTCAAAAGTAATAGCAATCCGCCGACAATAAGCTATGAAAGGAAAGATTCTGGGCAATACAAAGTACACGTTGCCACCAATACTAGTTTCTTTCTCCTTTTTTCTGATGCATACCATCCGCTCTGGAGGGCTTACGTGGACGGAACGGAAATTTCGCCCATAACTGTCGACGATTTCATAAACGGCTTTCCCATCGAAAAAACCGGCGAATTCGACATTCTCTTGTACTTTACAGGTCAAACCTTCACAGACTTGGGCTTAAAAATTTCAGTCGTTAGCTTTCTCGTCGTAATTGGGCTTCTGCTAGTTCCTTCAAAAGTCTTTCGCAAGATAAACTCATGGAGAACCAAAAGGAGGCACATGGTCTGAGAATAAAAATTCTCTTAGCGGTAATTTGCGTTTTGTCAGTCTTGACCGTGAGCCTTGTCGGATATTTTGGTCCAAGAAATGGTCCTATAGAGACCCTTACGACATCTTTCTCCGCCATAATGAATCTCTTGACCGCTCAAGCGGGCAATGTTTACTTCATGTATCCAGGTAACAATCCCAGCGACCATGTTGCCTACGACACGGTGATGAACATGTGCGCGAATCGTCCACAGATCGAGTATTATTACACCGTGAACGACTTGTACGTTGGCGCCAACGGATATCCCAGACCCAACGTTATAGGTCATGGGAAGTACATGGTTTTTATCGGTGGTCCTGTTTCTCAGGATTGTGTGAAATATTACGAAAGCACCTCACAGGCGCCGTGCAAATTGGAGTACAATGGTACGCACATTTGGTGGGAGACGGCTAACGGGACCTTTTTAGAAGATAGTTTTATGGCTGTTGGAGAGCTGGATGGTCATCACGACATGTTTATGCTCGAGTACTTCGTTGACGGCGATGGCAGAGGGATTTTCATCTGTTACGGGTACGGCTGGCGAGGCACATGGATAGGCGTCGAGTACCTTTCGAAGGTAATCTTGCCCAAAATTTCACAGTATACTCAGAGTTTTTACATTTTCAAGTGGGTGGACAAGAATAACGACAAGTTTCCAGATGTAAACGAAGTGAGTGAAGACAGCCCAAAGTATGTTTCTGTGCAAGCCATGCTGCAGTCTGCAGTAAACATGACAACACTGCAATGGTTCGCCGATGCCTGCCACACGCGCGGACTAAAAGTCACGTGGTATATTGGAATATACTCCATGGAAGAAAGCGTGAACGCTTTACTAAAACAATACATAACGCTCGGCGACAGCGTCCAGCTGTCTTTTGGCTACGGTGCCAGCGGAACAGACGCGTTCTTCAACAAAATGGAGCCCGAAGCCAGACTGAACTACGTAGATCATTGCATGGATACATTCAAGCGGGCTTTCGGTTACTATCCCACTGTGGTCGAGTCTTATTACATCGACGCCTACACACTCACTTACATTTCGCTTAGGTATTTCAGCGTGAAAGGTGCGGTTGCTTATTGTAATCATGAGGTTTTCACGGACGATTTCAAATCCGCAGGCGCGTATTATATGCCTTATTACCCGAGCAAATGCAACACTCTGACGCCGAACACGGGAAGCGAAGACAAAATCGACATAGCCATAATGCCTTACATCCAGAGAGACGCGACGAACAGTATCCTTAAAGAAAACGTGGGGTACAACCTCGACCCGCAAGATGGCTACGCTCTAGTGAACGATTGGCGACAATACTTCGCACGACTGTTTAACGCCTACATTAACGGATGGGACCAGTTCGGGCTCGCCCAATACACTATCGACCTGACGTACAATTACGTCCCGTTTCAAGTCATCCAAGACGACTTAGATTTCATAAAAAACCAAATCCAGACAAGCAGAATTACTAACGTGGTTGATTCGGAGTTCATTTTCTGGTTCAGGCAGTCTTTTCCTAATTCTCCATGCTACAAGTGGGAATACATCGACCCGCTGAGCGGCGTGGCACGATTTGAGTGGGATTTCTCACCGCAGTACCGAGCGGGCTACGTGAACGATGCACTGTTGGAACGTCGAGAATATTCCGTTAAAGTTTATGAAGGCTGTTTTGACGCCAAAGTCGTCCTTTACGACAATAGTGCATTATCCACTCCGTAGAAAGAAATGAAGCTGCCTGGGAATCGTTCAGGATTAGACTTCGTAACTGTGGCCTAAGCAAGCGACGTATTCGCGACTGGCGGTTTGAAGGCTTAGTTTCGTCATTGTTTCGAGTTGTTGATGGTAACGGTTCATGAAGTGCTCCAGTGTTTCTTTGCCCAGGTTTCGGAAGTTCACGTCCATAAAGCTGTAATTGCCCGTTGAGGCGTCTTTGACTAGCAGGTAAATTATGAAGGCACTAAGGTCGGGCTTAGTCATTACTTCGCGTAGACACGCTTCTTTGTCAGGAGCATCGCAGTCGAAGAATACTTGCTGCTTGTCAGAAAACCATTTCCTGAACTTATAGAGTGGAATCTTCAGGCCTTTGTACTTCTCTTCGAGAATTCTCACTTGATCACTAGTGGAGATGACTTTTGACATTTAACCATGTTCCGCATAGATAGAAAGGACGCGTTTTCAATAAATTTCTTTTCATGCACAGAGAAAGAAAAAGAAGAGGTTAAGCTCTGGCTGCTGCCTTTTCGAGTGCAACCACGCCTGGTAGTTTTTCGCCCATCAGAAACTCGATTAACGCTCCACCTGCAGTGCTTACGTAGCTCATTTTTTGGGCTAGATGGAATTTTTCAGCTGCAGAAACCGTGTCTCCTCCGCCAATCAAAGAATACGCCTTGGATGAAGCGATTGCTTCGAAAATCTTCTTTGTTCCCATTTCGAACTCCTTATTTTCGAAGACTCCTACTGGTCCGCTGAACACGATGGATTTGGCGTTCTTTATGATTTTGCTGTATTTTTCTATCGTGTTGGCGCCTATGTCGAAAATCGAATACTCGGTGGGTAGTTGTTTCACGGAGATTTCCTTCCGTTTCTTGTCAACTTCAACGGCTACATCCACGGGCATCTCGATTCTTTCGGGATATTCTCCTATCAGGGCTTTTATGCCCGGAACGAAGCCCATTAGTTCCTTCTTTTGCAGAAATTCCATGTTTGGTCTGCCTAAATCAAAGCCTTTCGCAGCAAGAAATAGATGTCCCACGACTCCTCCTGTCAGCACTTGGTCGGCGATGTTGTTTTTTAGAACGTACTGTGAAATTTTTAACGCGTCGTCTGCCTTGGCTCCACCGAGAATGTAGACGCATGGTTTCTCGGGGTTCTCTACGGCTTTCGTCAACGCTTTCAATTCTCGTTCCATGATTCGTCCAGCGACGCTGGGAAGCACGACTGTGAAGCCTACAACAGATATTTGGGCGCGATGCGCTGCAGAGAAAGCATCGTTGACAAAAACATCCGCCAAAGGCGCGAGTTTCTGAACGAATTCTGATTTAGCCTGTTCTTCAGGCGTGCCCTTCTTTAACTCGTCTGGGTAATTGCGCACGTTCTCTAGCACCAGCACCTCGCCGCTCTTAAGCTCTTTAATGGCTTTTTGCGCTTTCTCTCCAAACAAATCGTCCACGTATTTTACAGGCTTGCCGAGGACTTTGCTGAGGTATTCGGTATGTGCCTTAAGAGGTGCGAAGTCGGGGTCTCCTGGTCTTCCTTGATGCGCAAGGATGACGACTTTTGCTCCCTTTTTGACTAGTTCTTTTATCGTTGTTTCTCCGTGTGCTCGTATTCGTGGAGCCTCGAGAATCTTTTTGGTTTTCGGGTCTATGTTCGAGTTAAAGTCCACTCGTACCAAGGCGGTTTTGTTTTTGAAGTCAAAGTCGTCCATGGTCAGGAATTTTGCCATTTTCCCTTTCACCTTAGTTTGCGATTCAGAAAAGAAAAAGAAAATAGGGATTTGATTTTAGAATCCTGCTTTTTTGCCTATTAATTCGACGAGTTCAACCAAGCGACAGGAGAAGCCCCATTCGTTGTCGTACCATGCGAGCACTTTAACGAGATTGCCGTCGACGACCATGGTAGATTGTGCGTCTATCGTTGAGGAGTACGTGTTGTGGCAAAAGTCTATTGAAACCAATGGTTCATCTGTATAATCAAGTATTCCCTTCAGCAGTCCTTTTCCAGCCGCAGCTTTGAAGGCCGCGTTGACTTCTTCCTTCGTTACATTTCTCTTGAGCAGTGCTGTTAAGTCAACTATTGAGACATCTGGGATTGGAACACGCAATGCAAGCCCATCAATCTTCCCTTTAAGTTCGGGCAAGGCAAGCGTGGCTGCAATGGCTGCACCAGTGGTTGTCGGTATGATGGAAACCGCTGCCGCTCTGGCTCTTCGCAGGTCT
>DATKLC010000099.1:0-1880 GCA_035542635.1 Candidatus Krumholzibacteriaceae bacterium | reverse complement strand
CTAGATTTCCCGCACAAGAACAGCCGATCCACCCAGGACCACTCCATTATACGGGCCGGAGGGCGTTCCGCCTTCTGCGAGGCGCTGAGACGGGATTTTCAGCGGAAATAGATATGTTTCCGGACCCATCGATATCGATATGATTATCCTGACTTAATAAGTTTGCTGATTATTAGAAGTCGATTGTTTTTTTGCTTGACAAACTGATTTACTGCTATATATTAGTATAGCAGTGCGACAAAAGGATGGTGCGCTCGAATTCAAGGTTGATGCCAAATCTGCTGTTCCTGTCTATGAACAGATCAAACGCGCGATCAAACTGGCGATCGTATCCGGCAACCTAGAAGAAGGTGACAAACTTATGTCCCTCAGGGAACTCGCTCTCAAGCTCACCGTTAATCCCAACACGATTATCAAGGTTTATGACCAGCTGGAGAACGATGGTTTTATCTCCTCCCGGCCGGGAGCTGGATACTATGTCAAGTTTGATCGACCTGGAACCCGCCAGAAAGAACAGCGTCTCCTAAGGGAGATCACTCAAGAATACATAGCCGAGGCTCTTCAACTCGGATATTCAATCGAAGATACAATAAAGGAAATTGCCAGCATGAAAGGTAAAGTTACTCTTATCGCGAGCAATAAGGATAATAGCAATGATTGACATCAAGGACTTATCTTTTAGCTACGGGAAAAACCGAGTATTCAAAGATTTCAATCTTCAGATACCAGATGGCCAAGTCTGCCTAATTACTGGTATCAACGGCGTTGGCAAAAGCACGCTCTTGCGCCTTATGGCCGGCGTCCTGAGGCCGGATCGAGGCGAAGTCCGGTATGATGCCAAACTGGGCGCCGATCCCCGGCGAAAGGTCGGTTTCGTCTCTGACGCGTTGAGCCTTTATGAGAGTCTGACAGTTGCTGAGGCCATCGGACTTCACAAATCTGTCTATGGTCTTTCCTCATTTGACGACTCACTCGTCCAGCACACGAAGATTGGCGGCGGCCAAAAAGTCCGCGAGCTTTCGAGTGGCCAGAGAACCATTTTTCATCTAAGCCTCGTCCTTTCCCTCGAGCCGGACGTCCTGCTGGTTGACGAGATCATCCACTCAATTGACGCGTACCTGCGAAGGATCTTCCTTGAGCAGATCGTTCAACTCCTCTCTACTCGTCGTACGACGGTCGTTATGGTCAATGTGAATTTCCATGACATCGAGCGCCTGGTCGAACGAGTCATACTCTTGAAATCCGGCGAAATCACCGTCGATGAGAATATCGACGACCTCAAGGCCAAGGTAAAAAAGATTGTTGGGCACAGCCAGCCAACCTCTCTGAGCGTTCTTTCGCGAATTGACTATTCGGATCACTCCGAGTTTTTCGTTTACCCTTTTAACGAACGTCTTCGAGAAACAATCGAAGGCGACGTTTTCGACCTCGATTTGACCGAAATCGTCTCGGCCTTTATAGGAGGCGAATATGCTTAGAAAAGAAGCCAGAGACGCCCTTAAAAGGTTCATCGAGAGCCTAGTGGCCCTTCTTATCATTCCTTTCATCTACATAGGAGACAAGCTGGTTACGAAAGTAGGTCTCGACTACGCCAGCATTATCCATACAGGATTCGTTATTACGCTCCTTATCTACGCCGTTTATGCCGGGGCGACAGTTTTTCAATCCGAGAGAAAAGACCGGGCGTTCGAGTACCTTTTCTCTCTTCCACTGACCCGCAGGAAAATCATCCTGGCAAAGGTTTTGCCTCGTCTCGGATTACTCTTATTTTTGGGTGGAGTGGCGACCATTGTTGTTGGCCGCGGGCTTCCGACAGAACTCGGAATGACTCTTCTTCTCCTCTTCTTCAGCTCATTATTCCTGAGCATCGGGGTTTTCTC
>DATKLC010000098.1:0-11609 GCA_035542635.1 Candidatus Krumholzibacteriaceae bacterium | reverse complement strand
ACGCAGGCCAATCGCGCACGGCTGGGTTGGGATGATCAAGGTCTGTTTTGACGCGGACTACGGCTTCGCCTTCCTTGTAAGTACCGTCCAACATTTTTTGCCAACGCGCCAAGTGCTCCCTAGGCAGGAGTTCTCTATCTGGGCATGGCTTGTGCTTCAGCATTTTTTTTCTGAACGCTTCTGGCTTGCAGGTGCAGACGTAGGCGTTTCCTTCTTTGAGCAGTTTTTCAGTATACTCGTAGTATATGGGGATGCGGTCGCTCTGAATAAACTCCTTGTCGGGTTTGCAGTCCAGCCACGCCAAGTCTTCGCGTATCATGTCATAAAACATTAAGGCTGAACGTTTCAGACGCGGGTCGGTGTCTTCGAAACGAAGGATGAATGAGCCTTTATACATTTTTGCGTACTCTGAACAGAGCACAATAGCCCGCGCGGAGCCCAGATGAATGGCACAGTCGGGGTTGGGCGAAAAACGAGTCACTATGTGTTCATAACGCTCGGCGTTGGGCAGTTTGGGCAGACGTTTTTCTTCTTCCACCTTCTCTTTTATAAGCAGTTCTGGCCAATTGTTCTCCACGATTTTCCTCTGCTCTTTGGGCGAGAGCTTGTTGACTTGCTTGATAATCTCCGCCACTACTGGTCCGATTTCCTTTACTCGCGCCTTTAGATCAGGCTTTTCTGCCAGTAGCTTGCCCATCACGGGTCCAGCTTGGGCTTTGCCATTGTAGTTTACGGCGTTTAGTAGAGCAAGTTTATGAATAACTTCGCGAATTTCCGCGTCTGCCATGAGTTTGCCACGCTGTAAGTCTATATTTTTCGTTCGACTAGATATGTTGCGAAGGTTCTTAATTTTTCCTTTGCATCCGAAGGCGGCATGAGTTTGTCGACTTGGCTCCAGCTTTGTTTAACAAGTTTTCTCGCAGTTTGTTTAGTGTACTCGATTGAGTCGTACTTTTTCATTATCTGTATGGCTTCGTCGCGGAGTTTCTGGCTGTTCGTGTGTGCGTTGAGAATTTCTATAAGACGTTTTTTGTCCTTTGGGTTCGCTTTTTCCAGCGTATGAATGACCATGAGAGTACGTTTTCCTTCGCTGATGTCCATGCCGACGGCGCCTTTCTTTTCTCCAAACTCATTGCTCGTCAAGTCTAAAACGTCATCTTGCATTTGGAAGGCAATGCCAATGGCTTCGGCGAAACGGCCTAGTTTTTCGGTCAAATCCTCATCCGCGCCTGCAACCATCGCAGCCATACGCGCTGCCATTCTGGCTAGAGTGCCTGTTTTGTAAGCGCACATCTGCAGGTAATGCCGCTCGGTTATGCCATCTGCGTTTGCCATTCCACGGTGCCATGCGATGTCCATGGCTTGTCCGAAGCTTATGTTGATCATTTCTTCGATGTAAATCTCGTACAGGCGGTTTATTCTGTCCTTTGCGAGTTTGTTCTTGTTCTTGATAACGGCGAGCAGCGGCAAGAAGTACATGGCGTTGCCCGCGTTGATGGCGATGTCCACACCGAATATGCGGTAAGTGCAAGGTTTGCCTCGCCTAAGCTCCGAACTGTCCTCGATGTCATCAACCATTAACGTGCCGTTGTGGATGACTTCTGGAATTATGGCGAAATCCAAAAAATCCTTCGGATTCTTGCCCAAAGCTTCGCAGATTAAGAGGAAAAGTGCGGGTCGCCAGCGTTTTCCGCCTCTGTCGAGGAATTCCCAGATGGGTTCTGTAACTGCTTTGTCTAAAGCGGTTAGATCGTATCCGTATTTGGGTGGGCTTGAGATAAAAGCAGTGGAGTTTTTGTGGAATTTTCTTGGAATGTACTTTTCGATGACGGCGTCTATGATGGGGGCCTGTTTATCGAGAAACTTTTCAATATCTTCGCCCATTAACGCTTACTCCTATCTTTACTGCCTTGTCTGGCCAGAGTCGCTGGGTGAAAACCTCGCATAAGCAGCCACTGCGTCGTTTTTCCTGTAACCACAACCGGAGTCTTCTTCAGTTTTTTGATGTTGTCACAACCAGTTAGAAACATGGCGTTTTTAAGCTCCTCGATAATCAACTCAAGCGTCTTCTTAACTTGACCCACACTCCGAGTGGCAGGCCAAAGAACAGGCGCAGAAACGCTGACCAAACTCGCGCCTAGCGCCAACGATTTGGCAACATCTAAGCCTGTTCTTAAGCCGCCTGAGGCGATTACGGGAATGTTAACAGAATTGGAAACTTCAAAAACACTCACCGCCGTTGGGATGCCCCAGTCCCAGAAGGTTTGCCCGAGTCTTTCTCCTTTCGCATCCATAGCCGCTTTGGCACGGTAATACTCAACTGCCGCCCAGCTGGTTCCACCCGCGCCCGAAACGTCTATGCCCTTAACGCCTGCTTCTTCGAGTTTTTTGGCTTCCTCTGCAGCTATTCCTGCGCCAGTTTCTTTGGCGATGACAGGCACATTTAGGTTCGTGGCGATTTCTTTTATCTTCGCCAAGGCGTTTGCGTAGTTGGTTTCGCCCTCGGGCTGTATCGCCTCCTGCAAGGGATTCAAGTGAATAGCCAATGCGTCGGCGTCTATCATGTTAACCGCAATCTGTGCTTGATCTAAACGCCAACCTTGGACGAGTTGAGGTGCGCCTATGTTTGCAATTAAGAAGGCTGTTGGCGCCTTTCTTCGCGTTTCTGCAAAACTGCATTCCAACCTCGCGTCTTCAATCGCGGCTCTCTGGCTGCCCACGCCCATGCCCAAATCGAGTTCTTGTACGGCTTCGGCGATGGTTTTGTTGATTTTCGTGGCTTCTGAAGTTCCGCCTGTCATGGCGCCGACGATTATGGGCGCACAAAATTTGTGATCGAAAAGCTTCGTTGACAGGTCTATTTTTTCACGGTCGATTTCCGGCAGTGCGCGGTGCACAAAGAATATGTCTTCAAAGCCAGTTGTGATGCGTTTGGCTTGGACATCTTTTTCTAAGCAGATTTTAATGTGGTCATCTTTTCTTTCCTTGGTTTGATTTGACATTTTGAACACTCATTCCCTTTCGATTAGGGTTCCCACAACCGTTTCGTTGCGAAGAGCCCTGCGAACAGTATCGGGCTTTGTTGCGTTCACGATTACCGTTCGCACTCCATGTTCAATTGCTGGTATTAGCTCAATAATTTTTCCGTTCATCCCACCAGTCACGTCGGTAACTTTAGCTTTTTCCGCCCGGTTTTGAAACTTTTTCAAGTCTTTCACGGTGATACGTTGGATAAGTTCAGCAGAAGAATCACCTTTCGGATCAGCTGTATACAACCCGTCCACATCCACACCGATGATTATTCGCTCCGCATTCAAAGCGATGGCTAGTTTGGCGATTAATTGGTCACCAGACAAGATGGCGAAGCCTTTCTCCGCGTCAAGAACCGCATCACCATAAAGAACGGGCACGAAACTCATTTCTTGCAATTTGGTGATGACGCTAGTGTCGAGTTTTTCTATTCGACCCTGCTTCGTTATGAGGCATGATGATGGTGCAACGCCCACTGCTGGGATATTATGTTGTATTAGAGCCTTCACAACCAGCCCGTTCAGCACGGTCATGGCTTCGTGGGTTTCTGCAAAGCCAACTGTCTGTGAAGAGTCTTGGAATCCCTCGTTTATAGCGTATTTTTTTGCAAGCGGATGTCCGAAACTGCCGCCGCCATGCACGATGATTAATTGTGGCGTTTTTGCCTCTGAGATTTCACGCGCTAGGTTGTCTATTACTTGAAGGTTTGCTGTTTGTGGCTTTGCTTTGTGCGTTATGGCTGAACCGCCGAGTTTGAGGATTGTTGGCTTACTTTTCAACTCGCACTCCCTCGTCTGTTTTCTCGGCGTAGAAAGTGTTTCCGCCTGCCTTGTCGAGTGCTTTTTTCACACGGCGCAGTTTCGGTCTTTCAGCCAGTGCGATTATGCAGCCTCCGCCACCTGCACCCGTGAGTTTAGCGCCCAAGGCTCCTGCTTTTCTCGCTGTGTTGACGAGTTTTTCTATCGGTTCGCTGGAAACGCCCACGGCATAGAGCAGGGCGTGGTTGAGGTTCATGAGTTCGCCCAGACGTTTTAGGTCGCCTTGTTTAAGCGTTTCAATGGATTGTGTGACTATCTCTCCGCCCGCTTTGATGACTGGTTCTATGATGGTGGAGAAGTTTTCCCTGTTCTGTCGCACTTTGGCTACTAAGTCGCCGGTGCAACGCGTGACACACGTGTTGCCCACTATCAGGGGGATGTTTTCTTTCACGGTTAACCGCTTGAAACCCTCTCCACGTTTGAAGAGAAGCACGCCGCCGTAAGTTGCAACTGCGGGGTCGATGCCCGAAGAGGTGCCGTGGACTAGGCATTCGGCTTCGCATGTGACGTTGAAGATTTCCTCAGCCGAAAACGGAACGCGCAGCAGATGACTCACAGCTTTAGCAGTTGCTGCTGCGACGGCTGCAGATGAACCCAGACCTGCGGCGACGGGGATGTCAGAAGTGATATTTACGGAAACGCCCCTGCTGCTTTTGGCTTTGGCTAAGACTTTTTCGGCTGCCAGCTTGACTGGTTCGAGTTCTTTTCTAGCCTTTCGTGGGCTACCTTTTTCGGCTTTAAGTTTTTCCTTCCAAAAGGTTCCAGTGAATCCGAGGTCTGGCGCTGCCACATGGATTCGTTTGTCTCTGCGCAGTGTGGCTTTTGCGTAGGCGCGTTGGTTTATGGCCATGACTATGGCGGGTTCGCCGAAGACGACGAAGTGTTCGCCGAACAGTATAATTTTCGCAGGCGCCGAAGCAGTCACAGACAACTTTGTGCACCTTGACTATTTGAAAAAGGCTATCGAAGCGTAACCGACAACGGCTGAAAAATCCCCCGTCACGTCGCCGCTAGTCGCGTGACATAGCAGTTTCGCGCTCTTTGCACCCAAAGCCTTGGCTGCCGTGATTAACGCGATTATCGGTCCATAGCCGCATGCGGAAATGCCGTAATCTTCTATCACAGTGTACAGTCGGCTTTCGTCCATCTTTTCAACGGCTTCGATGACCATGTTATCCTTTTTTTCCACGCTTTTCTGTGGTTCATAATGTGTCATGTCGCTGGAGGCGATTATCACGGCGTTTTTGTTCGTTAAAGCCTTGGCTGTGGCTTTTCCAACTTCTCGACTTGATTCCAAGTCTTGCATTAGAAAGGCGATTGGTACGAACCGGAAATCGGAGCCGTACAAATATTGCAGAAACGGAAGCTGAACCTCGATGGAGTGTTCAAACATGTGCGCCGTTTCGTCCAAGTCGACTATTTTAGATTCCTTCACGATCAAATCCGCGGTCGGAGTGTCTATTTGTACGTCGCCAAGCGGCGTGCGCCAAACACCCTCGTTCATAACTGCGATAGCGCTTCCTTGACCAGTGTGGTTTGGACCTAGAATGACTATGATTTCGGGCTTTCCGTCTAAGGCCAAGTCGTAGTAACCATGCGCGGCAACCGGTCCAGAGTACATGTAACCCGCGTGTGGAGAAACAAAACCCACCAGCCTATGCAGACCATCTTTAGCCATTTTTGGAATTTTGCCTGGACCGAGCTTGTGTGTGAAGCATTGTTCAATCTGCGCTTTTAGCGACTCTGCCGTGTTAGCATAAAACATGCCAGCTTGAGATGGACGTCTAACCTTCAATCCTGAAGCATTCCCCTCGCTTGTTTGTTTCTTTGTTAAATGCTTAGGCTTCTTCCTCTTTTGTGACTTTCGCCTCAAAATCGTCGATCGAAAACGGAAGGTCCTTATCTGGTGCGATTTCGCCTCTTTCTCGCAGAACCTGACGTGCAAGAAGCCAGAAGATAACAGCCAGGGCACGTCGTCCCTTGTTGTTCGTGGGAATCACCAAATCCACGTTTGTAAAATCATTGTCCGTGCTGCACAAGGCTACTACAGGCACGCCTATGGCCGCGGCTTCCTTGACCGCCTGCAGGTCAGCCTTAGGGTCAGAAACCACCACCACGCTGGGCTCGATGCGATTAGGGTACAACGGATTGGAAAGCATGCCTGGGATGAATCGCCCGGTGAGTGGGGTTGCTCGGGTTGCTGCGCAGAATTTTTGCACTGGTTCGCGTCCATAAAGCCTTGCAGAAATGACTGCCACTTTTGAAGGGTCGAAGCGTGCAAGAAACTTTCCTACGACTCGAATGCGTTCATCGGTCTTCTTGACATCCAGAACGAAAAGCCCATCAGGACGGACGCGATATATGAATGGGCTCATGTCTTTGGTTTTCATCCTGGTGCCTATGTGGATACCCGCGGACAATAACGTGTCGCGTGGGAGCAGTAGTTCTTCTCCTGCAGGAATGAGTTCAGTTTCAAGGTCATTTTGTTCTTTTTCTGCATCTTTGATTTCATCGTTGTTTTCGGTCATGCTCTTTCTGTCTCCTATATGGGAAGCTTTATCATTCTCGCCCTATCGCCTATTGTTTCTTCAATGCGAATGAGCGCGTTGATTTTGGCTATCCTTGAGCCTTCCACGATGCCCGCTTTTATTATGGGCGCACGGAAAGCCATAGCCAAGTGCGCGATGTGAGTATCGTTCGTATCGCCAGAACGGTGAGAAACCACACGCACGTAGTGGGCGTCTCTCGCCATCATCACAGTATCCCACGCGTCTGTTACCGTGCCCACTTGGTTCACTTTAATGATAATCGCGTTTGCCGCGCCTACCTTGATGCCTCGTTCGAGTCTCTTGCGGTTCGTAGTGAACAGGTCGTCGCCGCACACGAGGACTTTGCTGCCCACTTCCTTAGTGAGCTTGGCGAAACTATCAAAATCTTCCTCCTGAAACGGATCTTCAACATAAATTAAATTGTACTTGTCGATTAGTTCCGTCACGTATTGATACTGCTCTTCTGGGCTGCGTTTTTTCTTTTCCCGCGTGTAATTATAGCAGTTTTCTTTCGGATTCCACAATGTAGACGCAGCCATATCAATGCCAAACCTACACTCGAAACCCATCTGTTTGCAGACTTCGTCGCATGCAGTAGAGATTATGTCGAAGGCTTCTTCACTGCTAACGTTTGCGAGCCATGCACCCTCGTCGTCTCTTCCACCCACAAAATCCGACTTGCTTTTGTTCAGCAATGCGCCTATACGCCTGTGAAAAAGAATGTTCGCCCTTGCTGCGTCGAAAAAGCATGTGGCTCTGACAGGAAGAACTAGGAATTCCTGAATGTCAGGTGTTCTACCTTGTCCATGTTCACCGCCGCTCATAACGACGCCCAGCGGAAAGGGCATTTCACAAGCAAAGTAACCCGCCAGATGCTGAAATAATGGGATGCGAAAAGAGTTTGAAGCCGCCTTCACCACGGCGAGAGAGACAGCATAAGCGGTTTCTCCGCCTATGTTGCTGAAGTTATCGGTTCCGTCAATTTCGTGCATAAAACGGTCAATGTGCCCCTGCTGACTAGCGTCCATTCCAACTAGTTTAGGCGCGATTAGCCGTCTGAACTTGTCTATAGCCTTGTCCACCCCGCCTTCAGGGTAATAAACAACTTCCGCCTTGCCCTTGCTCGCACCCGCTGGAGCCGCTGCCCGGCCTAAACCAGACTCTGTGGAAATGTCAACCTCGAGCGTTTCGTCTCCACGCGCGTTGAAAACCTTTCTTGCAACAACTTTTTTTATTATGGCGGACATGGAGAATTCTCCTTTTCTATGGGTTCCTCAGTTCTTTTCTTTTTCCCGAAGCTTCATAGAATTTGAGGATTTCGTCAGCGATTTCGATGTGAGATAGCAGCATGCGACGACAACAGTAGCGTTTCAGGCCTAAGCTGTCGAGCACTTTGCCTGCGTCTTCGCCAGCACGGACTCTGCGAACAAAGTCTTCCCACTTGTCTGCGATCAACGTGCCACAAGTGAAGCATCGAACAGGAATTATTATGTCTCAGCCACCCTCCTTCCAAATATCACCTGTAACTCTTCTGGTCTCGTGCTCTGGCACCAGGACCACCAAACTTCTTGGTCTCCTTCCTTCTCGGGTCACCGGCGAGCATCGTGCGGTCGTAAGCCGTGAAAATAGTTTTTAAATGCGTCTTCTTCGACCAGCGCCATAAACCCCTCGCGACCGTCATTCTAGCAGCCTCGGCTTGTCCCATGAAGCCTCCGCCTGAAAGCTTTACATCTATGTCGAGCTGTTTCCAAGTTTCGTCTCCTGCGACGATCAGGGGCTCCATAATTTTGTCTCGGGCGATTTTTGGTTCAAAGATTTCCAGGGCTACGTTATTTACGCGGATTCTCCCTTTCCCTGCTCTTATTATCGCCCTTGCGGTTGCCGTTTTGCGTTTTCCGCTCACGAGTAAAGCCTTAGTTGATTGTGCCATTTTTTCATTCACCCACAGGTTTCCATCCGATTTCTTTGGCGAACTCGCCCACCGTAAAATACGGACATCGCAACTTCTTCGCGTTGGCTTGAGGAATGGTTTCGACGGGTCTGTCTTTTATTTCATCCGGAACGCCCATGAACACTCGAAGCCGTTTGTACGCCTCTCTACCCTTCGGCTTCCTCCAAGGCAGCATACCCCTTATGGTTCTTCTGATTATTTGGTCGGGTCTCCGGGGATGATAAGGTCCGTGTCCAGGGTGCCCAGCCTCCAAGAATAGTCTTGCCTCGGCCACACGGCTTACCCTCTTGCCGCTGATTATGGCTTTTTCTGCGTTCACTATCATTATTCGCTCGCCTTGGAGCAACCGTTTAGAGACGACTCCGCTCATGCGTCCGAGTACGAGTCCTGTTGCGTCGAGTACGATTGCCGATTTGACCTCTATCTCCATCGCATCCTCACCCAATTATTCTCACGCCTGTGCCTTTTGGATTTTTCTTCACGAGCTCAGCGTATGACAGGCATTTTCCTTTTGCTTTCTCTATCTTTATCATGGCCATGTGAGAAAATGCGAAAGCAGACACTATTACTGGATGATTAACCTCACCTGCTGCCAAGACTTTGCCTGGAACGACTACTGTTTCGCCATTCTTTGCGTAGCGATTTACTCTGCTCAGGTTGACGGCTATTCTTTTACGTCTGGTCCGCGACAATGCGTCAGCGATTTTGCGCCAAATTTTTGCGTCGTTTTCTTTGGCGCTTTTTTTCAAAAAACGAATGGCGTTGACGAGTTCGGGGTTGGTGGGGTTGGCTTTTTTCATTCTTCTTTTTCACCTTTCACACTGGCCAGTTCCTCGAGAAAACTGGTGGTTTTTTTGTTGAGAATTTTTATTGCTTCCTGCATGATTTGTTCGGGAGGTAGCACGCCTGAAGATTCGATGTTGAATATGAATGTGTTTTCGTCCCACGTGATTTCAATGGCTTTTGGTTCTTTGGGACACGCGTTCATGCAGTCCGTGCACAGGGTGCAGTTGTTGATGTTTAGTACTTCGAGTTTTCCATCTTTGATGCCGAGTACGTTTTTGGAGCAGACTTTAATGCACTCGCCACACGCATCGCACGCTTTTGGGTTAACCTTCACTAGGGGCATGTTCTTGTAGGCGCACACAGTCGTGGGCTGCCACTTAGCATGGTCTTTGCCCTTGCCCAGGCGAGCGTAGGCTTCGAGTTTTATCTTCTGTCCTGGCGCGAGTTTGACGAGTAGTATGTTGCCGTTAACTGGCACTATGTCGGGATTTTCTGAGCTTATGCTGCTCGAGTAGACGGTTTTTGTGGCATCCACCGCCTCAGCGTCAAGGGTGAGCGAAACTCTGCACTCGGGGCAGCCGAATTCACTCTTGCATTTGCAGTCTTCTGGAAGGTTGTAAGTCTTCAGGTCGGTTTTGATGGGTAAAAGTCCAAGTCTATGTGCGAGTATTTCGTCGTTGAGCATGGATGAATTCTCTAAAACGACGATTTCATCTATGGCCATGCACGGGACTTCAGAGAGGACTATGCGTCTGAGAGCGTTAACAAACGGTGCGTCAGCGTCTCTGATGATGAACTTGATGGTCGTATCGGTTTTTTCGAGTATTTCAATATTCATTCGAGTTATGCTCCTTTAAGAGCACGAGTATGATACCTTGCCTCTCAATAGGAGAATGGGGCATTATTTCAATTTTTCTGTTAGCAAAACACAAGGCGCTTAGACTCTGCGTCCCCTGCGTCCACCCGCTCTTCGAGTGCCATCATGCGGAACAGGAGTGACTTCTTCTATTCGCCCGATGCGGAAGCCCGCTCTCGCTATGGCGCGGATGGCTGCCTGTGCGCCGGGTCCTGGTGTTCGGGCTCCTGAGCCGCCTGGTGCGCGCACTTTGATGTGCACGGCGGTTATGCCCTTGTCTCTGGCTACTGTGGCTGCGGCGTTGGCTGCGCGCATGGCTGCGTATGGTGAGGATTCGAGTCGGTCTGCTTTTACGAACATGCCGCCTGAGGTGCGGGCTATGGTTTCTGCGCCCGAGATGTCAGTTATGTGGATGAGTGTGTTGTTGTAGCTGCTGAAGATGTGGACTACTCCCCACTTATCAACTGCTTTTTTGCTCATTGTGGGCTAGGCCCTCCTTCTCTGCGTCTAGCCGGTCTAGGCGGTGCTCTCGGCTCTGCCGTTGCCACTTGGCGTAATGGGTGTTCAGGATTAACCGCAGGGCTCGTGGGTGCGAAGGTTATGTTTGCTTCTTCATCTCTCAGCACGAGGTAGCTGGGCGAAAGAACTCGTCTGTTGGAGATTGCCACGTGCCCATGTGTGATGAGTTGGCGGGATTGATGGACTGATTTTGCCATGCCTTTGCGGAAGACCAGTGTCTGTAGGCGGCGTTCTAGGATGTCTTCTACGCTCATGTCTAGTACGTTGTCTAAGACGGCTGTTTCTGGCAGAATGCCTAAACGATTAAGCCTTGCGAGAAGTTGCTTCTCCAAAACCTCGCGTTGTTGAGTGGTCATTCCCAATAGTGAGCGTGCTGTGCCTCTGTATTTTGAGAGCATGGTTTTGTGCCTCCAGAGTTCATGCTTATTGCGTAGTCCGTATTGCCCCAAAAGTTGGAGTTCAGCTTGCAATGTGTCGGTGCGCCATGGAAAACGTGGAGTTTCGAACTTTTTTCGCTGTCGCCTTGGGTCGCCCATTATTCTTTGCCCCCGCCTGCTTCAGCTCTTCTCGCTGCCTGTATCAGGGCTTTCTTCTTGACGCCCATGGCTTTGCCGCTTCTTCCTGTGGTTTTGGTGTGTTGTCCGCGCACTTTCAAGCCGTATGAGTGTCTGTAGCCGCGCCATGATTTGATGGCTTTCATCTGGTCGATGTCCAGCTTTTGGCGGAGTACAAGGTCAGAGCCGATTATGTGAATGCTTTGGCCTGTTTCGAAGTCTTTGCGTCTATTGAATATCCATGCTGGAAGTGCGTATTTGTCGGGGTTTCGGATGACATCTTCTATGCGTTCTACGTCGGTTTCGTTCAGGTTGCCTATTCGGGTTTCTGGGTTGATTCCTGCTTTGCGTAGAATGGCATAGGCTAGGTTGACGCCTAAGCCTTTAATGTGCGACAGGGCGAAGGCTACTTTTTCAGTGCCCGCCAAGTCGGTTTCGGTTATTCGGACGATGTGCCTGAATTCTTTGGACAATGAAATACCTTCCATTTATATATTGAAGGCTAACTACCGAGAGTAATTCACACTTTATATAAACTTTCTCTCG
>DATKLC010000097.1:0-2765 GCA_035542635.1 Candidatus Krumholzibacteriaceae bacterium | reverse complement strand
ATACAGAAAGGCAAGAATATTCAAAGTAGTATCCAAATTCGGATCAACCTTCGGAAAACCACCATTCACTGCAGGCAACAAAGCATCAATCCTACGCTTCATCTCTTTCGTTTCAATAAAGACCCTAAAACCCGCATTCCGCAAAGCCCTAACCATAATCGCTTGGCCCTCAATGCCCTCTCGAAACTCCCAAAAACACTTCCTCACAAAAAGTGCTGCATTATCAAAAGCAGGCGTGCTCGGATGAACGCCAGCTCCATGTAAAGCCTCAACCACAGTAGCCGTAATCCAACCCCACTCCACACCAGGCTTCATCCAAGGCACACCAACATCAACCGTCTCAGAAAAACCGCCACTTTTACGCTGAGATGCAAAAAGAAACTTCACAGCCTTCTCAACAACAGAATCACCCACAGAAACACCACAGTCACACAAACCCCTCAACGCGTTCGCAGTCGCAGAAACCATACTAACATTCCCACCATTCACACCCCAACCACCATCCGCATTCTGACAACGCAAAAGATACCCCCGAAACCCACGCATAACATCCTCCATTTCAAGCTCAAGAAGATGCTTCATAAGCCAACCATTATTCGGGTCGGATTTCTCGTCAAGTGAGGTTGCGATTCCGCCTTTCTTGTCCTGCAGGCTCAACACAAACTGCCTAAGCTTCTTCAAGACAACCACTCAAACAAAAAAATGGTCTGCAAGTTCATAAACCATTCTGAAAACAACAAAAAAGAAAAAAATAAAAGGCTACAGCTTTATCTCGAAAGACAATCGTTCAACGAGTTCCTTGTAACGATTCCGAATAGTAACTTCCGTAACCTGCGCAATCTCGGCAATTTCTCTCTGCGTCTTACGCTCACCCGTCAGCACAGAAGCGATGTAACTCGCAGCAGCAGCGATCCCAGTGGGACCACGACCAGAAGTGAGCTTCAACTCCTTGGCTGTACTGAGAATCTTGTGCGCGATTTCTTCCACCTTACCCGGCATGGTGAGCTGATTCGAAAACTTCGTTATGCACTGACTCGGCTTCAACGGCGGAATAAAATAGTTCAACTCCTTAATCAGGAAACGGTAACTGCGCCCCACTTCCTTCTTGTTCAAATTCGACGACTGCGCGATTTCCTCCAAAGTCCGTGGCAAACTACACTTCCTACACGCAACGTAAATCGATGCCGCCGTCACGCCCTGAATAGACCTTCCACGGATCAAGCGTTCTTTAACGGCTTTTCTGTAAATCACCGAAGCCGTCTCCACGATGTTCTTTGGCAGACTCAGCGAATTTGAAATCTTCGAAATCTCAGACAATGCAAAAGCGATGTTACGTTCCGTGGCATCTGAGACCCGGATGCGTCTCTGCCACTTGCGAAGTCGATACACCTGTGCCTTCTGCCCGGGGCTTAGGCGTTTGCCGTAAATGTCTCGGTCGTGCCAGTCAATCATGGTTGACAAACCCTTGTCGTGGATGGTGTAAGTCATGGGTGCGCCCACACGCGTTCTTTTTGATCTTTGCTCGTCGTCGAACGCGCGCCACTCTGGGCCTCTGTCTGCAAGTTTCGTGGCGACGACGACGCCGCAGTTCATGCACACGATTTCGCCGACTTCATAGTCACGCACGAGTCTGTCGCTTCCACACTCGGGGCACGTGTTGATTTTGCCAGACTTGTTGGAAACTGTTTCGGAATCACCTTCCATTAACTTAATCTCTCCTTCTTCTTCTCTCTTTATGGTTTTTTGCGGAGGGAACCGCGTACAAATTCTGATTGACGAGTGATGTTGGATTTTCGATTGTGGGTTTTATGGCGACGTAGGGTTTAGAAACTGGGCCGAACACATCGAAAATCGTGCCTACTTGTTTGAGTTTTTGGTCAACAACTTTTTCGCCGATTCTCGGAAGCGCTTCGGCCTTAACCACCACGCTCCTGCTCGGTGTCACATGAAGTACTCGGCCTAGTCTCTGCAAATTTTCTAGAGCTCCCCTCGGCAAAACACTAAAGGGCTTTCAGAGGGTTTCGGTTTATTTAAACGTTTCTACCGAAAAGCTTTTAAACCTATACTTTTCCGCACAGAAACCGTTGGTTGCATCAGAAATTATCATCGACAGTCTTAAAAATCCGTTCTACTCTTTACATTTATGATGACGCTCTCAAGAAAGGCAGAGAAAAAGCAAATCGAAAAGCTGCGGAAAAGAGGCATCGGCGTCTCAAAAACAGAGGACAAGCTTGCGGAGGAGCTGAGGAAAAGACGGCTTCCCTACAGGCGTCAGGTGAAGATAGGCGCGTACAGGGTTGATTTTTTTATTCCTCGGTTGATTGTGATAGATATTCAGGGTCCGCATCACGAGGAGTTTCCGCAGTCGGGGCGGGATATCAAAAGGCTGGATTATTTGAGGAGTATGGGGTATCGGGTTTATGTTTTTTCTTCCTCAGAAGCCTATACGAGTCCTGGAAAGTGTGCTCAGCTTATTGCGGCTGAGTTTGCAAAGTTAAACGGTGAGGGGCAGAATTCTGTGCCGTCCGAGTAACTCTGAGATTTCATCCGGGCGTCAATCAAATACCTTCTCGTCATCCGGCAAGTAAAATACTAATATGAAGCGCAAAGATAAATGTTGACTTCTGAGAGGTTTAAGCAGTGCCTATTGAGTATTATGAGGCGCCTGATGTAAAGGTGCTGGTGGCGGCGATTGTTCTTAAGCTTAGGTTTACGCATGTCGAGTGCGACAGGGTTTATTGTTTCCGAAGCCGAGGCTCGCAGAG
>DATKLC010000096.1:0-12540 GCA_035542635.1 Candidatus Krumholzibacteriaceae bacterium | reverse complement strand
TATAGAAGACGAAAAGGTATCGATGAAGGTCTCACTTCTTGTTGCAAGTGCGGATGCTCTTCCATTCCGTGAAGAATCCTTCGATGCAATAACGTCTATTTACACAGTTCATCATCTGCCACCGTTGCATATGGAGCGTGCCTTCGGAGAATTTTATCGCGCCCTTCAAACCAAAGGCAGGTTTGCTCTCGTGGAGGATTGGGCAAGCGACCCGCGCACCTACTTTCAACAGTTGGCCTACCAGTTAAGAAAAATACTCATGCGAACCGAAATCGAAGAATACCATACTTCGTATTATGATTATATTACGATGATAGAACGAAACGGCTTGAAAATATTTGATGTGGAACTTCATCCACGACAAGTTGACCTCTCAAGGTTTGAAAGCCTTTCAAACGAACGCGCACGTAAACTGTTGAAAAAAGCAGAAAAATTCGAAGAATGCGAACAAATAATCGACACGACCTTTATCGGAGCGGTCAAGCCTGGCTAACGTAAGGTTTGAATTCCCACTTTTCACGCTCTGAAGCTATTTGTCTCAAGATGCCTGTGGCTTTCTCTCGCGGAAGCATCAGAAGCACTTTGCCCACGTGCTTACAGAACTGTTTTGCAGGAATGCATCGACTCCAGTCTGCGCAATCGTGCAGAATCGTTCGGTTTTGCATGTCGAAAATAATGTGGTACTCGCGAACTGCTGCGATAACTCTGCTGCTTGAAGCTTCCTGCATCGCAACTTCGTTATCTTTTATGCCTTCTGCGCGTTTTAGCCTTCCTTTGTCCATGAAAATGTTGAGAAGTTGCGAGAAACTCATTTTTTGGATTTCTGTCGGCATGAAAGCAGTGAGCGCTACGGCTCTTTTTTTCATTTCCTCCTGTTTCGCTGTTTCCCTTTCTTGAAAATAGTTTTCTACGGTTTTTTTGGTTTCTTTTTGTTCTGGCGTGATTGTGCCGAGCATTTCTGCGAATTCGATGCAGTTTTTCACTGCGTAGCCGTGATAGTGGTTGTTGAAGTAGCCATACGTGGTTTTTGCTTTTGTCGCTGCTTCTTTCACTTTGGGCACCCATGGTTCAAGTTCTTCTTTGCTGTAGAGGTAATAGTACCATGGGCGTTCGCCTCTTCCGTGCCATCGGATGTAGGCTATGTCGCTTGTGACTTCGACTTCGGGCGGCAACTTGGGCTCATCTACAATGGTGTAGGCGACCTTGTAACGCTCCAAAAGCCTCCACGTTTCAGGAGTGAGCCAAGACATGTCGCGAAACTCAACGGCAAAACGAAACTGACTCGGCAGAACAGAAAAGAAACTCTCCAACAGCTTCAAATCACACTTCAAACCCGGCGGCAACTGCGCTAGCAGACAACCAAGCTTTCCCTCTAATAATAAAGGCTGCATTAACTCGCAGAATCTTTCTAAATCCTTCTCAGCTCCCAGCTTGGGGTCTAGCTTGTCCTTGTGCGTAATCTGTTTTGGAAGTTTAGCCGTGAAAACGAAATCAGGCTTTGTGTACTTTGTCCAACCCATGACTACACCTTTTGAAGGATAGGCATAGAACGTAGAGTCGATTTCTGCTGTTTTGAAAACTTTTGAATAGGTTGCCAGTTTGCTCTCTGTTTCCGTGGTGTACAATGGTCCTACCCAGTCTTTGTAGTGCCATCCAGAACAGCCCAACAATATTTTGCCCATCATAACGCACCACAGATGCCTTTATAGCCTCACTCATATTTTAAGGAATGAAAGTTTATTACGGATAGTGTTTTAAACATTCTCCGTTCACTATATCGTAAAGGAGAGACCACAACATGTCTCTGCAAAGCAAAAAAAAGAATGTCCTCGAACGAATGCCGCCGACATTCAGAGAACAATACTTCAACCTTTTCGGCGCACCAGAACCCGAAACCATCCACCCCAATCTGTACCAAAAGCTCATCGACAACGGCACAGACTTGATCCTAAAACAGCTCAAAAAATACAACGAACAACGCAAAGAACTCGCAAAGACCGTACGCAACCAAATCCAAATCACGCAGCTCCAACAAGATGAAAACCTCTCCAACGCAAGAATGGTAGTTTCCGACGCCGGAAACAACGGCGTAGACTTCAGATCAGCCTTCGCGCCTCTGTACGCTTCCACAGCAATAGCAACTGAAGGCAGAAAAATAGTCGACGAACCCATCTGCAAAGTGGGCGAATCGACACTCTGGACAGATGAATTCAGAGCGCAGAGCAGAGAAAGCCTTCTCGCCGCCAAGGTACAATTCGAAATAACCACCGAAGCCATAGCCAAATGGAACCCCAAATACGCCGTACTGGACGGCACTTTACTGTTAAATTATGGACTTTTACCCTTCAGTAACTCGTCTGAAAGCTACAGCAAGGATTTCGATTCAGCCTTGACAAGCGCTATTAACATGCTTTTCGCGTGCTACAGAACTGGCACTCCAGTCGTGGGTTTTGTTAAACGCACGCAGAGAACCAGCCTGT
This sequence comes from Candidatus Krumholzibacteriaceae bacterium, assembly GCA_035542635.1. Classification (GTDB taxonomy): domain Archaea; phylum Thermoproteota; class Bathyarchaeia; order Bathyarchaeales; family SOJC01; genus DATHCB01. The sequence goes on along the minus strand of DATKLC010000096.1, from coordinate 10,060 downwards.
GTGAAAGCCTCGGCAATAAAGAAGTACGCGACACAGTGCTTCTCGACCTGATCCTTAAGCAGGGGCAATGCACAGTGCCAGAAGCAAAGCCGATGAAGGGCTTCGTGGTCGATTTGTACAGGAAAAAAGCAGAGGAAATGTTCATTCCGGCGCAAGACGTGGCGAAAATGACCAACTTTTATTCGGCTTATATCCGCACCGGCTTAGCCACGCCGTTTCGTCTTGAGTTGCCAGAGTTCTGCCTAAACAAACTAAACGAACTCGGCACCATACTATACACCACTTCGGAAGAAGACGGCATGCCCTTCGGCATCTACGAAGTCGACCACCTCACACGCATAACCAGCAACCTTTCCAACATACGCACGCTCATGCTGTACTCCAAAGCCTTGGACTTGGTGGAAAACGGAGAAATGGACGCCGAAGACCTAAACCTGCTCACTCTGCAACACGGCGAACTGTGGACCATACGCGACGAAAAAGGCTACGCATCCACGGTGCTCTCCAAGGGCGAGGCGTAAAATGGAAACCGACTTAAAGCCAATCGGCTACGCTTTGTCGGGCTGCACACACGATTTTCTCATCTTCGTGGTCATGGAAACCGCCCAAGTAAAAGTGAATCACTTCTATTTTATCAAACATCCCGCCAACGTCAACATCACCGTGCTGACACGCACTTTTCGAACTCAACCATACAACCCGGAAATGATAACGGGCAGAACAGGACCCTTGGCGGGCAAAAAAGGCAGGCTAGCTGAATACGGCAAAAAACTCGAATACACCGTGGCTTTCGCCGAGATTCTGGGCTACTACGACGAGAACCACAAGTGGCGCACGTTGGAAATGGCGCCTGCGCCTTGGGATTCCGTGTACGAACCCTCGGAAGAGGCTTTGAAACAGTTTTTCATTCCAGAAAAATTCGCACAAGACGCCTTGATGCTAGAATTGGGCAAGGTGCGAGGTACGAACATACCAGTTTACGTAGATTTGAATAGTGTGGCCAAGGGGCACATGTTCGTGGCAGGCATGACTCGCAGCGGCAAGTCGAGTTTTCTAATAAACCTCGTGGCCAAAGCGTCCAAATTAAAGCCCAGACCGCGTTTCGTTATTTTTGACCGCAGAGGTGAATACGGCGCGCTGACGAATTACGGTGCAAGTGTTTTTCAATATGACAAATTTACGCCCACGATCACCAACCCAGATTTTATCGTGGCTAAGTTAGGCGTGAAGGGCAAGGAAAAGGACGCCGTGGCGGCTGCGGTGCAAGAGCTCATAGATGGTAATGGAGTGCTGACGAAAGAGCGCATTCTTACCAAGTGTCAGGAAATCTTGGACCAAGGCGTTGTTTATAAGACGGCTGATAGTCAAGCCAAGGCATATAAGACGATTGAGTGGTGCCTCGGAAACAAAGGGGACTTTTTGGAGGAAAAAACTAAATCGCTTGATGTTATCGGATCGATAAAAGATAATTCGACCTTAATCGTCGACTTTTCCGTAGACACTGACATTGAGAAACAGCACAGAACCGCGTGTCACATCGTTAATGAAATCCGCAATTACGCCATGCAACGCAAAAACGAGGGCGACTTTGCCTGCATCTTAGCCATAGAGGAGGCTCAGTATTTGGCGCCTGAAAAAGGAGCCGAACTCGTCGAGTCAGAGGCGCAGAAAGAGGTGAAGGCGTCTATGATTGAAACCATCAGCCAGGCAGGCGGCTATAACGTGGGCTTGATTATCATGACGCAGAGACCAGCGTATGTTTTGAAGGGCTGCATCTCTCAATGCAACTCTGTAGCCTGCTTTAGACTAAAAAGCGGGAACGACCAAGACGCGGTTTTGATGTACACCGAGTATGGTTCTGAGAGGTTGCGAGATTATTTACCTGGCTTGGCAGACCACGAAGCCATGCTGTGGGGCATCGCGATTCCAACGCCCTTCCCCGTTATTGCCGAGATAAAGGTAGATGAGTACCCGCGGAAAGCCACGGTTTTCGCTAAACAGGCATGGGAAAGAATGGACACTTGAACGTAATCGTAATCGCCGACGTCCACGGTAGCAGGGAAGCCTACGAGAAAACTGTTCAAAAAGCAAAAGAAACACAAGTGGACGCCATATGCGTTTGTGGAGATTTGACCCATTTTGGTACGGTGAAAGAAGCCGAAGAATACCTCTCGATACTCGTACAGTCTCAGGCTTCTGTCTTTTTTGTGCCAGGCAACCTTGACCCGCCAGACCTTGTAAACGCTAAAGTGGAAGGCGCAACCTGCATACATGCCACGTGCAGAAACATCAAAAACTACAATTTTATTGGCTTAGGTGCATTGCACAGAGCGTTTGAAGTGCCTGAGGACAAAATTATGCAGTGGCTGCAGCAGGGAAGCGGCGAATGTCAGCAAAAGATGCATACGATTATCGTTTCACATGTTCCTCCGAGAGATACGAAAGTGGACGTGGCATTCATAGGCGGACATGCGGGAAGCCGAAACCTTAGCCATTTCATTATAGACACAAAACCTGTCGCGGTCTTCTGCGGGCATATTCACGAGGGACGAGGAATCGACCACATTGACCACACAGTTATCATAAACCCTGGACCTGCAAGAAAAGGATATTACGCCTTGGTAAAGCTAGATGGAAAGGTCAATGTCGAGCTTAGTCGTTTCTGAAAGGCTTTTATGGTAAAGGTTAAAGGCTTAATTGCAGCTAAGTGTCTGCCACACAAAGCGTGAGATGAAGAATAATATGCCGTTCGCTAAGGGTGACTTCATAATAGTCGATTACGTGGCTAAGGTGAAAGAGACAGGTGAAGTCTTCGACACGACCAAAGAAGAGGTAGCCAAAAAAGAACACCTGTACAAGGAAGGCGAATTCTACGAACCCAAGCTCATAGTCATCGGAGAAAACTGGGTGCTACAAGCCTTAGACGACAACTTAGCCACCTTCGAACCAGAAAAATCAAACACAGTGGAAATCCCGCCCGACAAAGCCTTCGGACCTTGGGATCCACAGAAAGTGCAGTTGGTACATCAGAGGCGACTAACAGAAAAGGGCATAACGCCCCAGCTAGGCGCTAGGATTGAATACAACGGAAAACCTGCAACGATAAGAACGATGGGAGCAGGCAGAGTCAGACTGGACTTCAATCCAACATTAGCGGGCAAAACGCTCGTTTACGATGTCACGGTAACGAAGAAACTCGAAACAATCGAAGAAAAACTAACCGCCCTCCTGCATAGAAGAATCCCACTGGTCGAAGCGGCAAAATTCGACTTCAAAATCAAAAAAACCGAAATAGACATCACAATGCCCGAAGACGCCTTCTACTTGGAAGGCATCCAAGTGGTAAAAAGAGGCTTAGCTATGGACATCCAAAAGTTCTTCCCAGAAATAAACGTCGTGAAATTCATCGAAGAATTCAAACGACCCAAACCAGCAGCGCCGCCTGCTGAGGCAAAGCCAGAAGAAACTAAAACAGCCGAAACACCTGAAGCCGCAGAGCCAAAAACAGAAGCGCCCGCTCCAGCCCCAGAGTCAGCCACTGAAGCAGTACCTAAGCAAACAGCAGAAGAGAAGACAGCCAAAAAAGAATAGCCTTCTCTAGATTACCTCTGTTGTCTCTGCCACTTTCCTCGCACTGCCTTCGTCTAGTATTTTTTCCTGCAAAATCGTGTACCGTTCGGGTCGAACCTCGCGTGCCTTGACCAGCGCTTGCACAATGTCGTCAGGTTTGACTCCCAACTCTTTTGCAGTTGTCGGTGCCCCCACACTTTTCAGTTTGTCGCGGATGCGTCTCCAATCCAACCCATATAAATAAGCCATCATTATCGTGCCCACACCGCACTGCTCCCCATGTAAAGCGCAGTTAGGCGAGATAGAGTCCAAAGCGTGACTAAACATGTGCTCTGCACCGCTACCCGGACGACTGCTTCCAGCAATAGCCATGGCTACGCCGCAGCTTATCAACGCCTCCAATAATACACGAAGCCCTTCCTCATCGTTCGGTCTGATTAAGTCGGCGTTTTCCATCACCAAGCTGGCACTCATCATAGCAAGACTTGCCGCATAGGCACCATAATACTCGCCCTTCACCTTATGCGCTAGTCTCCAATCGCGAACGGCAGTAACCTTGGCTATAACGTCTCCACAACCGCTCGCAATCAGACGCTGCGAAGACTTCATGATCACGTCAGTATCAGCGATTATCGCCATGGGCGACTGCGCCATCACAGAGAACGGCTTACTCAAACCCTTAATCGAAGCCAACGGACTTGCAATACCATCATGAGAAGCCGTGGTCGGAATGCTAAAATACGGAATTCCACAACGAGCAGAACTCAGCTTGGCGACATCAATCTTTGCTCCGCCGCCAACGCCGAGAACCAGTTGTGGCTTTTTCTTTTTAATCTTCATCTCTACAGCTCGAACATTCCAAAGAGTGGGCGACGTGACCAGCATGTCTCCGACTTTCATGCCTGCCTGCTCAAGTAAGCCAATGACACGATTTCCCGCAACTTCCAGCGTCTTCTCGCCAGCCACTACGAAAGCTGTTTTTGAGAACCCGAGTTTTTTGCAGGTGTCGCTGACGAGTTCTAATGTTCCGCGTCCGACTAGCACTTCGCGGGGTAACTGCATACGATGAAGCTTCAGAGTCAATAGCGTCCTCTCATTCATTAAACACAGCTATAAGAATATGATTCGAAACATTTTTAAATTCGTCGGTAAGAATACATCACGCTTACTTCCTTGCGAAGTGCAACGAAACGTTTTCGAGTTTTCGGAGATGTGAAAAATGCGTGAAACACCTAATGAATTAGTCATGAAAGGAACGACTACCATAGGCGTCGTCGGCAGAGACGGCGTCGTACTAGCCTCAGACACACGAGTAACAATGGGCTACTTCGTAGCGCATCACAAGGGCAAAAAAATCTACCAAATCGATCAACACCTGGCCATGACAATAGCGGGAAATGTTGCAGATGCGCAGAAAGCCGTTGATATTCTCAAAGCGAATGCTCAGCTTTACAGGCTCAACTACGAACGACTAATGCCCGTAAACACGGCCGCTCGAGTGCTCGCAAACTTACTCTTCTCCACACGCTATGCACCCCTCGTTACGCAGGTGCTTGTGGGTGGCGTTGACAACACGGGACCACACGTTTACGCCATAGACCCCTTCGGCAGCATAACCGAAGAAAAATGCGTATCCACAGGCTCGGGCTCACCAATAGCGTATGGCATTCTGGAAGACAAGTACAACGAAGACGCCAAAATCAAAGAACTCGCACCCATAGTGGTGAAAGCCGTTAAATCGGCGATGAAACGCGACACTGCCAGCGGAGACAGCTTCGACGTCGTAATAATCGACGAGAACGGCGTCAAAGAACTCAACGACAAAGAAAAAGAAAGCATTACAGAGGAGTCTTAAAGAGGCAAAAAGTCGTGACATCGTTCGAGAAGGCCAAAGTCGAAGTCAGCCAAACCGTGCTTGACCACGTGCCGAAAGAGGCCGAAATCACCCGCATCGAATTCGAAGGTCCAGCGTTGGCTATTTACACAAAGAGGCCCGAAATCCTCACGGAGCAGAGCCACATAATTGCAGATATCGTGAACATTATACGCAAAAGAATAGTCGTCCGCTCCGACCCGTCAGTGAGGCTTGAAGAGAAGGAAGCCGAACACAAAGTAGCCGAAATAATCCCCAAAGAAGCCGAGGTAACAAACATAACTTTCGACCCGAGCCTCGGCGAAATAATCATAGAAGCCAAAAAACCAGGCATGGTCATAGGCAAAAACGGCAGCGAACTCCAAAAAATCGTACGCGAAACACGCTGGCGACCACGCATCTTAAGAAGCCCACCACTTCCATCCAAGATTGTCGCGCACATGAGGCATTATTTGCATTCTGAAAGCAAAGAACGCGAAAGAATACTCAGAACCGCTGGCGAACGCATATTCAGGCCCACAATTCACGGAGTGGGCGACGTTCGAATTACAGCCCTAGGCGCGTTTCAAGAGGTAGGTCGCTCAGCCATTCTTCTGCAGACACGAGAGAGTCAAGTGTTGCTCGATTGTGGCATAAACCCTGGGGCTTCTAATCCTTTGGATGCTTTTCCGCGTTTGGACGCGCCTCAGTTTGATCTGGACTCACTGGATGCGGTTATCATCAGTCATGCCCATCTTGATCATTGTGGTTTTCTGCCTTTCCTGTTCAAGTATGGTTATGACGGACCGATTTATTGTTCTGCGCCTACATCGAATCTCATGACGCTTCTTCAGCTTGACTATCTGGACGTGATGAACAAGCAGGGCATTATGCCGATTTACGACCAGAAAGACGTAAGAGAATGCGTACTGCACACAATGCCGCTCAGGCACGGCACGGTCACGGATATCGCGCCTGACATACGACTAACGCTGCACAATGCTGGACACATTCTCGGTTCTTCTGTTACTCATCTGCACATCGGAGAAGGCTTACACAACATCGTCTACACGGGTGACTATAAATTTGCAAAAACCACTCTTCTCGAGCCCGCGGTCACGGAATTTCCACGCGTAGAAACCATAATCACAGAGAGCACTTACGGCGCCTTGCAGGACATCATGCCTTCACGCATCGAAGCTGAAGATAAACTTGCTTCCCTCATCAACAGTACTCTGGACAGAAGAGGCAAAGTGCTAATCCCTGTGCCTGCTGTTGGTCGCGCGCAGGAAATTATGCTGATAATCGACGGTTACATGCGTAGGGGAATGATAAAAGAAGCGCCCGTGTTCATCGAAGGTATGATTTCTGAAGCCACAGCTATTCACACGGCTTATCCAGAATACTTGGCGAGAGAGGTCAGGAACAGTATATTGCATGAGGGAATAAACCCGTTCCAGTCGGACTACTTTACTAAGGTGGAACACCCGAGTGCTAGAGAGGAAATCATCGAGGGCGAGCCCTGTATAGTAATGGCCACTGCGGGCATGCTCGAAGGCGGACCCATTATAGAGTATTTTAAACGCCTCGCCTCAGACGACCGCAACACGATAATCTTTGTCAGCTATCAGATAGAAGGCACTTTGGGTCGTAGAATACAGAAGGGACTGCCAGAAGCGCCCTTGATGACGTCCGACGGCAAGCTCGAAGTGGTCAAAGTTGCGCTTAAAGTAGACTCCATCGAAGGCTTCTCTGGGCACTCAGATAGAAAGCAGATAGTTGCCTACATTCAAAGATTAACCCAACACCCAGAAAAACTCATAGTGTGCCACGGCGAGAAGGCTAAGACGCTAAGCATCGCAAATCTGTTTCAGAGAAAATACAAAGTCGACGCTATGGCGCCCATGGCGTTAGAAACTATCAGGCTGCGGTAGGCATCTCACCCGTTGGCATGGTTTGTTTTTCGCGCCAAATTCTAACGGAAGACGGCGTAACTACTACTCTCTCTTCTCCTAAACGTGCAATGTCGCCGCCAGTAGTTTGAGTGAACTCGTACAATTCGTTCACGGCGCGTTTGACATCCTCTACGCTTTTGGATGCGAGAGGGCTGATCTTCAGAATCATGATGTTGCCAGAATTAACCTCTTGTTTCACCAAATCAACGTCTGAAAGTTTGCGCAACGGGAAAGCCTTAAGATAAATCTTATCCGTCATACTGCTCTTGGCTTGCGCAGAAATGGGTTCAGTTGGTTTTGTGTCTGGTTTCTTTCCTCGATGAACCACTCTTTCGAACACTTTGCCTAAATTTGCCAAGTCCTTCCCTCAGTTATCTATACTTTAACCGTCTTCTACTTTAAACGTTTCCGCTTTTCCCGGAAACTTTTACTGGCAATTCATTGTCTAAATAAGATTTTATAATATTTATGAATCATCAATCTTTATTCTCAAACTCTGAAATCACAGTTTTCTTAGTATCTGCCACAAGTCATCACCAACCCAGTGAATGTTTTTTATGGTTTTTCCATGTTTCAGGTTCCTCAAAGTCTCTGAATCATAAAGAGCAATTCCTACCGCCAAGGGTTTCTGATGCCGTTCATCAACAACAACCACGAAACTGTCTTTCCTAAAATCTTCCTTAACCGCAACAATACCGGGCGCCATGACATCGGCTCCATTACAAACATGTGGAACGGCGCCCATGTTAACAACTACTTTAGGCAGAAACTTGAGAATATCATCAAAAGGCAATGTCGGCAGAATCATGTTATCTTTTCTTGTAAGTAATGGCTTATTGTTGATTAAGTATACTGTGGCGTTTTTGCTTTCGGCAAACTCAATGTGCAAATCAGCGCCGAATAATGCTTGTATATCGACTCTTATTTTTTGCAGCGTCTCGGCGAGTAATTGTTTCATTTCTTTGTCTTTCAGAAAATGGCGTTTGAAACTTTCTGTCACCTAATCATCACCTTTATATTCAGATACACTTAATTAGTTGACACTAAAACCTATTAAAAGAAACTCATGCAAGATAATAGTTGACGTGAGGGTGCATAAATGAGCGAAATGACAACACAAATCCTCGAAGAAAGTTTAGGCAAAATCGTACTTGTAAGACTCAAAGGCGGAAAAAGCCTAAGAGGCAAGCTCAAAGGCTTCGATCAACACTTAAATCTTGTACTCGAAGAAACCGACGACACCACAGACCCGCAGAATGTTAAGAAATTAGGCGTAATTATAGTCCGCGGCGATAACGTAATAATAATATCTCCACCACCACGGTGACAACGATGGTAAAAGGCACCACTTCCTTCGGTAAACACGGAAAAAAAGCAGTCCATACCCACTGCAGAAGATGCGGAAGAAGAGCATACCACATCAGACAAAAACGCTGCGCAGCATGTGGATATGGCGCATCCAAGACCATTAGGAAATATGCGTGGCAAACAAAAACTCTTAACAGAGAAAGAGCATTCTAGTTTTTGGCTTATTGAGATAGTTGGAAGAATCTCTTATCCAATCGCACAAAGATTAGTGGTCCTTTGCTGCGGGAAAGATTTCTGGCTCGCCTTAACGTGCCATTAACTAAGTTCAAAACATCCTCGTCTTTCTTTACATCTATCTTTTCCACGGAACCCAGCTCCATTTTAATCAGGTTTTCTGAGAGAATATTGGTTCCGCAGATTTCGCCGTTCTTTATCAGCGATTCTACCACGACATCTTCGACTTCGCGTCTGTTCGGAAGGGTTTTCCATAATGGCTCTGCATCACATATTTTCTTGCTGACCTTCTGCCAACTGCTGTTCTCTTCTTCTTGCTGTCCGATGAGTAGTTTGACGCGTTCGTTCCATTTTTTGATCCAGATTCCTGTCCAAGCGTTTACAAATTCTTCGAGTTCTTGCGGTTCTTCCTGATGAAAACTATAGAGTTTTTCGATAAGCTCAAAATCTGCTGATTCTTGCCCCATGAGGCCCCAGTGGACTTTTAGAAAATTCATCAGGTCTTCGTCGGCTATTTCCAGCACTCTTCTGTCGGAGCCTTGTAGGTCAAGCTGCGGGTTTCGGTTCCGCAGGCTTTCCATCAACATCACTTCAATGAAGTTCATTGAGTGTGCTTCCCAGAGTCTTCTCTATAAAAACAAAGGCTATGTTGGGTTAATTAAAGGTTATTCCATGATACTTCTATAAGACAAATCCCGATATATGTTGCAGTTGCAGACGGAATAACCTTTAATTAACTCCCTTTTTTTTGTTTTTGAGCCTATAGATAGAAAAGATTTAAGAAGAGTTCAGCATAAAAACGATTTTTAGCTGGTGTGACTAATGTCAAAGACAACTGTTGAACTGAACATTAGAGTAATCTTCGGCTTGGTTTTCATGATAATCGGACTGATTATGCTATTATATGTGGCAATAATTGCATTCCAACTGGCAACTGGTGCAATCACGCCTTTGAAAGTCAGCATCTCTGGAACGTATGGGTTGAATGCTGGTTACGACGTTCTCTTTGGAATTCTCTTACAAATAGGTATGTTCGCTATAATTGTTGTGATAGCATACATTCTGATGAGAGTTGGACTTTCGATTATGCGCCCCAAAGAATAATAGCGACGCATTATGATTACTAAACTGCGCTTTTTTT
>DATKLC010000095.1:0-7167 GCA_035542635.1 Candidatus Krumholzibacteriaceae bacterium | reverse complement strand
GTTGACGGGGATGAAGCCGTTTACGTGGGCGACAGCCCAGAAGAAGACATCAAAGGTGCGCAAAAAGCAGGCATGAAAACCATCTTCATCCCATCTCAATTCTACGGTCTAGCCGACCTCGAAAAAATCACTGTTCACCCTGATTTGAAAATAAAAGATTTAACGGAAATCCTGAAATTTCTGGCTTGAGAAAAAAAAGAGTGGAAAAAGGCTATTTTTTGATCGCTGTGATGAACTCGTCTATGGGTATTGCAGGCATGCTCTTTATTTGGATCGTGCCCCGTGAGCCGAGTTCTATGGAGATTTTGGCGATTGTCTTGTTGTCAGGCGCGTCAACTATGTTAACAAAGTCGTAAGGACCAAGTGTAGCGTATTGGTGAAGCACTTTAACTCCGTAGTTTTCAAGTTCCCTGTTGACTTCTTTGATGCGTTCGGGTTTGTCTTTGACCGTTTTCCAGCCTTCGTCGGTGAGTGTCGACATAAGAATGTACACAGGCAAAGCTTTTCCTCCAAAACCCTTTTCTGCGTTTGTTACATTTCAGTTTTTCGCAAGCCATGGAAGCATGGAGTTTTTTGCGAAAGTCTTTTATGTAAAATATCCTAAGAAGAAAGTCCTATCAATTTTACAAAAATGCCGTAATTTGGAGGAAATAATGATTTCGTCAAAACAAGAGAGTCTCGATTCTTTCTCGATTTCCCCTAACCTTTTCCACATAATCATGGGAGCATATGCTTTTGTTTTGGTGATGCTCTTGTTTTGCGTTCTTCCAAGCATACTTTTCGGCTATACGGTGGTTTCTCTGCCCATTCTATTCTTCAATGTCATTTTCATTTTTCTAGTTTTTCCATTGGATGGTCCGCTTCTTTACAAAATCTCTCTCGCTGCCGTAGGGAATATGACTGGTTTTGGTTGGGAATACTTTTTATCGCGTCTGGTTGCTGACACATGTTACTATTTAGGTGCCGCTTCTGTCGCGATATACTCTATCGTCAATCCATTTTTGGAATTGGTTTGGATAGTTTCCATGTGGGCGCTGGGGCTTTCCACATTAGCCTCAAAACGAAAACAGGAAAAAGGATGAAAAACCGTGATACTAGAGGCGATATTCATTTTTTTGGCTTTTTCCCTTGCCGTATATCTGATTCGTCACTATGTTTTCACGCTGGCAGTTCTTTACAAAAGACAAAAAACCGCTCAGATAAGCGTGAATGATTTTGAGCCACGTATTTCTATACTCATTCCCGCGTGGAACGAGGAAGCAGTAATAGGTCGTCTTTTGCAGCGGATGTGCGAGTTGACTTATCCAAAAGAAAAACTCGAAGTTATAGTGATAGATGACGCATCTAGAGACAAAACTGGAGAAATTGCTGAAGAATTCGCCAAGATTCACTCTTTTATGAAAGTGATTCACTGCGATTCAGCGAATGGTGGAAGAGGAAAGCCTCGAGCATTGAATGAGGGCTTAACCCACGCGACTGGGGAAATTACGTACTGCTTCGATGCTGACTACTATCCCCAACGGGACATCATTGAAAGGTTTAACGTACATTTCCGCGACCCAAAAGTGGGCGCCGTACAGGGCAGGGTCACAGTGTTAAACGAGCCCGTCTCACTTGTCACTCGATTAGTCACGCTGGAGAGGATAGCAGGCTATCGTGTCGACCAGCGAGCAAGAGAAGAGCTTGGCTTGATCCCCCAGTATGGCGGAACGGTTGGGGGCTTCAGAACAGCGCTTATACGAGCTTTAGGCGGTTGGGACGAGACTATTCTAGCCGAAGACACCGACTTGACGTTCCGCTGCTATTTAGCAGGCTTTAAGGTTCGTTACGTGAATGACGCAGAAAGTTATGAAGAAGCCGTGGAAAACTGGCATCAATATTGGCGCCAAAGGAGCAGATGGGCGAAGGGACATATGCAGTGTGCCTTTAAGCATCTACTGCCGTTTGCCAAATGCGGTAATTTGAGTATTCGAGAGAAGTTGGATGGCGTGTTATTGCTTAATATCTATTTTATTCCGCTTCTCGTTTTGCTGGCTTGGATTGTAGGCATCGCTTTGTATTTCACTAATCCTGCGGTTTGGTTTCTATCTCTTTGGACGCTTGTTCCCCTCTCGCTGTACAGTGCGGTTGGCAATTTTGCGCCATTTTTTGAAATAGGCATAGGTGCCTATTTGGATAATCGAACGCGAATTTACTGGCTTATTCCGTTGCTGTTCATAACCTTTTTCATCAATATCGCGATTTGTACCAAGGTTTTTCTCGAATTATGCGTCTCAAAAGTAGGTGGTAAAAAACAGTTTGAATGGAAAAGGACCGCACACAACGGTTATGGAAACCATTATATTGTCTATTCACGCAAACAGTAATGCCGAAGAAACTTGATTCCGATTCCAATTTCGACTCCGCAAATCTTCATTCTGCTTCTATTAACCGCGGCCATCTTTTTCATCGCGCTTCTTTTTCCCGCTATCCTTGAACTGAAAAAACCCAAAGACGCAGGACCGCGAAAGATTCTTGAATCGAACGGCAGGGAAATTGTCGGGTTCAGCGTTCTTCTGGCGGTTTATTTCCAAGAAAAATCTAGTAAGGCTAGGTTGTTGGAAGACATAGAAGCTCCGGAGTTTAACCCGCCGAGTAGAGGCTTTCTGTCTATTCCTCTTCCAGACATCGAGTTTTAGGCTACTACACGTTTAGTTTTATGCGCTGTGGAAACGAGTAGCCTAGTATTCTTGAGTTGGTCTTGAAGGATTTCTATGCCTCCGTGCATACCGCTGTGAATGGAATAGAAGAGATAGCACACGTACGTGCATTTTTCGCATGCGTTGTATTTTGCTCGAAGCGCATTGAATTTAGGGCTGTTCCACAGTTCAGGCAGTTCTGTTACCGTGGCAACTGGTTCGTACAAATGGCAACCAGAAACCTGCCCTTGAGGGTTGACCATGAGAAAGTTTTGTAGTGCACGACATTTCCACGTTCTTTCTTCGGTCAGAAACAGGTGTTTCAACGCAGCGAGCGTTTTGTCGGTGATGAAGATGCCGTTCATTTCTTTCTTCATTTTCATAAGTGAACTGCAGAGTTTCACCATAGCTTTCTTGTCTACGATTTCGAGTTCGTCGTTCTTCTTGCCTATTCCGAACAATTGGCGGTCGGCATCGTCATGAGCGTATACGGCGTACCACACTGGAATTCCTTTGCCTGTAAAATACCGCGTAAAGTCTTCCATCTCGTGAAGGTTCAGCTGGGAGATAGTAGGTGCCACCCCGACGGATATTCCTTCAGCGTGAAGTTTTTCGACGGCGTCTATGGCTTTCTTGTATGCACCCTTGACGCCACGCATGTAATCGTTCTTTTCTTCATCGAGTGTGTCGAGAGAGATGGCAACGAAATCCGCGTTGCGCAGAACGTCGATTTTCTCGGGTGCCATGCTGCCGTTATCGTAAATCGTCGTAATAAAACGGTGAGAAGCATAGCGCACTATTTCGTCTATATCGTCCCGTAAAAGTGGGTTGCCTCCGGAGAGCACGATTTCTGCGACGCCGAGTTTGACTAAGGCATCCAGTCCAGCCTTAACCTCTTCTGTGGAAACTTCGTTTTTTCGATTCTTGTCTCGCCATACGCCGCAGCTTCTACACCTGTAATTGCAGCGATTCGTGAGAAACCACTGTGCATGAAGTGGACTGTTGGGCGTTAGAAAACGCCGCATGAGACGCAAGGCTTTTTGAGAAGACAACCGCATCGAGTGGCACCAGAGATTTTTCCGATGAATATTTGACTGTGGCTTGCTATTTAAGCAGTAAGGCAAAAGCCTATTTTCTCTTGAGCGCCATCCACAAATGGTCAGAAAACGGACGGACAAAAGACGATTTGGAACCGTTTGTACTAACAAGAACACGTTTGTCGGGTTCCTTCAAGAATTCACCAATGATAGAGGCATTGATTCCGCGTTTTTTAAGGGTCTCAACAATGCTTTCTGCAAAGGCATGTTTTGCTGCTATGAGCAAGGCGCCGCTACTGATTAGTTGTAGGGGGTCGATTTTGAAAAATTTGCAAATTTCCAGGGTCTCTTTTTGTATGGGGATTTTTGTTTCGAACACTTTGACGCCCACTTTTGAAGCATCTGCCATTTCTTGTATTCCTCCGGCTACTCCTCCTTCGGTTGGGTCGTGCATGGCCGTGACGCCGCCTGTTTCGAAAGCCGACACCGCTTCTTCAACTATGCTTATGCAGTCGAAGAAGTCAGTTGCTCTGGAGAGAAAGGTTTGACTGAATTGTCTTTGAAGTAATTCTTTCCTATCAGTGGCTAATATTGCCGTGCCCTCAATCCCAGCGCCTTTTGTTAAGATGAGGCTGTTGCCCGGTTTGGCGCCGCCGGAGGTTACATAATTGTTCTTTTTTGTTATGCCCATAGCTGTTCCTACAATTATCGGGTGCGTTATGCCTGGTGTGGTTTCGCAGTGTCCGCCGATTATGGCAATTTCGAGTTTTTTCGCAGCCGTGTCCATCTGTTTGCTTATGGTCTCAATCGTTGCATCTGTTGCGCCTGGAGGAAGTAATATGCATGATGAAAATAGTGTTGGGCGTATGCCGAAAGTCGCTATGTCGTTGGCGTTCACGTTCACGGCGAGCCAGCCGATTCTCTCCAACGCGCCTGTTATCGGATCCATCGATGTAATCAGAACCTTATTTCCAACTTCCACGACAGCACCGTCGACTCCTACGTGCGGGCCGAGAACGATTTCTTTACGTTTTACACCTAAATGTTTAAAAATAATCTTCTGTAAAACCTCAATGGGAACCTTACCTGAAGGTAACGCCAAATCGAGTCAGCCTCTTTGTTAGTATGAAGATGTAATGCCCAGTTTTTAAGGTGTGCTAAAGGCAAAGAATCATTTGTTACTGTGTTTCTTTAAGCATCGGCAATGCACGGCGAACCGCTTTTGCAACAGGAATTGCCAAAACCAAGCCTACAAGCATTTGTCCGATGTTCACCGGAACCTCTAAGACTGCTGCAGTCCCCATTATGAATTGTTCGTAAAGAAAATAGCCCGCAACCATTTCCAAGCCTCCGAGAAAAATAGCGAGAACCAGCCACCCGAACTCTGGCTCGAACTTGTATCCCACGTACGCGGTCAAAGCGATAATCAATACTCCCAGTGCATACCAGAACTCAACAGGAACCGAAAACGTGACAGTTGGCGTTTGAGGCGGCGGAACACCTAGGAATAGCTGAACTTGTCCAGTGTAATATAACGAGCCGATCACTACAAGCAATACCCCGGTTACTAAGCCTAGAGTAAAGGTGAATATTTTCCACTGTGACTTTGGCGGATGTTCGCTGAGGCGAGAGACTGCCCAAACAAGTATCAGGAGGAAGCCCACGAAAAGGAGGCTGTTTAGCACACCATTGTAGATTGATAGCTGACTGCTGGAAAACCAAGGCCCAGAAAAGATATTGGCGCCAAAAATTGTCAAAGAGAAAAGCAATAAACTGACAAATATTGTCACGAGAATAAAAGCAACCCCGACATAAAGTGCGTGAGCAATTTTTAACACTCGTTTGCTGAGGAAACCCACTATAGCTCCTTCAAAGGCTTTTATAATTAATGTTCCTGGTGCGAATACGGGTGCAAGAAGCAAATCCGAGATGGCTGCACCGACGCCGCCTGCAATGCCGCCGACGTAAGGTCCGAAGAGTATAGCGGTTATGTAGATGATGGTTTCGCCGAGGTTAAAGTAGCCGGAGGTCGCAGGTATGTATATTGTGAACACCATGGTCGCGACTGCGACCAGTGCTGTAAAAATCGGCGTTAAGGCTAACTGGGTTGTAGTTAAAGCAGTTTTTCTGCGAGACATTGTTCTCAAGCTAAAGTCTAAGCATAAACAATAAAAAACTTTTCAGCCTGAAAAATTCTGATCAGAAAGAATTGGGCTATTCGGGCAGTTTTTCCACTTTTTTTGGTTGTCTTGCAAGGTGCACGCTTTCTTCGGTTTTCAGGTTCTCCGTGTATTGGACCTCGCCTGTTACTTCTGATTTGTATTCAAGGTGGATGTTTTTGCCGTAGAGATTTTTTGCTTGGGCTTTCTCTTCTAAGACTATTCTGTCCGCGTACACATCTTCAACACGCGCTCTCTCGCCCACTATGACTTCTTTTGCATGAATCGAGCCTTTTACCTCGCCTCTTCTTCCGATACTCACGGACTCAGCCGTCGTGCCTTCAACGGTTTCAATCGAACCGCCCACTTCAACTTCACCCGCAGCGACTGCTTGTCTTGCCTTTAAACTGCCGCCGATCTCGATTTTTTCGGCAGTCAATTTTTCACCCACTTCTGCTGTTCCTCCGACGTCTAGGTCGCCAGAAAGGCGAAGCTCTTTTCCGACATTTATTCTTCCACCGACATCGATGTCTTCACCTTCGCTGTTTCCAGAGATTTCGATGACTCCACCGACATCTAATGTTTTGAATTTGAGGTTGCCGTCGATTCTGCATGAACCACCGACATCTATGTCGCCGCCCGCGTTGTTCTCGCCCGAGAGTTTCACCGTACCGCCCACATCGATGCTTTCGAATTCTAGTGAATCGGTTGAGACAAAGCTGCCGCCGACGTCGACTTTGCCTGCTCTGCCTCCGTTCACTACGGCACTGCCGCCCACGTCGATGTCTTCGGCGTCCACTTTTGATTTTACGGTTATTGAGCCGCCTGCTTCTATTGTCTCGGCTTTGACCGTGCCTTCGGCTTCGAACGTGCCGCCGACTTCGATTTCTTCTGCGATCGTGTTGCCTTCTACTTTTAGGCTTCCGTCCACATCAACTTCTTCTACTTCGAAGTTTTTGCCCACTCTTAAGCCGTGATCTACTTCGACTCTTTTCGCCTTCAAGCTGCCCAGAACGGTTAAGTGTCCGTCTTCGATGCTCACGCGGTCTGAGATTTCCAAGTTGCCATTGATGGTGATATCGTCCTCTCCCTCTAGGTTCTCTGCGGACAGGCTTCCTTCAAAAGTGCAGTTGCCTTCGCAGTAGACGGTGCCTGAGACGGTTACTTTTTCGCCTTTTATCGTGGCGTGTCTGCCGACTTCTAAGTCGCCTTCTACTGATTTTAGTGTCGTCGTGCTTCCTGAAGGAACAGTGTTGTCGTCCATTGTTTGATTCCTCCTTTTTTACTTTGGTC
>DATKLC010000094.1:0-1183 GCA_035542635.1 Candidatus Krumholzibacteriaceae bacterium | reverse complement strand
TGCTGCTAGTAAGCCTATGCCTATTAGTGACGCGCCGATGCTTGTGCTTAGTGCGTTTGGTAATCGCCAGAAGGCTGCGCTCACGCCCGACGCTGCTCCGCGTTCGTCTTCGGCTACCAAGCCCATTATCATTGATTGTTGTAGAGGGCTTGCCATGTTCATTAGGAAGGCTCTCACCGTGTACACAAAACTTGCCGAGAGGTATCCTGGTTGTAGTGGCGTAAGGAACATGAATAGTGTTGAGAATCCCTGAGTCACGACTATGGCTTTAACTAAGCCGATTTTTTTGGCGAGTGGTGGTGCCGCTAAGGTTGCTACACCAATGACGATATTTGCAACACCCAAGATGGGACCACTTATGGCGTCGGATACGCCGTATTGTGCCTTTAGCCACGCGGTCATCAGTGGCACAATCAAGCCTGCCCCGAAGGCTACAATGGCGCTGGCGAGGACGTATTTTATTATGACTTTTCCTGATTTTTGTGGCATCATGTAGCCTGCTCTTCGCAATCGTGTTAAGAAACGATCGCCTGCTAGAATGTATTTCTGTTTGACTCTTGCTAGTTTTTTGGGCATCATATCTCCTAGTTTCTGTAATCGTTTAGGTAAGCGTCGAACCCAAGATTTCTTTACCAGTTCGCCTTTGGTGGGTTGCACAAGTTTTTTGAGGGTTTTTGATTCGGTGATTTTGAGCATGAAGAGGGTTGATGTGAGGCTGAGGGCTGCGAGTGTAACGTAGAGTATGGTGTGGCTTTGGGCTGTTGTGAAGCCAGCGGTTTCGAAGAATGCCACCGTGAGTAGTATGATGCTGCCCATGCCGAAGGCTATGTTTTGTACGAAGCCGAAGAGTGAGAATATGCTTGTTCTTCTTTTGTCTCCTGCCTTTTCCGCGATTAATGCGCTGCCTGAGGCTGAGAATGCGCCTTCGCTGATGCCTTCAAGCAGTGCTGCGGTTATGAGGATTGCGGGGTTTGTTGTTAACGCGAAGAGTGCGATTATGCTGCTGGCGATTATGTTGCCTATTATGTAGAGTCTTCTTCTCCCGTATTTGTCTGCTGCTATGCCTAAGAGTATGCTTGAGATGAAAGTGGAGACGCCCATGAGGGTTATGATTATGCCCATTGTGCCGTATGGTAAGCCTTGGATTGTTGTGAGGAAATAGGATATGTCCATGTAAAACATG
>DATKLC010000093.1:0-11012 GCA_035542635.1 Candidatus Krumholzibacteriaceae bacterium | reverse complement strand
TCTTCGTGGGGTTTCGTCGTCGACCGTTATTGCACCGAACAAGTGCGTGAACAAGTCATACGCAAGGCAGTGAAGGGCGAAGCGTTCATCGGCATCGCCACAACCGAAGCAGGCGGAGGCTCAGACGTGGCAGCGTTCAAGACAACAGCCAAGAAAGAAGGCAACAACTGGACACTGAACGGGGAGAAAACCTACATAAGCGGCACAGACGAAGCACAGAAGATGGGCGGAGGCTACTTCGTCCTAGCCAGAACCTCGCCAGCGCCGTCTCCAGAGGCTTCACACAAGGGCATGACAGGCTTCTACGTGCCCATCAACGCAGAAGGCGTGGAGCCCATGAAACGCTTCGAAGACATGGGACGCATGGCCATCAGCACGGGTGGGTTCTTGATGAAAAACGTCAAACTGCCAGACTATCACATCATCGGCGAGCCCGAAAAAGGCTTCTATCTGACCATGGAAGGCTTCGACGCCGCGAGAATCCTCATAGGCGCCGTCTGCCTGGGCGCGGCACAACGCGCATTGGAATTGGGCATGGAATACATCAAGGAACGCAAGGCTTTCGGACGACCCATAGGCAAATTTGAAGGCATACAGTTCGAACTCGCAGACGACTGGGCAGATTTGGAAGCATACCGTTCGCTCGTGTACCGCTCGGCTTGGATGATGGACAAGAAGTATCAGGATAAACGCTTCTCGCCGCTGGAAGTTACACGGTACATTTCAGCGTGTAAACTGAAGATTCCAAGGTTCGCCCTGAAAGTCTATGAAGACACGATGCTCTGGTTCGGCGCTTACGGCTACAGCAAAGAATGCCCGCTTGAGATGGGCTTAAGAGGAATAATGTCGTACTGCGTCGGCGCAGAAGGCGCAGTGAACATTCAACGAATCATAATCGCGCGAGAACTATTGGGCAAAGAATTCATACCATACAAATAGGCGCTTTCAATTCCATTCTTTTCTTTTAGCCAATCTTTAACTGTCGCTTGAAAGCCTCTACAAGTGCTGGCACGATTTCGTACAAGTTGCCCACCACGATATAGTCTGCAACCTCACACAATGGCGCCTCAGCATCCTTGTTTATGGTCACGATAACCTGCGAATCCCGGATGCCAGCCACGTGCTGAATGACGCCAGAAACTCCGCATCCAATGTACAGTGTGGGCTTTATCTTATGCCCAGACAAGCCTACCCATTCGCTGAACCATTTTCGGTCTTCAGCCAAGGGTCTCGTGTTTCCAACCTGGCCGCCTGTTAACTGGGCGAGTTCATCGAGCACTTTGAAATCATCCTTCTTCTCGACACCTCTTCCGCCGCAAACAACCACGCGTGCTTCTTCAATTTTCACCTGTGAAGCCTCAATCTGCTTGACCTCGAGGAGTTCCGTTTTTGCCTCCTCAAACGGCACATCAACAGAAACAATTTCGCCAGTCCTTTCAGCTACAGGTGTAGGCTTTTCAAAAGTTCGTGGTGGAACGGTGGCGATTTGTGGTCTTGTTCGGAAAGTGATTTTTGCCGCGGCGTTTCCGCCATAAACGATTCTCTCTGCTACGAGGTTTCCTTGATCGTTTAAGGCTAGTTTTGTGCTGTCGGGTATACATCCGGTTTCGAGGCGTGTGGCCAAGCGTGCGGCGAGTTCTTTGCCTCGGCGTGTTGAGCCTATGAGAATAACGCCTGGACTGTGCTGCTTAGCTAGAGTGGTCAACGCGCCAAGGTAGGGTTCAACACGAAACTCCTTCAACTCTGGCTTATCGACCACTAAGACTTTGTCGGCGCCATGCTGAATAAGCTGTTGTGCAATGCCTTGAACATTAGAACCCAATAAAATCGCCGTCAGAGGCGCCTGCAGCTCATTTGCCAATTCGCGTCCTTTGCTCAAAAGCTCCAAGGCTAAATCGTTGTTTTCTGAATAAACCCAAACATCCTTAGTTGCACTCATCGCCATTTCACCTTCCTATCACGCCTTCTTGAATCAGCGCCTTGGTCAGCTTATCGGCGATTTCGGCTGAGTTCTCGCCTTTGATTATGATTTTTTTGCGTTCCATCTTTGGAGCCAGAACTTCCATTATTTCAAGCGTTGAGCCCAGTTTGTCTTTTGCTAGGCCTAGGGCTTCGGCGTTCCAGACGATTATTTCTTTCTTGGAAGCCTTCATAATCGCCATGAGGGAGGGAATTCTGGGCTCGTTTATGCCCTTGATAACCGTGACTAACGTGGGAGTTTTCGCCTTGACCGTCTCGTTGCGGTCTTCAAGAACTCTTTCCGCCGTGATGCTGCCACCTTCAACGTTAAGGCTTCGTGCGTACATGATCAGTGGAAGCCCTAGTCTTTCTGCCAAACGTTGGCTGGTAATGCCCGAAAAACTGTCAATCGTAGTTTCTCCGCACATGAGCAGGTCGAACGCGCCGATTTTTTTAACAGCTTCAGCAAGGATTAATGATGTCACGCGTGTGTCGGTGTTCTGAAATGCTGGGTCGTTAAGATGATAGGCTTTATCTGCGCCCATGGCTAGGGCTTCTCTGAGGGCGGTTTTGGCGTTGTCGTCACCCATTGTGACGGCTATGATTTCGCCGCCTTGTTTCTCTCTTATGCGTATGGCTTCTTCTAGCGCGTTTTTGTCGATATCGCTGATTTTGCGTGGCGCGTCAGCTGTTATTAGCTGTCTCGTAGTTGGATCAGCTCTTATCTGCGTGACGTCCACGGCTTGTTTTATGCAGACGATTATGGTTGGCATCTGCCATTTGTCTCCGTTAAGGGGGAAGAATATGGTTGCAACAAACGAAAATAAAGCTTGCTTATCTTTACTTGCTCTCTATTAATACAATAGTCACACTGCAATGTGCTGAAGATTAGTGTGGTGCATTATTTTTTTGTGAGGCGTTTTAGGGTGCAGGATGCCTTCTTCTCGTCATGGTTGCTGCGAAGATGCCTGCGGCGATGATTATTACGCCGATTACGACGAAGAATATAGCCCCCACGATTATCACGTTGAGGCTGCCTGTTACTTGAAGATAGAACATCAAGCCCAAGAAGATGAGTATTAAGCCGCCGATTAATGGTCCTATGAAGGCGAACTCATGCTTTTCGTGCACTTCTGTTTTCTCGTATCTGTCTGCCCTACGTCTTGCATGCTCACTCATTCTTTCGCCAAACTCTCTGCCCCTCTGTGCCATTCTCTCTCCAAACTCTTTTCCCCATTTTTCAACATCGCGTGGCTGTTCCCCTTTCAAGGCAGCACCACATTTCGGGCAAAATTCCATTTCTTCACTGACTTCGTTGCCGCATTTTGGACAGTATGGCATGATGTTCACCTATCCGTTTTCACTTGCTTTATTCAAAACTGAGTATTTAAGACATACAGTAAGACTGGCAACAAAAAAGCATTATATGCCTTTGCAGCAGAATGCTTAGCGAGGGAATAAGTTGACCGAACAGCCACAAATCACTCATTTAAGAATCAGTGAAGGTCTTTTCAGCGCGATTTCTGCGGGATTCTTTCTACTCTTAGTCGGAATTCTTTTCGTGATAACACCGAACTTGTTCCAAGGAATTGAGGATTTTTTCACTGGCTTCGCACTCAAATCTATTCCTCATTTGACAAACGTCTTTGTTCCAGTCCCTGAAGATCTCGCAAAACATATGGTGGTCTATACTGCCGCAGGGCAATTCAGCCTAGTTTGGGGAATTTTTCAGATTATCATCTTGGCCTTGAGGTTTGTGGTTGGTTCACCTGTTAGTAAGAAGGCGGAAACCGCGGGCAACGTAATTAGTTCGTTAGGAACCGCTTATCTTATCGACGTGTTACTTACTAACACAAAGCTTATTGGTCCTAATGCCTTGGAGAATTGGTTTGTGTTTTGGGCGGCGCTGATAATGTTAATCGGTGTGTCCCTAATTGTTAGAGCCTTCATCCTTGCAGCGCATTTATGGTTTTTCTCCCGATTCTCCGACAAGACATCATAGAATGTAATGCCGGTTACTCACTTTTGTCAGCATAGCTGGGAAAACCTTTGCTTCCAATACAACCCGTGCTATCAATAAACGAAGGCCAGAACAATCAGAAGAATTCCGCCGAAGATTGCGAACACGGTGGCTGGACCCGTATATCTTCCGAGAGCGTTAACTTTATCCTTAGCGCGTGCATAACTCGAAGCCAATCCCACCATGACGCCGAGGATTCCTATCACGAGAACAAAGATGTTCATGTGAAGTTCACGGAAGAGGATTTGTCGAATGGCTCATTTTAAGCTTTCTGGGATAAAGGAATTGAAAAATAAAGTTTTAGTTTGGTTTATTCAGTTAACGGGTACGCTTTCATTTCTTTCTTCTTTGAGTAGAGAATAAAGATGGCTGTGAGAGTCGCTATTATGAGCGGTATCAAAGCAGATGGGAATTCTGGAACGGTTATGTATGTGAAATAGGGTTCTGTTCCGTCTCTGATCGCGTTGTTTCCTACGTTGTCGTATGCGGCTATTTTGAATCTTACATAGGTTCTCGATAGTTGTCCCGGGATTGTTGCGTTGTAAAGCTTTGATGTTGAATTGTAACTCATCTGCACCATAGTCCATGTGGTGCCGTTGTTTAGGTTGTAGTATAGGGTTGCGTTCTTCACTTCGCTTTCAGTGTCCGTTACGTTGACAAAAACGTTCACTTGTTGGAAGGGTTGCACTTCGTTTTCGGGTATCCGAGAAGGAAGAGATATCGTTGGAGCTGTAATGTCCTCTTTTAGCTCTAAAGTGAGATTAGCCACCACTCCGATTCTATCGGTATAATCATAAGGAGGAAACATGGCGTGTTGTCCCGCTGCGCCTGAGATTAACCCTTCTGCTTCCAATTTTATCGTGTAATTCCCAGAATGGTTTGCCGATAGCATCCAGCTAACAGTTCTGCTGGTTCCAGCCTCAAAAACACCAGTGCCTAAACTTTTGGTTTGAGTCTCACCTTGCGTTAGGCTTAGGTTCTGAGGGACGGTTATAGTTGCGTTGCATAAAGAAGCTGGGTAAAGTGAAATGAATACGGAAGGGGTTCCGGATAAGCGATTGTGAAGTTTACTTGAAATGAAGCATCGGGTCTGATATAGGTCGGTGCGGATGTGTTTGCCCTCCATGGTGAAACGTAGAGTGCCCAATTGAACCAGTATGACCATAGGTCCGTGAATTCGGTGTTGTTGAAAGCTATGTTTGGACCACCATACGCACTGTCCCACAGAGGTTTGTTCCATGGGTCGTGAAGGAACACGTGAGTTTCATTATAGCCTGTTACAACACGAAAGTGACCGGAATTATGGAGGCCACTGTACCACATCAGCAGAATCAGCGGTTTGTCCATGTCTATGTAATTTTTTAACTGTGTCAAATTCATACCTTGAGATTCGAAGGCTGCATAGCCTAGGCTTCTTAGGGAGTATCCAGTGATGTTTCGCTCCATCTCGTCTCCCATAGAAATGCTGATATTACTGAAATGTCCTGCTCTCCTAAGCTCGTCTGTAAAAGTTGCATAAACGGGGTCTCCTATGGTTCGTGCTACATTAGCGATTTCTGTCTGGTTGATGTCTTCGCCGTAATAGTCGAAGACCATTTCGAGACAAGCTGGACCACAATAATAGTCAATGTTTTGGTAATGGAAAGGAACGTTGATGTAGTGTGATGAACTTATGCTTGCAGCGATAGCTTTGTACTGAACGCTTTGAACAGAGAACACGTTCAGACCGAGAAGAAGTGCAACCAAAATCAAAACAAATTTCCCAGCCATTTCCCCTACCTTGATATTGGATAAGCGAAATATGAAGATAAACTTTGAGTATGCATCATTTAGCGCTCCAAAACAAGGGCGAAGGGAAGTAGTCAGAAGACGACCGTCTTTTGAAAGCTTACGAGTAATTGAAGTTCAACTGCATAAGTACAATATAATGGAGATATCTCCCGCAAAATCCTTTTTTTTCTGTAGTTTTGAACTAGCACGCGCTGATTTAGCTCGAGGATGTTTAAACCAGACATGAACTGTGAATGTGCTGCTTTTTGTCGTCGCAAGATGGAATCAATAGTTGAAATTCACAATTCTTTTCTTTTACATTCGATTTAGATTGTTTAGGGTTGAAAAAATGAAAGTCAAAGAGTTGATGGTTAAGAACGTCATTACGTTGCAAACGGACACATCAGTCCACGAAGCTGTGAAGCTTTTGAACAAGAATAAGATTGGTTGTCTTGTGGTTGTCCGCGACGGCGACATCGAGGGAATTTTGACTGAAAGAGACCTGTTGGAAAGAGTTCTGGAAGGGTGCAGGAACCCGAAAGAAACGAGGATTTCAGAGATAATGACCAAAGACGTGATCGTTGGAAAACCGGACATGGAAATCTACGAAGCAACCAGAATCATGATCAAAAACAAGGTGAAGAAGCTGCCAATAGTGGAGAAAAGTCAGCTCGTAGGCATAGTTACCGTAACCGACATAGCCCGCGCTACTGATGTCGATAAGAAAACAATCGAACTGGTCGACGCACTCTCAAACATGCATATGCTCCCACGCTAGTATGCACTTTCGCCAAAACTCGTGGTTATTAGTGATTGGTCAGTTGGCTGAGAAGTATGGGGTTAGTGAGCGGTGTTTGTGGAAAACAATGAATACGACGTAGCCACCGCAACCACCATAGAAGAAATCAAACACATGACAGAGGCAGGCTTCCAAAAATTCGATGAATTCAACGGCGTCAATGTTTTCAGAAAGCCCAAAGTCTTCAAAGTATGTACCTAATGTTTCAGGATATGAAGTTTAACTGCATAAGGTTTAATGTCCTCTGCTGAGCGAGTTTTAATGTGGGGCCAGAGTCGAGTATGAAACTGTTTAAAGGTTCGAAGCAGAAATGCACAAAATGCGGTGAACGTGAGCCCACGGGCGAGGACGGTTTGTGTGACAACTGCCGCTACATGATGCTCCTGGACAACGTAATCGAGTCCAGAACGGCTGCGGCTGCCGCGTAAGCCATTCCGCCGAGTCTTGAGTCGGCTGTTAGTTTAGGCTGGTTAGGCAGCTTACGCGCGTGGTAGAGTTGTTTGTTTGTTGTGCAGGTATACGGCAAAGTTTATTACGTATTACTATTCAAGATAACCTAGTAGCCACAAGGAAGGAAAGGAAGTTGAAAGGTGCGTTATTCTTCGTTTCGTTCTTCCTCCTTTTTGCCACGGCTGTGTATTTTATTCCGACTCCGATGTTTCCTGGAGATCTCATCCTTAACCTGGTTGACGCTTCTACACTGCCCCAAGCGACTCTTCTAAGTGCCTTAATCAACGGCATCACCTATGGCTTAGTAGCCTGGGCGATTTTCGCTGCTGTCATGAGAAAAATCGGCGCCAATGAATCCAAAAATTCTAGTGAAACCCAAGTGAAAAATCAAAGTCAGGTCAAAAGTCAAGGTAAAAGAAGTAGAAAGCCGAAGCGCTATTAAACGGGTTTATTTTTGCTGTAAGAAGCCCGTGATGTGTATTTTGCTGCCGCATTTATTGCAGTTTATGATGAGCTCTTCTAGGATGTCTCCTCGCATTTTTGTGTCGGCTATGGTGTACACTTGTTCGCTTTCGTCGTCCGGGCTAATCACTGCTCCGCATTTAGGACAGGGGAAGTCTCCGTCGCCTTCGATTTTCGTTAGGTCTATTCTGTATATTTGTTGTTTTCTCGCGCTCATGGTTATCATTCCATCCAAGGGCACTTTTCGTGTTAAAGCGCACTGGTTAAAATAAGGTTATGAAGGCTTAATACATATTTATCTTCTGTTTCCAAGATAATGTAGAATTGTTGAAGGTGTGTAAGCGGGATTTTCACTATAAAAGTATCAAAGCGCTATAAGCACATAATGCATCCACACACAACAACAAACCTAGACCATCCTAATAAACGCCAAGCAAACCCAACACCTTTAGACTCTGGGAAGATAAGCATAAAGATTGTGATTAAGCCACTGAATAGAAACAAACAGCGCTTTTGGACGAACAAAGCGTGGAGTTTGCGTGAGGGGAGAAAGGAGGGAGGACCCTAAAAGCGGAAACTGAGGGCTTCAAGCCTTTTCAATCCAAGTTTCGAAAAATACGCGCATGTGTCCGACTCGTGAGAGCGCCATTATCGATCAAGGAAGGGGAGATTTTCATGGGAGTTTTTCCCATATTTTTTCACCATTTCGCGAGTGGACACACGACATGTTTTATAGGGCATGGTGGACTTTTAAGTCTGTGTGACTGCATCACCACAGCAACACCCCGCGGTCGAAGATTCAGACTAACCATTACAACAATCTGTGAAGGCACAGGGCACGGTTTGCTCATCGGATTGGATTAATTTGACGAGAGAAATTATCCAAAAGGGCTCACGTTAAGACTTTTTCTCTTTTATTTGTGGCAGGAGGCTTTTGGCGAGGTACGAAAATGTTAAGGGTCTGTAGCGGAGTTTGTCGTTTAGGTTTATGAGCAAGGCGTCGATTCCTGAGACCTCAACGAAGGGATATGCTTTTATTATGTTTCGATACTTCACGTAAGACGCATAATCGGGAAAGTAAGCCATGATCACTCCGTCATAACCCAAACCTATTCCGCGTTCTAGCATGACTATTCCGAAGACGCTTTTACTCAAGTTCTCTATGATGATTTGTCTTGCTTTCTCGGTTTCTTCTGGGCTGAGTGTTTTTTTGAGTTTAGCAAAGATTAGGGCCAGTATTCTGTAACCGAGTCTGCTGAAGTCGGGTATCATCGTGTATTCCTTTATGACGCCTTCTTTTTCCAATCTTCTAATCATCCGTGTGACAGTAGGCTGGGAAACTCCGATTGCTTTGGCTAATTCCCGGTCGCTTCTGCGAGAATTTCGCATCAACTCTGCAAGCAACTTCAACTCGGTTTCTTTCATGAATTATTTTCCTCATTTTCTTGGATTTTTTCTGCTTTTGTCACGGTATAGTTTTTATATGGCTTGAACCCTGCTTTCGTGTATGCACGTATGGCTGGAGTGTTAGTGGTTTCTACGTTTATAAGGGCTAGGTGGGATTTCTTCAGGATTTGTTCCACCAGAGCCGAAACTATGGAAGTTGCATAGCCTCTGCATCTGTAGTCTTGGTGGGTAGCCACCGTGTGAATATTGCTTGCCCAGTCGTCAATTCGTGTGCCACCTATCGAGACCAGTTTTCCCTCAGTTTTAACTCCTAGCCAGAAGCGTTCCTTCATTCTCTCAGCGATTTGTTGGGCGTTGATTTCGCCCCACCAGTCAAAATTGCAGGCTTTCATCAAAGCCGCGATGTCTTCGGTGTCGCTGGCAGAGAGCCTGACCAAATCATGTCTTATTTGCAGAGTCTCTTCTCCTTTTCGCAGCATCATCAGCGTGAGCCCTCTGGGTTCTTCTTTCATTATATATTGGCTAGGAAGCTCAAAGGGAGCGTATTCTTTCGGCGTGGTTATCATAATTTTGTCGTGGTCAAGTTGGGCTAAGAGCATCTTAATCGCTTCGTTGCTGCCTCTCAACTGAGCCATGGCATCGTGGTAAATCAGCATCATTCCTGCAATCCTGCCTTTCTCATCGAGCGCCAAAGTCACTTTCGAATTAGTCGCGTCATATTTTACGTCAAGGATGAAGAAGTAATAGTCTGGAATGTCGGTGTGAACGTGCCGCCAAAATAACGACTCCGTTTCTGCGTCCAGCGAGACTATTTTCATTTGAAACGCATCCACGTCATTATTGAAGGTTTGCGCGAAATATGTGTTTTGTCTTTGTCGTATTTGACAATGCTTTTAAACCTCTGCTACAGGCGAATCTGTGGGGAAATTATGGGAAAGACGATCGAAGTCTACATTAAGACCAAAGAAGTTATCACACAGACATCGTTGGAAGGCAGACCTCTCGCTGCAGGAGGCACAGTGCATTACTGTTCTGTTAAAGAAATCGCCAAAATCGAAAAAATGATCTCCGAAGAAGAAAAAGCAGCTTTAACGCTCGCTGAAACGTTTGCAAACCACAGAAAATTCCACATTGATGTCATCGATATGGCGAACGTAAAGGGGAAGTTGAGGGCAAGACTGAAGGGCATAAAGTCGACACCGACCATAGTCATAGGAAACAAACAATTAGTCGGCGTGCCTAAAAAAGAAGAAATTTACGCTCTTCTTGAGCAATGACTGTGTTTTTGACTTTTGTTTGGAGATTCTGCTCCAAAATCCAAATTTTGCTTGCATAACCCTTAATGTAGCCATTGTCCAAGATTTTTGTAAAAAGATGTGATCCAAAAATGGGGCGCTATGTAGAGAAATTTGGTAAGTGCAAAAAATGCGACAAAAGACCAGCAACGGACAAAGACGGATTATGCGACAGTTGCCGCTATATGGGTCTCTTGACCAACCTTCTGGAAGGACACGCAATACAAACAAAATAGCCCCACGATTTTTCTATTTTTCTTTTAGAAAGATATTTTCAAACATCGCCACCTAACATCTCCCGCTCTTCCCTTTTTTTATTGCTTTTCTCAGTAATTGCAGCCTTTAAACTGAGCCGTAGCCATGGAAAAGGCTTTTTTGTTCAAAAGACTATAGTCTCTGGGAGATTTCATGAAATCAGACGAGTATTGGAGAGGATTCGAGGACGCCGTTGAGCTGGCCCACTCTAAAGTCTTGGAGACTATGAGTTACCAGGCTGCGCGGCAGAGTCTCGAGAAGCTGATTGGTCTTTTGAAGGAGCGGAAGTTTTTGGAGTTACAGCGACTGTTAGAGGGGGGTACGTGAAACGTCTGAGAAAAGCTCTGTTTCAAGGAAGGCGATAACTCGCCCGGATGCAACCGAGCTGAGAGACCTGGCAGTGGATAGTCTCAGACGTGCGATTGAACTGTGCCGCGAGATGATGGATAACAGGGACCTGGCCGTCAGTGTTAAGTTGAAGTGGGTGAACTCCCTGGCTCAGGTTTCAGGCGTCTTGTTGAAGGCGCTGAGGGATGCAGGAGTGACTTTCGCGGAAGAAGATGAGATAACACTCATGGAGTTGATTGCTCAGTTA
>DATKLC010000092.1:0-1041 GCA_035542635.1 Candidatus Krumholzibacteriaceae bacterium | reverse complement strand
AAACAGGTTGGTGTGATAGAAAAGGATGTGAGCACGCGGCCTTTCGCCTTCGTAGCCTTCGGCATACTGCTCGTCATCGGCGGCATTTACAGATTATATGCACGAGAAAAATAACGGATAATTGACTCGTTCAGGCTTTGCCTTTTTCTTCTCTGCCGTAGTATTTTGTCCAAGGCAGTTTTCGCGGGTCTCGATTGAGCTGTAGGCTGTTTTTTCGGCATTTGCTGGAGCAGAACCACAGGATGGTGCCGTCATTCTTTACGTGCATCATGCCAGTGCCCTGTTGGAAGTCATTACCACAGAAGGAGCAATGTCTCTGTTTTGGCATCTATTATTCAGCCTCGATTACCTGATTCTTCTGGCCTCGCGTTCCGTCTCTCTCAACATGAGAATATCATCGGTACGCACGGGTCCCTTGACGTTACGCGAAATAATGCGCCCCTTATCCCTACCTTCTAAAACACGCACGCGAACCTGAGCAATCTCACCCGTCACCCCAGCCTTGCCAATAACCTGAATAACCTGCGCTGGAATAAGCCCGGCTTCTTCCTCTTTCGCCGTAGTGGTTTCTTTCTCGGGCTTCCTGCTCATTTTTAAGCTGCCTTCTTGGCGCCTTCAAGTCTCGTGACGATTTCTTTGATTAGTCCAACGGCGTCGCCTGCTTCGGTTATGCTTGCCGATGCCGCGGGCACGTCGATGCCCAGAGCCGAGCCGATTTTCTCTTTTTCTGGCACGAATACGTATGGGATTTTTCTTTCTTCGCAGAGTATGGGCAGGTGCGCTACGACTTCTGGTGGTTCCACGTTTTCTGCTATGATTACAAGCTTAGCTTGTGCTCTTTCTATGGCTTTTGTGGTTTCGTTCGTGCCTCGTCTCACTTTGCCTGTTCTGGCCGCGATTTGTAGGGCTTCATAGGCTGCATCTTGCAATTCCTTAGGCGTTTCTGCTTTTACATAGAATGGTTTGGACACTTTGCCTCACCCTTATTTTTATGCATTGCAGAGTTTATTCAACAAAACCCATTAATGAAGGTTTCTACTG
>DATKLC010000091.1:0-5398 GCA_035542635.1 Candidatus Krumholzibacteriaceae bacterium | reverse complement strand
AATAGCTCTTTTTTCCCGTTCATCAAACGGCAAATTGTTCTCTCTGAAAAAAACTCGATAACGTTCATTAACTCCAGAGATTTTATATGCACTAACTATTTTTTCAATCATTCTGTCAGCATCGGGTTTTCCTGCTATCTTTTCGGTGATGACCTTTATCTCTTCTTTTAATAGAGCATCAAATTCGCCTTTCTCCATATATACTCCTCGACTCTTTGATCGTGTGCTCTCAAACCATCCATTAATTATTGACTCGATAGCAGCAACGAGGACAGTAAGATTCGGTCCAGGAGGCATATCGTGAGAAATCCAGTAATTCCATAAAGCTTCTTTTAAGTGGAGGGGCTCGCACACTTCAAAATAAGGTGGCAGTAATTGGCTGATTACATCATCAGCGCACGCGCTAGCTTTGCCTCTTGCGGAATCATTGACTCTGATCGGAGGCTTGTCATAATGAGATGAACACAGCGACTTCGCTTTTTTCCCCAAGGGCTGATAGCATACTCCTCCACCACACTTTCATTTTTGTCATAAAGGGTGTAACCCACCGAAAGAAGCTGTGTTCCAAAGATGAAGCTACATAATTCTTCTATCTTCTCAGTCTCCTCCATTTCTGGAATCCTGCCCCAAGCCTTCTGATATTCAATGCAGATATTCGAAGACCAGCTTGGACCATATTTTTTTGGCACTTTGGCGACCACGAATTGGAAATCGAAAGCTTTGATCAGCAGAAAATCGCCTCCACCACCACTGGAAGAGTCGATTGGAATCTCTATCGTATCGATTTTCTCTTCATTAGATCCTAAGCGTTCCCTGACAAAACGGCCCTGCACTTTTCTTTCAGTGACTCTCCGAAAAACTCGGGTTTTTGGACCATTGAGAAACCATTTTGTAAGACGTGTGCCCTCGTTTTCATTATTGTGTTTTATTTTTAGTCCTTGAAAATCAAGGGTTGATGTGTTCAAAATTTCTTCTCCCGTATAGATAGGGTGAATTGTAGTTTGCCCAATCAGACAAGACTCGAGAGTGTAAATCTTAGAATCAAGTGAAGATCCTTGGATATTGAAACTTTTCACAAAACTACCTGCGACTGGAGAAGCGACTCCTGGAAGTCCAAGAAAGTCAGAATCTTCAAAATATAGTGTCGCCCTAAGGTTGTAATCCTCATCCCGCTCTATCGTTATCTTCTTCTTTCCCTTTGGGAGTTCCTCTCCATCGTCGACTTTGGGAATATTGACAGGTTGTTGCAAGACCTCCCATTCTGAATATGGAAATAAATCTTCCATTTTCGAACCTCTCTGAAAAGTCTGTATTAGATATGGCCCTCTAATAATTTATGCCCCGGAATAGTAAAGAGAAAAAGGCTCTGAAAAAACGTCCAAATCCTACCCGAGGCTCCATTATTTCAGTTTTTTGCTCAATTTTATATACAACATGAGAATACGTTGTTTTGTGATGAGGGAGAAAAAAGCGTGAGTTTTGTGGATGCGCTCCCCTACGTGGCAGTTGCGGTAGGGGCTGTTGTCGTAACCGCGTTGACGATGCATGCGATGATGGGACGAAAAAAAAGCACAACCATCATTCTGCCTAAAACTCCCTCAGAATCGAAGACAAAATTGCCCTTCCCAACTGAGCACACGGTTTCATCTGATGAGGCGAAGGAAGCACGCGACAAACTCAGAACGCTAGAGCTGGAACGTGAAATCCTGAGCGATGCCATTAGACGCCTCTACGAAGCCCAAGTGGAAGGAAAAATAACCGAGCAAGAAAGAGACAGACTCGCCGAAAATTACAAGACAAGAATGCTAAAAGTCAAAGACGCCATCACTAAAAGCCAATCAGTCGTGGCGCTGCAGGAGTTGGAAAGCATGCAGGAAGACCTCGTCAAACTCTTTGACGACCGCTTCGATGAACTAAACATGAAAATCGAAGAAATGCGCCAAAAAGTGAAACCCGAACTCGAAGCAGAAACCCCAGAAATCCCAGCTTCAATAGAAGCGCCTACCGAAGAAGAGGATGAGGAGGAAGCAGAAACCCCAGAAATCACTGAAACTGGCGCCGAATCAAAACCAGAAAGAAAGAAGAAGCCGCGACCTAGACCCGCCGCGTCTGGTGAAGGCAAGACTGAAGCCGAAAAACGCGTAGAACAAATCCGAGAAGAAGTGGAAAAAGTCTTAGAACGACTAGGACAGATGGAAGTTGAAACCTAAAAGCACTAACTGGCAAGAAATGGCTAAAAAAGCCGTCGCAAAAGAAGCGGTCAGACACGTCAAAAACGGCTCCATCATTGGCTTGGGCAGCGGCACCACAGTCGCGTATGCGATTGAAGAGTTAGGCAAGAGGCAACTGCAAATTTTCGCCGTGCCCAGTTCTTATCAGGCGTTTCTGCTTGCCACGCAACACCATATCCAAATAACCACACTAGACGAGCATCCACGATTAGATCTAACAATAGACGGCGCAGACCAAGTGGAAACAAAAACGTTAAACATGATAAAAGGCATGGGCGGCGCGTTAACAAGAGAAAAAATCGTCGGTGCCGCATCGAAGGAGAACATCATAATAATCGACAGAACCAAACTAGCCCCAAAACTAGGCGTAAAACAGCCTGTGCCAATCGAAGTTCTGCCTTTCGCACTCGCTACGGTTAAGGCTAAACTTCAGGCGCTAAAGGGCAAACCTCACCTCAGAGAAGGCAGCGGCAAAATAGGACCAGTGGTCACTGACAACGGCAACTTTATACTCGACACGGACTTCGGCGCATTGAGAGACGCAGAAAAACTTAATGCACAAGTCAAATCCACACCCGGCGTTGTTGAAACAGGCTTATTCTTGAACATGGCGACCATAGTTTACGTTGGCATAGAAGACAAAGTGGAAAAACTGACAAAACAATAACACATCAGAACCTTAATTATTCACGCTCCAATCCATCTAGCTTCATGGATGCATTCACCCTAATCGTCACAGTAATTCTAGTAACTGTCTCTGGCGCGTTGGCTGCGGGCCCTCTGTTTTTCGCTACACTCTCGCATGGGGCACGGTCAGGCGTCAAGAGCGGCTTAGCTTTCGCGGCGGCTCGCTCTGATAAGGCTCGGTTGTGTGTAGTCTGCTCGTCTGCACATCATTTTATCACAAGGCGCGGCGGATGAAAATAGGTTATGAAAAGGGGATACTATGAACGTTGAAGAATTAATGATAAAAAATGTCTACACCGTGCATCCCGACACTCCTGTGGAAGAAGCCGTAAAAACCATGAACACGTACGAAATCGGCTGTTTAGTAGTTGTTGAAAGCGAGAGACCCGTAGGCATAATCACGGAACGCGACCTTCTCAAACGCGTTCTGGAACAGGGCAAACCACCAAAAACCGTCAAAGTGGATGAAATAATGTCGAAGCCGGTGATTTACGGCAACCCGCAGATGGAACTCGAAGACGCAGCGAGGTTGATGTTTAGAAAAAAAGTGAAAAAGCTGCCCATAATGCAAGACGGTGAACTCGTCGGGTTGATCACGCTTACAGATCTCGCAAAGACTGCACACATAGACCAAAAAATGATGCACATGATAACCGAACTCAAAGAGAGCGGCTGGTTGCCGCCTAAACGTATGGAAAAAATAATCAATGTCTACGTTACCTAGGCAACAACCATGCACAGCAAAATGGATCCTCTTGTTTTTTTGCTTTTGTCTTTATTCGTACTCGGCATAATTGCTCAGGCTATGGCGGATACTGCAACGTTGGAGGTTCCGCCGCAGCAGCAGAAGGTTGTCTCCTTCACCCTCAACAGTGGGGACTCGGCTTCTGGAACCTTGGTGACGAACGGAGTGGCCACCGTGGACTTTTGGATAACCGACCCGCAAAACAGAAACGTAACAGTCTACGGCAACACTGGAAATATTCAATTTTCGTTCGAGGCACAAACCTCGGGTACATTTCTGTTTCACGTATTCAACAAGAACTCTGACACTGTACTGGGAACATTGAACTACACGCTGGTGCACCGAATTTTCGGCATGCCCCAAGAAACTTTCCTGCTTCTAGTAATAGTGGGCGTCGTCCTACTCATGCTCATCATCTGGGCGCTAATGTCAAAAGCCTAATGCCTAATTCATCAATCTCACGAGCGATTGAAAAAGCCGTATAAGCTTTCTTTTGCATTTCAAGAAAAGCCTTAATTCACTGTTTCTCTGGAAGAGAATAACTAAGACTAAGAGCGGGGGTTTCCGAGCTTGGCCAAAGGAGCAAGGCTTAGGACCTTGTCGCTTAGGCGTTCGTGGGTTCAAGTCCCACCCCCCGCACCTGTTTGTGGCTGATGTGTTGAAATCGAATGCGCGAAAAGTGTTTCAGGAATATGAAGCTTAATTAGTCTAGAATATGACAATTCGGAAACAAGCACAACCCCAACCATGACTTCGCATTTTGGTATGGCGACTAAGAAGTGCCAAGAAGTGCTGGGCATATTTGGAGCCTATTTGGATCATATAGTGAAGGGGGGTAGGAAGCGTTGCGCACAGATTCTCATAACAAAAGCCACCACCTACACAAAAAAACTCACGCGTACCCCAAGAAAAACCTGAAAGCCCCATGCAAGAAAACAGAGAAATTAACGACAGACCTGCAATGCCATTCACTGGCACAATTCAAACAGAGCGAAGGGCAATCTTGAAAGCGAACATCAACTTTCCAGACATTAAATATGAATCGTGAATCAACAAAACATAACTTGCCCCAAAAGAAAAGCATGCATTTTGAAGAAAGCCTGCTTACCCCAAAATTTGAATGTGATAGAAAATGAGCAAAATCCTAACACCTACACCCACGCCTTTAATCGAAACCTCAGAACTTACAAAGCAGTTCGGCACGATCCAAGCCCTAAACGGCTTAAATTTGAGAATCACGCCTGGTGAAATCTACGGTCTGCTGGGTCCCAATGGCGCGGGCAAGACCACGACCATCAAAATCATCAATGGCTTAACAGAACCTACCTCAGGATGGGTCAAAGTGACAGGATTTGACCCAATAAAGAACCCCATCGAAGCCAAGTCAAGAATAGGCTACATCGCCGAAAATCCAATCCTCTACGAGTCGCTTTCACCGAGGGATTTCTTCGAGTTTGTGGCTTCTGTAAGAAAGATTGACCAGAATATGGCTAACCAAATGGTGACTCGACTAGCAGACGCGTTCGATATGGCTCAGTACTTCGATTCGCCCATAGCCACTTTGTCGATGGGAATGAAGCAGAAGGTGGCTGTGATTGCATCACTTTTCCATCAGCCTCCTGTTCTTCTATTGGATGAACCCTTGAATGGTCTGGATGCAAAAAGCAGCCGCATAGTCAAAGATCTAGTCTCACTGCACACGAAACGTGGAGGAGCAGTGCTATTCTCTACGCAC
>DATKLC010000090.1:0-1685 GCA_035542635.1 Candidatus Krumholzibacteriaceae bacterium | reverse complement strand
CAAGAACGTTTTAGGCTTTCACTCTTCTGAATGCAATTGTGGCGGCGATGAAGGCTGCAAGGCTCACCGCTATGAGAGCGATAATCTCGACGGGGAGAAGCGGGACATAAACTCCTAACAACCCGGCTCGGAGCATGTCTGCAGAATAAGTCAAAGGGTTAACTAACGAAATGGTCTGAATAGCCAGCGGAGCATTTTCCAGTGGATAATAAACCGAGCTCAGGAACATCAGCGGAGTGAACATCACGTTCAGAATGGCGTTAAAAGACTCGTTAGACTTTATGAACACAGAAATCGCCAATGTTAAAGATCCAAAGAATAGCGAACCCAGAATAAGCGACCCAGCGATGTAAACCAACCCCATCGGAGAAACACTCAAGCCAACAAGTAATGGAGAGGCGATGAGAAAAACCAAGAATGCATTGAGCAGTCCCTGAAGCATAATCGAAACTACTTTGCTGAGAATATACTGCCATCTGCTGAAAGGTCCCATCAGAATTTGAGCGAACATCGCAAGTCTCTTATCAATCCATAGCATCGCGCCTGCAAGGGTAGCTGCAAACATAATCTGCATGACAATTATTCCTGGAGCAAGAAAAAGAACATAGTTTACTTCCCTGTTGCCAATGCTCATCGTTGGAATAACAGCAGCGTAGGCGAATCCGGCGACAAAAATGTAGAACAAAGGTGTCACCAACTGCATCACAATCATGGACTTCGTCGACCAGATGCCTGCTTTCAAATCTCTATACAACAATCTAAGAAAACTATTCACCGTTATCGCCCACTTTTGAATTGACCATTTGAATAAAAACGTCGTCCAAACTTGGTTCCTTTATCCTCAGTTCTTCCACGTGCAAGCCAGAGGAAGTTATTATGTCAATTATCTGAGTCAGCACAGCATCAGCATCCTTGGCATACACCTTCATGGACTCATCTTCCCGTTGTGGATAGACGATTCTTTCGATACCAGTCAATTTTTCCAATTTATGATTTAGTCCTTCCTTGCCGTCGGCAACGCGCAGATGGATTACGCTCAAGCCTCCGAACTTGCGTTTGATGTTGTCGATTGTATCTAGTGCGAGAATTCGTCCGTTATTGATGATTGCGATTCTGTCACAGATGTATTCTGCTTCTTCCATAATGTGCGTAGTGAAAAACACGGTCATTCCACTCTCAACTTTTTCACGCACAAAATCCAAAGTAATCCTCCTCGCTTGCGGATCCAAACCAGTCGTAGGCTCGTCGAGAAACATAAGCTCACAATCGTGCATAAACTCCCTCGCAACCTGAAGCCTTCGCCTTTGTCCCATCGAAAGCTCCTGAGGTCCAGTTTTTCTTACGTCTTTCAAGCCAAACTTGTCAAGAAGAAGCTCTATCCTATCCCGTCTCTCTTTCTTCGGCACGTTCCACATAAACCCATACAAATCCAGATTTCCTTCCACACTCAAAGCCATCTCATAACTCAGTTCCTGTTGCACCACGCCGATTCTTGGCCTGATTCTGCCACCTTGAGAAATTACATCAAACCCAAGAACAGACGCGCTACCAGAAGTAGGCCTGAGCAGAGTGGTCAACATCCTGATCGTCGTGGTCTTTCCAGCCCCATTAGGACCTAGGAATCCGAAAACTTCTCTGCTGCGAACCTTGAACGAAACATGGTCAACCGCTACCACTTTACCATA
>DATKLC010000089.1:0-3824 GCA_035542635.1 Candidatus Krumholzibacteriaceae bacterium | reverse complement strand
GTAATCGTGAATAATAACCATCCGTGCAGGCAGGTTAACACCGAAAGCTAACGTGGGCGTGGCGGTTAAGACTTTAATCTTACCCTCACGAAAGGCGTCTTCTATGATTTTCCTGTGCGAGCCGCTCAGGCCTGCGTGATGAAAAGCCACACCATTCCTGACCACTTCGGCTAACGCGTCGCCAACTCGTGTGTGTTCACCCGTGGTCGCGATTTGTTCGCTCAGGCTTTCCAGAGCGCGTTTCATGGGCTTTGATAATAAAGGCTCCATTTCAGACGCCGCTTTTTTCGCGTGTCCGACCGCGTTCTTCCGCGTACTCGCGAAAACGAGCGCTTGTCCGCCTAATTTGACTACGTGTGCAGCGAGGTTGATGGCTGGGTCCTTCGAGTGCGTGTCCACTTTTACGGCGCTGCCGTCTTTGAAGATTATCTCGTTCTGCCACACGACGCCTTCTTTCAGGGTCACTGGGCGCCATTCGGTGGTGATGTGCTCGGCTTTGAGCCAGTCAGCCAATTCATCGGCGTTTTTGACAGTGGCGCTCAAGACGAGCAGTTGCGTTTCTGGGTTTATCTGCAGGAGCCTTGCCAACACGACTTCGAGTGTGGGTCCACGTTCGGGCTCGTTCAACAAGTGCACTTCGTCGGCGACTACGAGCGAGATTTCGTCCATCCACTTCGCCCTGTGCCTCAAAAGTGAATCTGCCTTCTCGT
Source organism: Candidatus Krumholzibacteriaceae bacterium (assembly GCA_035542635.1). Lineage (GTDB taxonomy): Archaea > Thermoproteota > Bathyarchaeia > Bathyarchaeales > SOJC01 > DATHCB01. The sequence continues at coordinate 3,114 of DATKLC010000089.1, read as the reverse complement.
TGGTGGTCACGATGATGTCGTAGCGTTCCAGCCAAGGGTCGCTGCTGTCAAAATCGCCCGTGCTTATGCCCACTCTTACAGGTCTACCGTTCGATTTCTTTATAGTCGTGTATTTTTTGAATTCGTCGAACTTTTCGTTCGCCAAGGCGCGCAGTGGTGAAAGATACAGCACTTTGCCGTTTTTTTCGAGCACGCGCTTTAAGGCGCAGAGTTCGGCGATCAGCGTTTTACCTGAAGCCGTAGGACTGGCTAGAACTAGATTCTGACCTTCCAGTGCGCGGGCTTTAATGGCTTCCTCTTGCGGTGGATAGAGCGTGCTGAAGCCGTTTCGGATGAGGATTTCCTTCACTGACTCTGGCACGGCCAAGTCTTCAACTTTCAAGGCGGGTCAATTCTCATTTGTTACGTCTTCTTTAAATACCCCTCTCTAGGCGAATACACCGTGCCCTCTTTAAGCATCTGCCCCAAAAGACGTTCAACCTCGGCAGGAGCAATTTTGAACTTTACATCCAATATTTCAAGCAGGGCTTTCTTCTCCACCATACCTGTTTCCTTCGACATGTCCAGAATCGCGTCCAAAACTGCCTTCAACTTGTCCCTGAGGCTTTTAGGCTTGCCCGTCATAATGGTGTCAATGTCCATCATGTGCGAAGTCATGTCTATACCGACCTCTTCAAGCGACCTGCGCGTTATGGCTATGGCAGCCTCCGCATCCTCAGCAGTTATTTCACGCTTCAAGGCCACACGTGCCCTCGCCTCAGTCAGCCGTACGAGAGACTCCAACTGCCGCGCCGTGATGGCTATCGGAGCGCCCTCCGTGCCGCTTTGGCGCATTTCTAGGTAGAAGTTCCTAAGCCGTTCCATGGCTTCCCTGGTTAACATTGGCTTTACATTCTTCGCATAACTGATGTACTTTCTCAACAGCTCAGGCGCGATTTGAGATTCGATGCTCGTCGCGCCTCCACGATGAAGCTCCAGAATGTGCTCAGACATTTTTGCATCTAGTTCCTTCTCTGGCACATCTTTTAGTACAAAAATCAGGTCGAACCTTGAAAGAATAGTCACTGGAAGCGTGATGTTTTCCGCCACGTTTCTGTACGCATCGTACCTGCCCAAAGCAGGGTTTGCGGCTGCAAGAATGGCTGTTCTAGCGTTTAAGGTTGCCACGATGCCTCCCTTTGCCACCGAAACGGTGTGTTGTTCCATGGCTTCATGGATGGCGACGCGGTCTTCTGGTCGCATTTTGTCGATTTCGTCGATGCAGGCTACGCCTTTGTCGGCTAGTACAAGCGCGCCCGCTTCGAGGCTCATTCCTCCGCCTTTTTCGCGTAGTACGGCTGCGGTTAAGCCTGCTGCTGTGGTTCCTCTGCCTGAAGTGTACAAGCCCCGAGGCGCGATTCTGCCCACATACTGCAAGAGTTGTGATTTAGCTGTCCCTGGGTCGCCCACGAGGAGAATGTTCATTTCGCCACGTACGGTTATGTCGGGTAGGTGTTTTGGGACGCCTCCGAAAAGGAGGTAAGTGATGGCTTCTTTGATGTGTTCGTAGCCGTAAATCGAAGGTGCGATGGAGCGGAGGATTTTGCGGTGAATCCACGGGTCTTTGGCGAGGTCTAAGATTTGTTTTTCTTCTTCTGCTGATATGGAGACGGTTTCTGGTTCTTTGCTTCTAACGTCAACGTGATTAGCGTCTAAATGGAGTCTGAAAGTGCGAAGTTTGCCTATTCTCGGCATGGTCGGCGCTGCAGCACGTACGCTCCCTACGATGTTCACGTGGTCGCCTGGTCTTGCTTTGTCGACCAGCTCTCGACCGACTAGTTTTATGTTCAGCCATCGTGGCAACTGTCCAGGCGGAAGGTCTTCTGGTCGCTCTTGAATACGAATGTCCTGCGAATCAATGAACTTCGACTCTTCTTGCACAAAATCAAACGGTCCTTTTGAGCTGCACGCGGGATCGTTGCAAGTGAAAGGCGCGCGGAGAAACGATCCTGATTGTATCAGCGAAGAGACCGTGCCGCACCTTTTGCACTTGAAAGCGGCGACTGTTACTAATGGGCGGGCTGGTGTGGCGCGCACGATTATGCCCTCCACCATGACGAGTTTGCCGATTTGTTCTGAGCCTAGTATGCGCAGTAGTGTGGTTTCGGGCAAGCCACGGAGTCTGACTGTGACTTTTTCTTCTTCCAGATGCTCGGCGTATTCTGGCTCTTCAATCTGTAGTTGCGCGTAGGCGGCTTTGTTGGCGTGCTCGAGATATTCATCGGGTCTATCCAGCATTGCTTCGGCGAGTTCAGAGTCTACGGCGAGCAAATCATCAAAATCGACAACCAACGATGCACTTTCCGTAATGGTCATCTGAGAGATTCGTTTGCGGTACTTGTCGGCTTTCAGAAAGTCTTGAAAACGCTCCTGTGGGTCGGCTAGGGCTAGTTCTTCAGTCATCTTCCTCACCGCCTTTCAGAATTTCGTTGCGCCACTCGGCTATGATGTTGTAAAGATGATTGTACAATTCTCGTTCTTCTGCGGTTAGGCTTTTCAAAAACTGATCCGTTTGTGCGGGCGCAGATGCAAGTGAGATGATTTTTTTCACTCTGCAATTAACGATATCTCGGGAGAGTCTCACGATTTTGTCGTATTCAGCCATCTTTTCGGGAGTGCTGTTAGCTTTTTTCTTAGAATCCTTCATAAACCGCCTCAATTTTGGATAAAAATCGTCCGACAAGGGCGAGATTTGTTTGACGGTTTGTACGCGTTCTTTCCAGTGGATTTTGTTCAGTTTAACGGCATCTAAAGTGTCTTCTTCGCGGAAACGCACAATACCTGCTTTAGCGAGTTCTTGTGCTGCCCAGAATCTCACCTCTAACTCGACGCCTTCTTGCAAGGGTCCAATCTTCAGGCCAGTAAGTTCTATTTCTGGCGCGTTTCTATTGGCAATCACTCTGACTAGGCTATTTTCGAATATGAAATCAGCATCTTTGATAGATACACAGGATTCGGCGGACAATCATGAACTCTCCTTTCTATCCTTACTCGAAAAAGAATGACTAGCATTTTAGTGTTGCTAACACAAAAATGTAAAGTGAATAGACTAAACTTGTAGAAAAATGGTTTTTC
>DATKLC010000088.1:0-10978 GCA_035542635.1 Candidatus Krumholzibacteriaceae bacterium | reverse complement strand
TGGTGCCGGGGGCGGGATTCGAGCCCGCGACCTCTGGACATTGGGCGTTGGCCTCGTTGTTCTCCAGATTATGAGTCTGGCGCCCTAGCCAGGCTGGGCTACCCCGGCGTGACAATGTGTTATTTTCTGTTATGAAGGTTTGATTTGAGGCTTTCTGCTAAAAACTTCGCGGAATCCTTTAAAAACTCGCCAGCACAGAATATGCATACACTACGTGCCTCGGTAGCCTAGCTCGGTGGGGCATCGCCTTGGTAAGGCGGTGGTCGCGGGTCCAAATCCCGCCCGAGGCTTCATGCAAACTACACCTCTAACCATAATATCCTGTCTGGCACCACTTTCCTGCACGATAAAGGCTAACGAAGGTTTTAAATATTACAAAACGTTCGCTATTCTGAAACACTCTTGGGGGAAACCACGGTTGCCTAAACAAGAAAAAGGGACCTCGCATCAAACTCGGCCAGTTAGCAAGCGTCCGCCTTCGTGGTGCAGGTACGCGCCCGAAGAAGTAGAAGCGCTGGTGATTAAGCTGGCAAAAGAGGGTAACAACGCGAGTAAGATAGGCATGATACTCCGCGATAAGCATGGAATTCCACTAGCAAAACCCATCACGGGCAAGTCAGTTACACAGATTCTTAGAGACAACAACCTAGCGCCCGCCATGCCAGAAGACCTAGACATTCTGCTCAGAAAAGCGTCTGCTCTGGCTACACACCTAGAGAGGAATAAGGCCGACCAACACAACAAACGCAACCTGCAAATCATCGAAGCAAAAATCCACAAACTATCCCGTTACTACAAGAAGGAAGGAGCACTGTCCCAAGACTGGAAGTACGAACCAAAAATAGCTTCTCTAACTTAGTTTTTTGTGGTCTGAATGACCATAACTCAAGAACAAATCAAGGCGTTCACCGACTCTGCGCAGCAGGCCGCCAAGATCATAAGAGAGAAAGCCGAGAACGGAGGCTTCATACACGTCGTTTCACATCTGGACGCCGACGGAATTGCCGCAGCAGGCATTATTGGAAAGGCTTTACTGAAGCTGGACGCGAATTTTCGGGTAAGAATCCAGCAGTGGGTGGACGAAAAAATAGTCGAAGTTCTCCTTTCTGACAAACCTGATTTGGCTATTCTTTCTGACATGGGGAGCGGCTACCTCGAACTACTCTGCCAAAGCTTCAAGGGTTTTGACGCGATTATCTTGGATCATCACCAGCTGCTAGGCGAGAATACATGCCTCACGTTAACCCATGTGAACCCACATTTGCAGGGGATAGATGCCTCACGCGATATCAGCGGCGCTGGTGTAGCCTATTTTGTGGCAAAAGCCTTAGACAGCAGCAACGTGGAATTGGCGCCCATCGCCGTCGTCGGTGCATTGGGCGATTTGCAGGACAAGTATGAGCAGAAGTCGTTGGGTGGTTTGAACCGCATAATAGTCGAAGACGCCGTGAACGCTGGCATTCTGAAGGAAGAAAAAGACCTCATCTTCTTTGGAAGAGAGACTCGCCAGATTCACAAAGCCCTAGCGAACACGACAAGTCCTTTCATTCCAGGCATCAGTGGTGAAGAAGACAAAAGTCTCGCTTTTCTTGCCAGTTTGGGCATCAAGCCAAAGCATGGCGATAAGTGGCGTGCCCTAAGGGATTTGTCAGAAGAAGAGAAGACCAAGCTCTGTTCGGCGCTCGTGGATTATCTGGTGTCGAAGGGCTATTCCCGCAACGCCTTGGACCTTGTAGGCAACGTTTACATTCTGCTGCGTGAGGAGCCTTGGACTCCGCTTAGGGACGCCCGCGAGTTTTCAGTTCTGCTCAATGCCACTGGACGTTTAGACAAGCCCAGCCTAGGCGTAGCGCTTTGCATGGGTGACCGTTCGACTGCGTTGGACCAAGCCAACAAGACGCTGGAAGAATACCGAAGAACTATCACAAAGTATCTGGGTTGGATTATGGAGAAGCCAGGACGTATCGAGGAGTTTGGGAACGTTTACGTGGTTCGTGGAGATGATTTCATTAACGAGAAAGTGGTCAGCACGATTTCCTCCATTCTATCCATTAATCTGCCCAAGCCAGAAAAGCCATTGTTAGCTTATGCCAGAGTGCCTGAAGAGGACACCGTGAAGTTTTCGGCCAGAACTTTGGACATGATGACCGCGCGCGGACTCAACTTGGGCGAAATCATGCGCACAGCAGCTGAGAAGTTTGACGGCCGCGGAGGCGGACACAACATTGCTGCAGGTGCACAGGTGCCGATTGAGTATGTTGATGATTTTATCAAGTACGTTGATGTGTTGGTGAAGCAGCAGCTTGGAGGCTGAAATTCGGCTGTCGTATAAGAGTGCGAAGGAGGCGGAAGCGGTAGCTAAAGCTGTGGCGCCTGATAACAGGAAAGTACCCGTCGGATTGACTGTGCAAACTCTGCGAAAAGGCAACAGTGCAGTGACAAACATTGCCTGTGAAACCAAACTGCAGACTTTCATGGCAACCATAGACGACCTTCTAGAAAGCGTTTCCGTAGCTGAAGACGCCTTTGCGGCGGCAGGAAGTCGCAAAGTTAAAATGCCTTAGCTCTACGAAGAATCACTCAATCAGGCGTTTGCCATGTTAGACATCAAACTGATTCGAGAAAATCCCGACCTCGTGAGAAAGAACCTGCAGAGAAGAGGCGATGAAGAAAAACTGAAGATGCTCGACGAACTCATCAACTATGACGATGATTGGCGGAAACAGTTAACACGCGCAAACGAACTGCGCCACAAGCGCAGACAAATAACCGTGGAGATTGCCGAATTAAAGAAGAAAGGCAAAGACGTAGCCGCCAATGTGAAGGAAGCGCAGAAGGTTGATGAACAGATTCTCGCCGCCGAGAAGTATACAGACGAGTATAAGCAGAAAGTGGACTTGATTCTTCACCGTTTACCGAACATTCTACACGAATCCGTGCCGTTTGGAAAAGACGAAAACGACAACATTGAAGTCAGAAGATGGGGCAAGCCGCCGAAATTTGATTTTGAACCCAAAAGCCATCTGGAGATTCTCGAAAATCTGGGTATGATTGACGCTGACGGCGCCGGAAGGGTGGCTGGCAGCCTGTTTTTCTTCCTGAAGGGTTCTGTGGTTTTATTGGACATGGCGTTGCAGAGGTTCGCTGTGGATTTTCTGACGAAGAAGGGCTTCCAAGTCGTGGAGCCACCGTACATGGTGAACAGGAAAGTGTATGAGGGCATGATAGGTGACCCGACTGACTTCGCTGAAGCGAGTTATAAGATTGAAGGCGAGGAGCTTTACCTGATTCCCACGGCGGAGTATCCTTTGGGTGGAATGTTCATCGACACCACTCTCACTAAGGATAGCCTGCCTGTGAAATTGTGCGGTGTTAGCGCCTGTTTCAGGAAAGAAGTTGGAACGCATGGCAAGTTTTCAAAAGGCTTGTACCGTATGCATCAATTTAACAAGGTTGAATTACTCGTGTTTTGTTTGCCCGAAGACTCTTGGAATTTTCACGAAGAACTACAGAAAAACTGTGAGGCATTATACCAACAGTTGGGCTTGCATTACAGAGTTGTAAACGTATGTACAGGCGACATCGGAATCAAAGCCGCGAAGAAATACGACACAGAAGCATGGATGGCGGACGGAAAATTCAGAGAAGTAGGCTCGAACTCCAACTGCACAGATTATCAGGCGAGAAGCTTGAATATCAAGTACCGAGAGAAAGAGGGCCAAGCGCCAGCAGGGTTTGTTCACATTCTAAACAACACCGCTCTGGCTACGAGTCGAACGATGATTGCCATTCTGGAGCAGTATCAACAGAAGGACGGCAGTGTAGTAATACCACATGCGTTAAGACCATACATGGGCGGGTTGGAAAGGCTGGAGAAACAGTAAATGTTTTAATACTCGACTGAGGCTTTTTGGCTACTGTCATGGTGATGTAATGTCTCAGAAAGGCGCTAGACAGGTTCGAGACAAGTGGCGAGCGAAATCATGGTACACAATCCTTTCGCCCAACTATTTCGGCAGCGTGGAACTCAGCCAAGTGCCAGCCGACGACCCATCCAAGCTCATGGGAAGAATTATTGATTCTACGCTTTATGATATTACCAACGATTTTCAGCATCAATATTTGAAGATGTATTTTCAAGTCGTAGAGGTTGATGAAAAAACAGCGAAGACAGTATTCAAAGGGCACGAGTACAGCAGAGACTATCTGCGAAGTCTGGTACGTAGGCGGACGACACGCGTGGATTCCATGATAAATATCACGACAAAAGATGGCTACAAACTGCGGCTCTCCGTTTCCGTGTTCACGCTCTCTCGTATCAAAACATCACAAGAAAACTTCATGCGCAAACTCATGATGCGAATAATCAAAGAAAAATCCGAAGCCCTGACTTTCGACCAGTTCGTGCAAGAGGTTGTGTTGGGTAAGATTGCGTCAGATATTTACAACGAAGCAAAAAAAATCGCGCCCATACGTCACGTCGGGATAAGGAAGTCAAAACTTATCCAGCAACCAGCGCCAACTGCAGGCTAGGCTTTTCATAGTTTTTTAGAGGGTCAGTTTGGCAACCAAGCACGGATTGAACCCTAGAGCTAGGGTTGCAGACGAAGCCGCCTTGTTGCTCTACATGGGACAGGAGAAAGAGTATAAACAGGCAAAGCTGAAAGCAGCAAAAACGTTGGGCGCACGTGTTCTTCCGAGCAATGCAGAGGTTGCTGAAGCGTTGGACAGGGTCGCAGAGGAACGCGAGGGCGAAGAAAGAAAAAAGAGACTTATTGCTATGCGAGGAGAAGCGCTGGAAATAATGAAAGTACTACGAGAAATGCACCCAGTGCTGACTGGCAGCGTCTGGAGAGGAACAGCGCACAAGGGAAGCGACATCGACATAGTAGTTTTCAGCGATAGTTCAAAGAGGGTACAGCAAGAATTAGGAAAAGCCAATTACCGAATCATAAAGACGGAACAGCAGGCGGTAACAAAACAAGGAAAAGAACTTCAAACATTCCACATTCATCTCCTGCTTCCTTCCAATAATGAGGTAGAGATAATCGTGCGAGGCTTAGACAGAAAGCACGTGAAAGAGCCATGCGAAATCTATGGCGACGTACAAACAGGCCTTAACATAGGACAGCTTGAACAAGTACTGGAAATAAACCCGACACAAAAATTCGCACCTAACTCCGCGCAAACATGTTTGGAGCCTAATAGAAAGGTCTAGTCACCGCGCAGAGCATACGCACAGAAAAAGAAGAACAGAAGCGCTAGTCGAGCTTCGCCCACTGATAAACCTCTAAAAGCGCACCCGCAGCCAAGCACAAAATGGCTCCGATGATAAGCAATAGACCGACCACCATCTCCTGAGAAATCATCATAGGCATGGCGATGCCCAGAATGAGAAAGACGAAACCGATTCCCATACAAACGCCATCCACAAGCGCAGAAAACCTATGTTTCTTAATAGTCTCTGCACTGACTGAGGGTTTTGTGACTTCTTGAACAGTTAGCTCTTCATTAGCGTATGTTTCCTGTTCCATAGTGAACACCGCTAGTTCCAATAGCCCATGCTTTCTATATTTGGTTTGTTAACCCAAAATCACGATTCAAAATCTGCTCACCAAAAGCCCACCAACAGAGAAAGGCGGATTTTTCGATAAGAATATATCCCCCACAACACATGAAACCCTTTATCACTGCTCAAGCGTGGCGCAAATGGACATAATCGCCAGAATAGAACAACTAAAAAAAGAAAAACACGCCATAATCTTAGCACACAATTATCAACGACCAGAAATCCAAGACATAGCTGACTTTGTCGGCGACAGCATAGAACTCAGCAAACGCGCAACCCAAGAAACAGACGCCAAAATCCTAGTGTTCGCAGCAGTGGACTTTATGGCAGAATCTGCGGCCATTCTCAACCCCGAAAAGAAGGTGCTTCTTCCCAGCGTCGGCGCAAGATGTCCCATGGCACAGATGTTCCCGTTAGAACAGGTTAAAATGTGGAAGAAAAAATACCCACGAACGCCTCTCGTGCTGTACGTGAACACGTTGGCAGAGGCAAAAACGCAATGTGACGTTTGCTGCACATCGGCGAACGCCGTGGAAATCGTGAATGCTCTGGACGCGGATTCCGTGCTCTTCGGCCCAGACAACAACCTGGCATGGTACGTGCAGAAAAAAACCAACAAAAACATAATCCCCATTCCTCCTGGCGGATTTTGCCCGACCCACCTACTCTTCTCAAAAGCTGACGTCTCAGCCTTAAAAGAGGCAAACCCCAACGCACAAGTTATGGTTCATCCAGAATGCACTATGGACGTGCAAGACGCAGCGGATTTTATCGGTAGCACGTCACAGATGTGTAAGTATGCTCAAAGCTGTTCTTCCCGCAGGTATATTGTCGCCACAGAATTGGGACTGCTTCATCGCCTCAAAAAAGAAAATCCCGAGAAGGAGTTTTTGCCCGCTTATGAAGGTGGCTTGTGCCCAAACATGAAACTCAACACGCTGGAACGGGTATACTTGGCACTTGAAACTGAACAAACACGAATAACCGTGCCGACCGCTGTTGCGAAAAAAGCCAGAGAAGCACTAGAAAAAATGTACACACTACTTTCTTAAACCAATACCCTCTATAGTTAAACCGAAAAGATTTGCAAGTTTATTCCTTGGAAGTCATAGGTTATTAGCGCAGAAAGCGAAGGGTAAAGATATATTTCCGACCTGTAAAGAGTATTAAGGGAACGGTAGTATGGATGTTTTGCTAACCGCGGATCGAACTCTGATGAGCACTTATCACTCAAACGAGTTCGTTGGCTTCGGAACCACAGCGCCTGAAAACTTTTTCCCAGATTCGATTTATCAATGGCTCATTTTTCCACCCATGAAAACTAAAAAAGGAATTCCTCCGCAGGCGCCTTATGGACTGAGGAAGATTGAGGCTCAACTGCTAAACGAAGGCTTCAATGTGCTCACAGTGGATCCAGAGCACCTGAAAAGTCACATCGACAACGCCAAAATACTCGGCATCCACGTCATGGACCCCTTCGGGCTAGGACCTGCCACAACGACCTTCGTGAGAACCGTGCGCACTGGCGAATCTTATCTTTCCAAGTATTTTCGCGCGACGCTAGACAAGCCAGAGGTAAGACGAGCCAAAAGTAGAGGCTTGAGAATAATCGTCGGCGGCCCGGGCGCTTGGCAGTTTAAGTATCGCCCAGAGTTCATTAAAGAACATGGCATCGATTGTGTCATTGAGGGTGAGTGCGAAAAAATCGTGGGAGACTTGTTTAGGAAGGCAATGAAAGATGAGGAGTTGCCTCCTATTTTAGAAGTCAACGTCAAAGACGCTCCACGTTTGGAAGAGATTCCTGACATTAAGAACCCCTCAATAAACGGTCTCACAGAAATCGGAAGAGGCTGCTGCCGCGGCTGCTCCTTTTGCGCCGTCACGCTTCGTCCTCTTCGCTGGTATCCGCTTGAAAAGATTGAACGTGAAATGAAAACCAACATAAACGCAGGCATAACGTATTGCACACTCCATGCCGAGGATGTCATGCTTTATGGTTCAAAAACCGTCATACCCAACCGCGAAAAAATTCTTGCACTGCACAAGATGGTTAAGAGCCTCGTCGGCGGCATAGGTTGGAGTCACGCTGCATGTGCCTCTGTTGCAGCAGATCCGAAGCTGTTCAGTGAGATTGCCGACATAGTGATTGATGACAAACAGAGATGGTGGGGCGCCGAGATTGGCATTGAAACGGGTTCCTCACGTTTGATAAAGGCCGCTATGCCTGCGAAAGCCAATCCCTTCAAGCCAGAAGAGTGGCCTGAAGTGGTGAAGACGGCGGCAGAAACGATGACTGACAACTATTTTGTGGCTGCCTGCACTTTGATTGTTGGGTTGCCAGAAGAAACGGAAGACGACATAATCAAGACCATTGAACTGGTGGACGAGTTGAAGGATTTCAAAAGTCTGATTGTACCTCTGTTTTTTGTTCCTGTTGGTCGATTGAGGAATCAGGACTGGTTCAAGTATGAAGAACTGTCTTGGTCGCAAAAGGAGTTGCTTCGCGTCTGCATTAGACATGATTTGCACTGGACCAAGAAAATTTTGGATTCGTATTTTGAGGGACAGTGGCGAGCTCCGATTTTTTCGGTTCTTTTCAAGTTTCTGGTCTGGTACGTGAATTTCAAGGGACGCAAAGTCTTGTCTTAAAAAGCTACAGAGATATGACTGAAATTTTGACGTGTTTGACCCCTTTTTTGGCTGTTATTTTCTCTGCAAGTTTCTTGATTTCATTAGCCTCGCCTTTGACAGCTATGGCTTCTAGGCAGTCGTGTTCGTTTAAGTGGACGTGCATCGCGGAGCAGATTATATGACTGTGTTCATGTTGTACATCGGTTAAAGCGGTCTCCAACCCTCTGACCTCATGGTCATAAACCAGCGCGATTAGCCCGACTTTTGTTCCTCTTTCTTCCTTCAACCACTTGTGCTCAGAAACAAACAGCCGAACGGCGTCTTGCACAGCCTTCGAACGATTAGCATAGCCCATTCTGCTCACCGTTTCATCAAAATCTTTGAGCAAATCTGATGGAAAAGTCACGCCAGCACGAACTATCTTTGTCATGTGGATTCCTCGGAAGTAAATTGTTCGGAACCCCATAAAGCTTTTATCAAACACCGTAACACATTTTTCATAAAGGTATTACCATGGCCACCCGTATACAGGGCAACATCTCAACGAAATCTCTGATCAGAAAGGCAAAGGAATTCCATGGACACCTTGGACCTTTCCTCGCGATGGGCGTCAGAATGGGACAGATTGGCTTGAGAGAACTCGGCTTTAGCAAACAGACAGATTCTTTGCAGGTTTTTCTGAAAGTGTTGCCAAGCGTGCCCTACTCGTGTGTTGTTGACGGACTACAAATCAGCACAAAATGCACAGTCGGGAACCAAAGGCTGCATCTAGAAAACGCAGAGAAAATCGAAGCAAAATTCAAAGACCTAAACAAGGGCCAAAGCGTCACGGTCTCGCCTCAACCAGCAGTTTTCGCCATGCTTAAAGAACAAATCGTTGGAAAAAATCTCTCCGGCAAAAAACTCTGCAAACTGGCATGGACCGTGGCTGCTATGCCTGAGAGAGATCTGTGCATCGTCAAAAATGGGTAAGACTTTTCTAATGCTCTCTCTTCATATTTGAGCGAAAAACCTATGCTAGACATGGAAACTGCTAAACGTCAATTATTGGAAAAAGGGTTCAGTTTGGTTATTGCGAAAGATGGAAGAATTGTTTTTGAAACAAGGCAGTCGGGTGTGAGCGGCTTTCTTTCTGCGATTGAAGAGTTGGGCAGAGAGAGTTTGCATGGTGCTTCTGTTGCCGACAGGATTGTTGGGCGAGCTGCCGCTTTGCTCTGCGTGTACTGTGGTGTGAAGGCTGTCTACGCTGTCGTTCTTAGCGATGGAGGAGAAAGAGTGCTGAAAGAAAATTCTGTATCGTTAGAGTTTGAGAGCCTTGTGCCCAGCATTTTGAACAGACAAAGAACTGAAACCTGCCCGTTTGAGAAGATTGTTTCTACCGTTTCCGATGGAGAAGAAGCCTATGAAAAACTAAAATCCTGCGTATCAAAATGGAACGTGTGAAGAGGTGAGTGTGATGTGTGAATTTACGGTTTTTCTTGAGAATGAAATCGTTTTTAGAGACGCGACCTATGTAAAAGCAGACGCTAACAAAGTCTTGGTCAGGGACATTTTGGGAAAAGCGAAAACGATGGAAAACTGCAGAATAGCCGAAGTGGATGTAGCGTCAGAGCGGCTTGTCCTAAAAAAGGCGTAGTCAGCAGATTGAGAAAACAATTTTAAGACCCTAATGTCACTTTCTCGTAGGTTACTCTGTTGAAAGTCGCTGTAGCAGGCAAAGGCGGAGTTGGAAAAACCCTAGTTGCAGGTGCACTTGCGTATTTTCTAACTGAAAAGGGATTCAAAGTATTAGCAATTGATGCTGATTCGTCACCTAACCTTGCGCTTACTCTGGGCATCTCTGCTGACCAGGCTTTGAAGATAGTTCCGATTTCTGAGAATCAAGAACTAATCAGAGCAAAGACAGAGACGCCGTATCCAGGAGTCTACCGCTTATCCTTCACTGTAGATGATGTTGTGAGGGATTTCGCCGTAAAGTCGCCTTTCAACATTAACTTGCTCGTCATGGGAACCATACGCGCCGCGGGCGAAGGCTGTACGTGCACGGCAAACGCGCTTGTTCGCTCGTTGCTCAGGCATTTGATTGTGGAGCGCAACGAAGCCGTTGTGATGGACATGGAAGCCGGCGTGGAACACATGGGCAGAGGCACAGCGAAACATGTGGACACAATGCTCATAATCACCGACTCAAGTCTGAAATCCATGGAAACCGCCAAAAAGGTTCACACTCTAGCTACCCAAGCAGGCATCAAAAGAATCTTCCTTGTAGGCAACAAAATCGCCGAAAAAGATGAAGAAAACGCGATAAAACAGTTCGCTTCGGGCAATAATCTCGTCTTGCTCGATTTGATTCCGTACGATGAGCAAATATTGAAAGCAGACAGGAAGGGTGAAACTCCACTTAACTACGCCAAAAGCTCTGCAGGGCTCAGGGTTATTGGGCGGATTTGTGAAAGGCTTATGCAATAGCAATTCTTTAATATAGCGTTTGATCCCATGTGTTAAAAAGGAAGGCAATAGTATGGAGATTTCGGAGAAAAGAATCATCGGTTCGCTTATTCTTCTATCAGGTTTAAGCTTCCTTATAATCGGCGTGTATTCAGGTCAGTTGGGTTTTATCGGGGAGTTTGTTAAGAATGTGTTCCCGCCTGCTGTGGCTGGCATGCCATAAAATCTGTGTGTTCTTGGCATAGTGACCAGACCTTTCTATTAGGCTCCAAATAGGTTCTGGAGTGGGAGTGGTAAGTTTTATGAATGGTTTGTGTTAGTATTTATTGG
>DATKLC010000087.1:0-8723 GCA_035542635.1 Candidatus Krumholzibacteriaceae bacterium | reverse complement strand
AATCTAATGCATACGCTGTCGCACTGTTTGGGTCTGCATTTGTCGGTGTCCAGTACTGCAACTCGAACCATTAGCAGTCACTTATGCTTTTCATTAAGACAAACAGGTTTCTTAATAAGGTTAAGATTTTTCGCAAAAATTGAAGTGATTAATTAAATGGATAATAAAAATGATAGGTTGTAACTTTAAACGCGCGGTTTACCATTCTTCTTCTTCCCATTCTTCTTCTTCACCGCCTTCTTCTTCCCATTCTTCCTCTTCCATCGTTTTCACCTCCTTGTTGGCAGTTGAGCGTCATATGTGCTAACGGTACAGATATTTAAGCATTTTTAAACATCACACGCCCATGTTTCACTGGGACGAGATTGATTCTATGCGTTTGGTTTTCAGAGCAGCGAAAGGCACATTCATACCAGTGCACATATAAGCATAACATATGTTCCTAGAATTATGCGCCACGCCTATGCCGCCTTTCGTGCCAACGGCGATTAGACCCATAGAATTTGTGGCGTTTCGAATCCGTCGATTTATGAGCATTATCAGGTTTTCCACAGCCTTTTGCGCTGAAGCCCCAGCATGCATCTCATCACACACAGCCTTTGCTAGGACTAGTTTCATGGCGATTTCGCCGATCCCAGTCGCGGAACAAGCGCCTGCTTCATTGTCAGCGTAATTGCCACACCCGATCAGTGGCGTGTCGCCTATTCTTCCGGGAAGCTTCAATGTGACGCCTCCTGACGAAGTCGCCGCGGCCACATTACCCTGCGTATCAAGAGCCACTGCGCCCACTGTGTCTAACTGGAAAAGCCTTGGATTATCATGAATGAGTTTGTACGTTTTTGGTAAATAGTCAACCTTGCCTTTCTTTAGTTTATTCTTCAACGTATTCCAATATTTGACGCGCAGTTCTGTGGTAGGGTCTCTTCGTTCGAGTTTGAATAATCGCGCCAGTTTCTCTGCGCCTTCACCCACAATGTACATGTGGTCAGTGTTCTCCATGATTATTCGAGCAAGGTGAACGGGATTTTTTATATCGCTCAACAGGCTTGCGGCACCAGCGTCAAGTGACTCGCCATCCATAATAGAAGCTTCCATCTCAATGCGCTTATCAATCGTTAATGTAGAACCCAGTCCAGCGTTAAAAACAGGGTCATCCTCCATGCTCTCCACAGCTGCTTCAACCGCATCTAAAGCATCATTTTTCATTAAAACGTCAAAGCCTGTCTTTGCTGCGGTCTTAACTCCGGCAATTCCAGCTTTTCTCCTTTCTGGTTGCCATTCGCCAGCACCGCCGTGAACCACTATGACTGGCTTCTGCACAGTTGGACACCATCCTAAGTGAATCTAGAGAAGCAGTAAAAATACTCAGATAAATTATTTAAGGTCTCTGCACACGCCATGGTGGCGTTTACTAAAAACTTATATTACTGACTTTAATATCGGATTTGATTCGTGATCTCAAATGGAATCCAAAAAGGCAGACCTCGCAGGTCCAGGAATTGGTACTTACGAAGAATTAGAGAAAATCTTACCCAACGATTACCATTCTATTCTGAACCCGAAAGACACGCAGATAGCCATCTTCGCCGTGAAAGATTACATCGAGAAAAACCTGTGCAAGGAACTCAACCTGATAATGGTTCAAGTGCCACTGATCGTGGACGTCGAGAGCGGCGTCAACGACCTTTTAGATCGTGATGGCTCGCGCACACCAATACAATTTCACATCTCGAACGATTACGACAAGCATCCCGTCGACGCTCAAATAGTACAAGCAGCGACCAAATGGAAGCGCATGGCGCTTAAAGAGTTCGGGATGAAGCCAGGAGAAGGCTTATGCACCGACATGCGTGCCGTACGCAAGGACTATTTTCTCGATCATGACCACAGCGCATACGTGGATCAATGGGACTGGGAGAAGGCGATAACCGAGAAGGAACGCAACCTCAAATATCTCACTGAGACCGTGGAGAAACTCTGGAAGGTCATCAAAGGGGCAGAAAAGCATGTTCAGAAGCTTTTCCCACAATTGAAAACGGACAAGTATCCAGACCTGCCTGACAAACTCACTTTCCTCCACGCCGAGGAAATACTCGGCAGGTACCCCACTCTGCCGCGCAAACAACGTGAGACAAAGATTCTGCAAGAGTACCCGGGAATCTTCATCTACGGAATCGGCTGGACACTCAAGGACGGCTACCCACACGAAATGAGAGCAGCAGACTACGACGACTGGGTCACAGAAACCAAATCAAAGGACGGCAAACCTATGCATGGGGTAAACGGAGACATCCTAGTCTGGAACCCCGTGACAAGACGCAGGCATGAACTGTCATCCATGGGCATACGAGTAAACGCCCAGACCCTCAGGAAACAGCTCGAATTAACAGGCCAGCTTGACTTTCTCAAATATCCGTACCATCAAGCCATAATCAAGAACGAAATCCCACTCAGCATAGGCGGCGGCATCGGCCAGTCGCGCACTCAGATGGTAATACTCAAAAAAGCACACCTCGGCGAAGTCAGCGTTACCGTCTGGCCGAAAATACTCAAGGACATGTGCCGCAAAAGAAACATCATCGTCCTCGAATAAACCTGGTCACATTTTATGTCTTCCTTCACTATGCATAACTGATAAAAGTGGGACTGCACCTTCAATTCTGTTGGGATGATGTGAGGCGACGGCGTAGAGCCTCTGTGCAATGAGAAACGCTGCATTAATCACTGACCACATCTGAACAAGCAATTGTTTCAATACCCTCTTTCGCCGACTCAAATGAGAGAAAAGCATGAAAATATTCCAGTCAACAGCAGCCGCAATAAAAGAGGCAGCAAGAATAATCGCAGAAGGCGGAATAATCGTTTACCCCACCGATACAGTGTACGGCTTAGGCTGCAACCCATTTAATGAAGAAGCCGTAAGAAAAATCTTCAGAATAAAAGGCAAAAGAACAAAACCCTTACCCATCCTCGCCTCAAACGTCAAAGAAATTGAAAAAATCGCTCTCACCACAGATAGGACGCTCAAATTCGCAGAAAAATTCTGGCCAGGTCCGTTGACTATGGTTTTGCCAAAGAAACCTTCGCTTCCGAGCCTAGTTACTCGTGACTTGAATTCAGTTGCTGTACGGGTGCCGAACCATAAAGTCGCGTTCGAGTTAATCCGTACGTCTGGAGGATTGCTCGTAGGGACCAGCGCCAACAAGACTGGAAAGAAACCGTCTCGCACCGCTCAGGAAGCGGCAAAACAAATCGGCAAAAAGGTCGACCTCATCATAGACGACGGACCAACACCAATCGGCGCGTCGTCAACGATAATTGATTTGACGCAAGAGGAATTGAGAATTGTGCGTCAAGGTCCAATAAGACTAGAAGACATTCTAAGCGCATAGAAAGTCTCTTAAAACTCGCTTACTAAATTACGTTGAGGAGAAAAAACTTTGATTCGAAATTTTAATCTCCTCGTCACGACCGCTCGTGGAAATGAGGAAGAAGCCTCTTCTGAGATTTGGTATTTGCTCGGCGAAATAGGCGATATGGCGGCGAAAGTGGACAAAACGGGCGTGTCAGGACTTGTCGCCGCAAAGACAGCCTTCGAACCCTTGGAAGTTGTCGAAAAATTCCGAGGACTGCTGAAAGAACGCCCTTACGAGTTCAGATATTCGTTCCGAATTATCCCAGTTGAAAAAGTCGTGCGCACAGATGTCGCTGAGATTCAGAAAGTCGTCACAGAACTCGCCACTCAAATCAAAAAAAATGAAACCTTTCGCATCACAGTGGAAAAACGGTTCACAACCACTTCAACAAAAGACTTAATCGACGCTGCTGCGGCAAACATCGAAAGAAAAGTGAACCTCAACAATCCGGATAAAATCATACTAATCGAAGTCGTAGGCGGCTTAACAGGCATCTCAGTGATAAAGCCCACAGACATTCTGGTCATAAGCAAAGAGAAAATCTAAACAAACTATCTCTGAGTTGCCAGCAAAGCACCATGCTCAATGACTAGATCGACAAGAGCATTCTTTTCGAGCCCCTTCTTTTCTAGCTTGGCGAACAGTTCAACGTCAGAAATGTCAAAAAATCGTTTGATGTTAACGAATTTTTCTTGGCTGATTTCCAATGTGTTGTCGTCGCGTTCTGCCGAAATTAGCTTTTGTATAAGGTTTAGTGCATCGTCCGAGGGTTTTTCGTCCTTTGCGAGTACTAATACAGCGATGTTTTTCGTAGTTGATTTGATTCCTAGGGTTTCTGTTGCTTTTTTTATCTGTCTCTGCGCTGAAGCGTACAGTAGCGTTTCCATGGCTAAATTGTTGGAAATGTTTGTTTTACTGGAAAAAGCAGTTAAGGCATTTACCGCGGCAAAATAAAGATGCTGCCAAGTAGCGACCAATTGAGCGTTGAAAAACTGAATCGCATCAACATCTTGCAACTTGCTTCGAACAGCGCTAAAAAACTGGTCAACATCGCCAATTTTGGCGTTCTTGAAACCCGCGATGGCGACGTACATGTTAAAGTCATCTAGTTTTCGAATCAAATGTTTCCCTCGCCTAATTCTTCTGTGAAATATTCGACTATTTTGCGTGATAGGCCAGATTTTACGAGTTTCTCTTTGGCTTCTTTCACCGTTTTTCCTTGACGACCATATTTTTTAATCAAATTCCGCACGGTTTCCCTTCTTTCCCAAGGGAAAACTATCCAGCGCTGGGTTTTTTTCTCGTAGTAGTCGGGCGTGATTGTGCTCCAGGGTTTGTGATAGAGTGCTGCCAATCTTATTTCTTTGGCGCCCAATTCGTTCAGGTGAGATTTGACGAGGCAAAGGCTTCTGCCCGTGTCCGTAACATCATCCACGACAAGAACACGTTTGCCCTTAACATTGACAAAAATAGGCTGGGTGATTCTGGGCTTTTTCTTCTTTTCTGCAACACCAGAGTAAAACTCCACTCTCACACTAGTCATGCATGGATTTTCCAATAAATCTGACAAAACGCGTGTTGGAAGCCAACCCCCACGACAGACGCCGATAATTAGGTCGGGTTTAAAATCGTCGTCTTCAATTTTACGTGCTAGGCTTAAGAGCATGTTGTAAACTTTTTCCCAAGAAACAACTTCAAACTTACAGTTTTCTGTCATGTTTTTCTTCCATGCATACGGCAAGTTAATAGAAAAGGCTTCGAAGGAAGATTTTTCCCTTACCCAGCGTCCCACCATAGTTTGTTGAGGTTATCTTCAACACTCCATTGATTTTTGTGGCGTTTTCTATACCAAGTTTCATTGCTTTTCTTACATCCTCAAGCCTTAGTCCACTCACTATAACTTCGTAAACACACCTCGTGTCCCTTGAAAGCTTGCTCCCCTCCCTCTGCGCCAGCGTCGGACAGTACGCATCATTTGTCGTAGCTATAGCGTCTCTGTAGTTTTTTCCTCCAACTTTGGTTCCAGAAGCAGCAAACTTCCCGACTACGTAAGGAACGCCTTTAACGCCTTCAAGCGCTTGTTCAGCCGCTTCCAACGCTGCTTCATCCGATTTTGCCAGAATCAAGAACATGCCACCAGCCACGCCTCTCGCAACTCCAAATTTTCTCTCTACGTGAAAATAGCCGTCCATTCTGGGAATTCTGAAAACTTCCCTTCCGAAGGCTTCTGTTTCTTCTTCAAACCCGTCGCCGAAAGTCTGGATAATCGTACCTTTAATATCGATGAATTCTTCAGTCATTTCTTTGGGCAAAACATCAAACACACTAGTTTTGGGGTAGGGCACAACTCCCTTCCTAATCCTAACTATGAACCATTCTCGAAGCGGCTCAAACTTTCTGTCGAGAAATTGAATAATGAACCCGGGTCTGCCATCAGGAGCCTCAGAGGGTTTGGCTTCAGCTTCTATTGCAGCTTCGCAGGGCGGGATAGTAGCCGATCTGCCGAGTCCTTTAGCCTCCATGGCTGCTTCATAAGCCCACTTCCTGTTCACGGAAGTTATGAGTATTCTAGCTATGCGTACCGTGAAAGTTTCACAGAAGGTATCCTCAACTGGGACTCCATTAATCTTGAATTCTTCCATTGATGTCCAAGCCTTCTGGGTTCTTAGTAGTATCAGTCTTATCTTAGGTTTTTGCACGAGAAAATAAGATGATTCATGTGCGTGGCTAGAAAGACATAATAAAATAGAGATTTTGATTAGTAGCGAAGATGAGAGCATGTCGAAAGTCGTGCAGCTAATCAAAGAAAACAATGTGAAGGAGATAGCGTTACAGTTCACAGACATCTCGGGTATTCTGCATTCTCTCTGGGTGCCCTCCGAGCTTTTCTCAAAGATAACCAAAGAAGGCATACACATGGACGGCTCATCCGTGGACATGGTGGACATAAGCGAAAGCGACCTCAAGCTGATGCCAGACATCGGCACGTTCACCGTGCTGCCACCCAACCTTTTCGCTCAAAGAATCGCCAGGGTCGTCTGTGACATTTATGAACCAGAATCAAACAAACCCTTCAAGATCGACCCGAGGTTTATACTCAAGAAAGTCGTGAACGACTCCAAGAAAATTCTTGGCGCCTCTATTCAATTCAACGCGTGCAGTGAAATCGAATACTTTTTGTTCAGAAAAGGCGAAGACGGTAGCATCAAACGGCTTGATGAGGGGGGATATTTGGCCAGTCCACCAGCAGACCTTGGTATAGATGTGAGACTTGAAATAACAGAGAATCTCAGAGACATCGGCATCACAGTGGAAAAGCACCACCACGAAGTGCCTCCGGGAAAGTATGAGTTGAATTTGGCTTACACAGACGCGTTGAGAATGGCGGATACTATCTACTTGGTAAAATTCATCGTGAAAATGACTGCCCTAAGAAGAGGACTCGTTGCTTCCTTCATGCCTAAGCCCTTCCATGACGGATACGGCGCTGGACTGCACACTCACGTTAGCCTCACAAACGAAAAAAAGGCGCAGAACCTGTTCTATGATTCAAAAGGGAAGTATGGAATTAGCAAAACAGCCCTGCACTTTATAGCAGGCATCCTAACTCACGCGAAAGCTTTAGCCGCTCTGACTAACCCAACAGTAAACTCGTACAAAAGACTCGTCCCAGGCTGGGAAGCCCCAGTATACCTTTCGTGGGCGAAATATAATCGGTCAGTCCTTGTGAGGGTTCCGCCTGGAAAAGAGATGAGAACCAGACTGGAGTACAGACCAACCGACGGGTCATGCAATTTCTACACTGCATTTGCTGGCATTCTGGCTGCTGGTCTGGACGGCGTCAAAAGAAAAATGGAGCTTCCGGAGCCTGTGGAAGAGGACATCTACGCGATGAGTGAAAAACAAAGAACCGAAAGAGACATAGAAGTGCTTCCGGGAAATCTTGGAGAGGCACTGAACGAGTTTTCTAAGGACAAGTACCTGCAAGACACCTTGGGACACGAATTCTGCGAAAAATTCCTGCAACTAAAGACCAGAGAGTGGAAAGACTTCAACTTTACCGTGCATGAATGGGAAAGAAAGAAGTACCTAGACGTATAGTCGCGAATCAAAAAGGGATGAAGCATAGGGATGAAAGCTGATTTTGCAATAGTACATGCAAACGAATTGGTAACTCTAAAGGGAAAAAGTAGTAAACCTCAAGTCAGAGAAGAGATGAACGACCTAGGCATCATAAAAGACGGAGCAATCGCAGTCAAAGAAGGAAAAATAGTGGCCGTCGGAACAACCAAGCAGATTTTGGGCCAGCTCGAAAAAGAATTTGAAGCTATAGATGCAAGTGGCAAACTCGTCACGCCTGGGCTCATTGACCCACATGTCCATTTGGTCTTTGCTGGTTCAAGGGAAGAAGAACTCGAGGCAATGGCTGTGAAGGGTATTCCATACTTGGAAATCAAAGCAAAAGGCGGAGGAATGCCAACAACCCTCAAGAAAACAGGTGAAGCTTCTACTGAAGAGTTGCTTAGACGCACCATGCATATACTTGACACGATGCTGATTCATGGCACAACGACGATAGAAGCTAAAAGCGGTTACGAGATGACAGCTCACGGCGAAATCAGACAATTGGAAATAATAAAAACCCTCGACGAGAAACATCCAATCGATTTGATTCCGACTTTTATGGCTCAAGGAATTCCATTCGAATATGAAAACAAAGTGGATCAACTCACTGACGAGATAGTCAAGAAATGGATTCCAGAAATAGCCAAAAGAAAGCTGGCTGAATACTGCGATGTGTTCTGTGAGAAAGGATACTTCAACGTAGAACAATCTAGGCGAATACTCGAAGCGGGCAGAAAATATGGCATGACACCCAGAATTCACGCCGACTGGCTCGCTCACAGTGGAGGGGCAAAATTAGGCGCAGAGTTAGGGGTGATTTCTGCTGATCATCTCATTTTTACGCCACCCGAAGAAATCGAAGCTCTGGTTAAAAAAGGCATAATGGGCACCTTTCTGCCAACCACTCCGTTCTGCTATCTGGGCACTTATGCGAAAGCGAGAGAAATCATTAACCAGGGATTACCAATGGCGCTGGCAACTGACTTGAGCGCAGCGGACATGTGTGAATCGATGCAGATGATGATGACGCTTGCGGTGTTGCAGATGAAAATGACCACAGAAGAAGCCTTAACAGCATCGACTATCAATGCAGCCCACTCGATAGAAAGAGCACATGAAATCGGAAGCCTAGAAGAAGGAAAAAAGGCAGACATCGTCATTTTTGACGCTCCAAACCACAAA
>DATKLC010000086.1:0-1795 GCA_035542635.1 Candidatus Krumholzibacteriaceae bacterium | reverse complement strand
CATATCAGTAATAGGAGGTGCCGTATGAAACACCGAAGCCACCTTCCCCTGCAAGAGCGAGAAGCCCGCTCGAAGCTCATCAAGCTGCTCCGCGACAAGCCCTTTATCGGAGGAGGTCTCGTAAGGATGGCTCGAACCTGCGGCAAAGCAGGCTGCAAGTGCGCAAAGGGCGATAAGCATGTCTCCTGGTATCTGGCAACCCGGCACAAAGGAGCCCGTAAAATGATCTGCATTCCTCGGCAATGGGAACAAGACGTGATTGAGTGGGTCAATACCTACAAAGAGATCACCAAGCAGGTAGACCTTGTTTCTCAACAGTGTCTTGAACGCTTCACGACATCTGCCAAAGAAGGAAGACAAAGGGATTCTTAGAAGACTCTTACGATACGCCGACAAGGTTTATGCCCTGAAGACCCAATTGCAGGGGCTTCGGGACGACCGCCTTCAGCCATGGATCAAGACACCGACGGTAGCGGGCAGCGCACTGGTGATGACAATGGCCAGGATGGGGAGCCTCAACGCCCTGGAGCAAACACAAGGCAATCGTTTCTGGAATAAATGGCTTGATCGCAGTAAGTTACCCAGTGCGGATGTGATGGGTACCGTGTTCAGCTCAATAGACCGGGCGACCCTTCGGGGGACAATACGGCACGTTTACAGTCGATTGAAAAGAAACAAGGCTTTGAAACCTGCTTTTTCAGACAACCTCTTTGCCCTGGTTATTGATGGCCATGAATCCAGCGCCAGTTATTTGCGTTGCTGCGATAAATGCTTACACAGGGAGCTAAAGACTGCCAATGGTCTTAATAAGGTTCAATATTATCACCGCCACGTCATGGCGGTCCTTTTGTGCAAGAATTTGCCGCTTCTGCTGGACATCGAGATGCAACTGCCGGGTGAAGACGAAGTAGCCGCCGCTACCCGACTTCTCGATCGTATGTTTCTGAACTATCCCCGCGCCTTTGATGTTGTTGTCGCCGATGGGCTTTATGCTCGGGCACCGTTCTTTAAAACGGTGACCTCACACGGCAAACATGTCATTGCCGTACTGAAAGACGACCGTAGGGATTTGATACAGGATGCCTTGGGTATTTTCAGTCAGCAACAGGCTGTCGTTTTTCAGGAAAAGGCCCTTACAAGGCGATGCTGGGATATCGACGGCCTCACTTCTTGGACATCCTTCGGAAAGGAAGTCCGTGTTGTTCGTTCGGTGGAGATCTCGACGATTTGCCGACAAAGGACTGGCCAAAAAGAAGATACTGTTTCAGAATGGATGTGGGTTACCACATTATCCAAACAGATCGCCGCGACCGAGTCCTTTGTGCTTACGGCGCATGGGCGGTGGGACATCGAAAATAAAGCCTTTCATGAATTGACCACCTATTGGCACGCCGATCATGTGTACAAACATACCCCAGGAGCCATTAAAGCATTTTGGCTCATGACAATGCTCGCGTATAACCTCTTCCACGCCTTCATTGCGTTGAACCTAAAATCCACAATCAGACAGGCTCACACGAAGCTCCATTTTGCCTGCCTCCTTGCAGCAGAACTGCACGCAGGCAGTCCCTTAATAAGCTGCCGCGCTCCTTGATTGCAGCCCTTCTTCCACCAACTACTCCTACCGGTCGAAGCCAACCCCGACAAGCGGCGGGTTTTTCTATTTTCGCCTAAAATGGCCCTCTTGACACCCTAATGTCCCCTAAACGCAAGACACCCGAATCTGCCGCCATCCACAAATGCCTCTTTTTTTCTTTTCTTTCTCGCCTCTAAGATCCCCGATGCGGAATTCCTG
>DATKLC010000085.1:0-17383 GCA_035542635.1 Candidatus Krumholzibacteriaceae bacterium | reverse complement strand
CCGCTTTTGTCATATCTTTTTGGTCATACCCCATGACGATAATGTCAGGCTTAATCTTGTCAATCACCTCATCCATACTGAAATTCTCATAACCCAGAATCGCTTCATCCACAACTTTCAACGATTCCACCAACGCCCTGCGCTGATCCTCATGCATTATGGGCTTTTGGCCTTTCCGCTTTTCCACCGTGTTGTCGCGAGCAACTATTACTATCAATTCGGCGTTTTTTCCGCCGGCTTTTTTTGCTTCTTCCAAGAACTTCACATGTCCTAAATGTAGCAAATCGAACACTCCCGAAGCCAAGACAACGGTGCGTTTCTTTTTCATTCTTTTGTGGGCCATTGGAATTCTGCCACTCCGAGCAATCTTAAAGCGTCTAATAATCCTTCGCAGTAGGCAACTGAGGTTAACGCGACCTCAAATTTCTTTTGGTCACGATGATACTTGGCATCTTCAAAATAGTTTCTTGCGTATTCGATGACTTCACATATTCTTTCCTTATCCAACCTCACTTCTCCTCCTACTGCAGAGGTTTTGATTTCCTGAAACACTCGACCCGTATTGGCGATGTACTTCGTCACCAAATCACTCGCGCTCATTCAAATCTTCTCCAAAACCTTCTTCGGTGCATCTGCCAAAGCAACCAACGCTTCCGCCTCCACAAAGTGCAGCTGACCAGGAAAAACCAAGGTGTGCGGAGGATTTCCGAAATCGTGATTTAACATGCCCTTTACATAACCAGCTTTTATCTGACAATCCGGCGCGCCTGCTCTTGCAACCCCGACAACAAGTGTGTCAACGCTGACAACTTTTTTTCTCTTTTCCTTTTCTATGGCTAAGAGAATGGTTAACCCATCTTTTACTGTCATGCAGCGTTTCTCTTCGGCTTTGATGTCCAAGAAGCAGAGCGTATGCAACCCGCGTTTCTTGTTTTCCGTGATGACATTGTAGGGCGTATCCGTTTTCACTCCATCTTCAGCAAAGGGCACTGTTACGCTTCGACCAAACTTGTAATTCTGAAGCCCAGTCAAACCCACGACGGCAGAAATAATCGAAGCACCATGCACAATACGTGTTCTTACGCCCATTCTATTTGCCCTTATCCGCAAATCCACATGCGTGGTCGCTATCATGGGATCACCTGGCACGAGAAAAGCAACCTTAGCTTTTTTTGCCTCTTGCAGAATCTGTTGTCCTCTTTCTTCTTCCAAGTTTTTTCTAAACATCACCGTTACACGTTTTCCTAAAAGTGTCTCTAGTCGTGTTATCTCTAAGCCAGGCATTAGGCTCGTGTAGAGTTCGACGAAGACTTTGTCTGCAGTTTTAATCTCCTCTAGCGCTCTTAGCGAAAGGTCTTTTTCGTCGTACAAGCCCAAGCCCACAAAAATTAATTCGCCCAAATACCTTTTCTCCTAGTAACGGAAAAATATTAACTTGAAAATAGATTTACCTTTTATGGTTTCTATACTCTGTAGATTCGGTTTTCGTGTTAGGCATTTGAACACTAATAAATTAGTAATGGTTTACCCTCTCCTTTCAGTGGAATTGAAGGAGACTGTCGCGCTGAGGAAATGCATACCTATCATATGCCCCACTAAACCATATTCCTCCTTTTTATCAGCGCGTGTCTCTTTCTACAATTCGTAGATTCTCTTTTGGCATTCTCCGCTTATGACATTTTGTACAATATGAGGGCAGTTAAGAAGGCGGCAGCAGCGTACAGCCAACCAAACATCAGTAGCCAAATCTCAAAACCAAAGTACGCTATCGCGCCAAAAGCTAGCAATCCGAACGACCCAGCGACAACAAAAAACACGCCCGCAACCTTACCTTGCCATCTTGAGGCAAGTTTTCCTGCAAACGTCAGCAGTGTTACCCCCCACAAAATTAGCCCAAAGAACGCGAGTTGAAACTGAGGGAAAAAGAAGAGCGAGCCTATCAAAAAACCAGAGCCAGGCAATAAGGTCGACGCAAATGTGAAAGCAAAGACAACACCGCACGCAAAGGCCAAACCTGAGCTCAGTTTTTTCCAAAAGCCGAAGCACCCAATAGCGCCCAACAGGAAAGAAAGCCACAGAAGAGAGTAGAATTCAACCGCAAGAATGTGTGATTGAAAGAATATTCCGCTCATTGGCAGAAGACCAGTGCTAGGACCAGTAGCGACAGTAAAGCTAACAAACGTCACCAACGCCCAGAAGACCCAAGACACAAAACCCAAGAAATAACCCAAAGAACCAACCTTGAGCAGGACGGAATTAACCCAAAACGGCATACTCATTACATGAATACGACGATAGATAAAACTTGCGGAACACAGTTTAAGAAAAGACGTTTAGTTTTGCACATGCACCGCATGAATCGCAACCAAGAAATGTCGGTTGGATAAAACTTTACCCCAAACCAAAAAGAAGGTTAAAACCCTTAATAGCGCGCGCTCTTCTATCATTCGCTTCAGCAAAACGGTCAGTATGGAATGAAGAAAAGACAACAACGGAAAAATATTAGCGTGAGCGTGTATAGAAGATTAACGGTTCCACAATGGGTGGGCTCGTAGCTCAGTAAGGCAGAGCGGCGGACTCTTAATCCGTTGGCCACGGGTTCAAATCCCGCCGAGCCCGCCAAATCATATCCTCGCTTCTCTTCAGAAACTTGTTTATACTCTCGGTTTGTTTAGTTCCTTTTAGATGAGCCATGACCAGCATGGATTTGTTCGGACGAATTTCCTCCTTCGTCAAAACGCGTCTATCCGAGACAGGCAAGGAACGAGCCGCTAGTCCTGTTGGACCAAGCTATGTTTTTGAGCATTCTTTGCGCGTGGCTTTCTGGTGTTGGCGGCTTGCGTTGGAGACTCATGCAGATGTAAGCACGTGTGCGGCTGCGGGTTTACTTCACGCCGTTTCGCATTTTGAGCCTGATCCGAGGAGCACAGAAACAGCAAGAAAATTCATGGAGAAGGAAGGGTTTAAAAAAGAATTCATGGACATTGTTGCCTACGCTATTGAAAATCACGCTCGACAAGGAAAATCGGAAACATTAGAAAGCAGGATTTTGGAAGATGCAGATAAAATCGACCGATTCGGTTATCTACGGCTGATGCTTTTCGTGAAGACTTTGCCAGAATCGTTTGCGCATCTGGAGGAAAGTGTTCATTCCCTTTTGGCAGAAGTTGAAAAACTCGAGAAAGGCGAAGAAGGCGTGATATGGACGAGTATGGCAAAAGCCCGAATGCAGACTCAGGTAGGCCTTTACGAGAATTTTCTGCGGGGTCTTTTAGAAGAAATTGACAACACGAGAACAACGATGGGTTAGAAGGGCAAGTTTTGACGAAGTCACCGTGTCTAAAAGTCCCAAAAACTTCTGGTCAAAAAACCATAGAAATAGCACGTCAACTCGAGATTTATAATCAGAGCCTCAAAATTGAGCAGAAAGGCGACCATTTGTACGTTCCGCTTCTTAGAGAACCAACGGAAAAAGAGAGAAAAGCTGTGAAAAAAGTTGCTCAGAATGGCGAGTTTGGCGTTCACGACTTCCCAGAACTAGTTTCGAGACCTAAAGGCTTTGTTGACTTATTGACTGAAGAGCTGCCGCCTCATCTTATCGCCAGTCTTCCCCGTTCGGCTGATTTTGTTGGTGACATTGCCGTCGTTGAAATTCCTAGTGAACTAGACGCGTACAGGCACAAAATTGGCGAGGCTATATTGACAACCAATAAGCGCGTGCATACAGTGCTAGCCAAGGCAAGCGCAATCAGTGGAGTTTACCGCACGAGAAAATTCGAAGTCATCGCGGGTGAGTCTAAAACCACCACTGTGCACAGGGAATATGGCTGCGTTTTCTATGTAGACCTGTCTAGAGCCTATTTTTCCCCCCGCTTGTCCAATGAACACGCGAGAATAGCAAGACTCGTCAGTGAAGGGGAAACCGTGATTGACATGTTCGCAGGCGTGGGATCTTTTGCGATTCAAATCGCGAAGCGGCATGAAAAAGTGCGTGTCCACGCGGTTGACGTGAACCCCGACGCCATAGAATTTCTAAACAAGAACATTGCTGTAAACAGAGTTTTAACCAAAGTGACTCCTGTTTTAGGTGATGTTCGGAAAGCGGTGCATGAACGTTTTGTCGGAGTTGCTGACAGAGTCATTATGAATTTGCCTGAGAAGTCAATAGAATACGTGGATGTGGCGTGTGAAGCGCTGAAGCCGACGGGCGGTATTATGCATTATTACGCGTTCACAGAAGCCTCTGAACGGAAAGCAGCAACAGAGGTTCGATTAACCGAAGCGGTAGAAAAAGCCCATCGCCGAATTGATAAAATTCTAGCTTCCAGAACTGTACGCGCCACGGCTCCTTACACGTGGCAAGTTGTTGTTGACGCCAGAATCAGGTAAATGTATCGGCTTCCAGCCTTATCACGACTTCCTGGCTTGGGTCTTGCAGTTTTTTTGCGAGAGTTCTGGAGAAATCCTTTGCTGCCTTGTCTGCCCGAACGGCTAAAGTGCGGTTGCATACGTAATCGCTTTTTCGTATGACCATATCAGTCGAGTGGGTTAGGAAGAGTTGAGGGTTTCCGAATGCGTGGGCAACCTCTCTTTCGCCGTCTGCTTCTATGGTTATCGTGACCTTTGCCTTTTCGTTACGTACAGCTGCCTTGAACTCAGGGCTCAGGTCGGCTGCTGCTTTGTCACTATTTACAGCTATTATACAGTCGCCACGCTTGGTAAGATGCGACTCCTTAGTGATTTCGAAGGTGGTTCTGTTTGTTGCAAGAACGTTCTCGTGTCCACGTGCATGGACGATTTCGACGATTTTGTGGCTGCGCGTGATTTTGCTTCACCTTTAGATATTTTTAAGTGTTGGAACCCAATGTAATAAACATAGTCAAAGCTCAGTGTGCATCAGGAATGTCAGAATCGTTTCAGATGCTCGGGTTCGAATTCGTGTTCTTTCCTTTCTTCATATTCATCGTCATAGCCATAATTATCTACATAATGTTCACGTGGTTTTCCCGTTCGGTTAAGTCCATGGACGAAGCTGCTATGTCCGAAGCGTCAGGTAATCAGCCTGTTTTGAGAGAGAAGGAAATAATCCGAAAGATTGTTAAAATCCGCTGTCCATACTGCAAGAACCTTTACGATGAAAACCTTGACAAATGTCCAAATTGTGGAGCAGGCCATCCGTAGCGTTGGCTAATGGTTTACCTTGGAAACCTTATTAGGTTCAAACGATTAAGTGTCAGTTATGATTGTGGGCTATTCAGGCTACCTATTTATCTGCAACACAACGGCGATAAAGGACTGCGTTAAAAACAAAACCTTCAGCTGCCCAATCGACGCGGCGAAGATTAGCCAGAAGATCGGAATTGGCTCGGTGCTTTTCCTGTATAACCCTGACTCTCAAACGGTAGTGGGTCCGTTCACGGTAGCCACCAGCAAAATGAAACTTGAGCCTGGAGCATGGATCACAGATACGGAACATGATTTCCCTAAGAAATTCGGAGTCGAATGGGAAGAAGTGCATGAAATAAAGAACGCCACGAAGGAATTCCCATTCTTGGCAGAGGGGAAAAGTTGCGCGCTGACCGAACTCCAAACGCAAGGTCTATTTCATGTGCTGATGAGCGCACCGCTTTTCAAGCCTTAATTTTCAAAACCAATTGACGGACGCTAAGCTTACTCAAGCACTTCTACGGAATCAATTTTGCCGTCGCCATCTAGGTCGAAACCTTTTATTACGGTAGCAAACGGCTCTTCTTCATAATGCTCAAGAACTTGCTTCGAGAACTTGACCAATCCGATAACGCATGCCTTGGTGCCCACAGCTTTGTTACCCGCCAGTACGATTACGCTTTTGCCGTTATTCCATGGGTTTTTGATCTTTGCGATCAGACCCACATTGTCGTCCGTGTAAACGTTCTTGGTCTTCTCCGAGAACAAACCACCAAAGAGAAAACCATGCTTCGAGGGCGTCATATTAAAACGAATTGGTAAGTGATCGTTAATCTCCTGCGTTAGAAGGTTTGTGCCTGGCCCACCCACCAGAATAAGGTTGCTGCCCTCCTCTTTCTCAACTTTCACGTCCACGTCCAGCTTTATCACAAACTCGTCAGGAAACCGTGCGAAACCACCTAAGAAAAAGGTCAAATAAGCCGCGTAATGCCCATCTCTCGCGATTGTCTTGAAAGGACCGTGCGGTTCTGGGCTGCCTACGATGATTTTTCCGTCGAACACTCCGTTTTCAGCAAGAATCGGCGTTAAGAAACGTTTAAGGTTGGCATCCAAAACCGTGGGCAGTGGCTTGGTAATCTTTTCACCGCCGAACGGCAATTCGACGCCGAAGGCAGGAAAAGTCGCGCGATAGTATTTTGCAACTGCGCCTTTCTTGTCTTCTTTCTTGACGAGTTTAATCGCGCCCGTTTTTGCGAGTTTCCGAATGTGATAATAGACTATCTGTTCGTGGATGCCGAGTTTTTTAGCCACTTCCATCGGATACATGTCCTTTTCGCTCAGCATGGTAAGAATTTTCCACGTGAGCTTGTTCAGGGCTTTCTTCAGTTTTTCTGGGTTGTCGAAAATGGCTATTTGCTTGACTTCTTGTGGCGTTTGTTCTTTTTCGTCGAGTAGAAGTTTTTTCTTCAACATCGTAGCTCCATGGTATGGCTAAAGCGAACGTATTTATAAATATTTTATTAAGGGTATCGACTGGGCTTTCCGAGTTTGTTGGTGCACCACTGAAAAAACTGTTTTAGGAGTAAGAATTCTTACTCAAAAATGCTTATACACATAGCCTTTCGTAGTTAGACGTGAACATCAGACTTTGAGGTTTAGACAATGTGCGGAATCTTCGGTTGTGCACTCAAGAACGACGAGGTTGCAAAGGCAATCCACGCGTCCCTAAAGCGTTTGGAATACCGTGGCTACGACTCGGTTGGAGAAGCAACATTGTACGAAGGAAAACTTTTCATCAAGAAAGATGCGGGAAAAATCGACGAAGTCCACGCGATATATGATCTGGATGACCTTCCGGGAAAAATCGGTGTGGGGCATACGCGCTGGGCTACTCATGGTGCGCCGACTAAAGTGAACGCGCATCCGCACACTGATTGTGAAGAACAAATCGCGGTCGTGCACAACGGGATTATTGAAAATTTTGCCGAATTAAAGAAAGAACTGGAAGACCGTGGACATTTTTTCAGATCGAAGACGGATACTGAAGTGATAGCGCATCTGGTCGAAGAGAGAATGCGTGACGGTTTGGGGCTGAAAGAGGCCGTTGCTGAGACCGTGAAACGTATGGAAGGCTCGTACGCGATTGCGATTGTGTCGATTAAGGAACCGGACAGAATTGTTTGTGCACGTAAAGAGAGTCCTCTTACGGTTGGAGTGGGCGAAAACGGCGTTTACTGTGCGTCTGATATTCCAGCGTTTTTGCCTTACACTAATAAGGTTGTGATAGTCAATGATGGCGAGCTGGTTGTTCTTCGTGAAGATGGTTATGAGATTTCCAAGATTGCCGATTTGTCTCCTGTACATAGGGAGCCTAAAGTCATCGATTGGACGCCCGAAATGGCCGAAAAACAGGGTTATCCATATTTTATGCTGAAGGAAATCATGGAACAGCCGCTTGCGTTGCGGAACACTCTGCGTTTGCAGGAGCATTATCTGGAGCTCATGACTACTTTTCTTGATCGTGCGTCGGAAGTTTTTCTTGTTGCATGTGGTACGAGTCATCACGCGTGTTTGGCTTCGACGTACATGTTCTCAAAATTGGCCTTTCATATTACGCATCCTTCTATTGCTTCGGAGTTCGTGGAGCAGTATGGAAAATCCGTCAATATCGACAGCACCATTCTGGCCGTAAGTCAGTCTGGAGAAACGGCTGATACTTTGGCATCGGTTGAAAGCGCCCGTCAGCGGGCCGCTACAATTCTTGGCTTGACAAACACTATTGGCTCAACGCTGACTCGTGTCTCACGCGTGTACATCGGTCAGCAGTCTGGACCTGAAATTGGGGTTGCAGCCACGAAAACTTTCACTTCGCAGCTGTCTGTTCTTTCGCAGCTTGCTATTCACTTGGCCAAGAAGCGGGGAAAAATCTCTCAGGAAGAAATCGATGTTCTTGAGGAGAAAGTCCTGAAAATACCCGATATTGTCGAAACCATTCTTAGAACACAACAGGAAAAGATTAAGCAACTCGCCAAAAAATACAAAGACAGCACAGCCTTCTTTTTCTTGGGCAGAGGGATAAGCTACGCGACTGCCTTGGAAGGCAGACTGAAACTGATGGAAATCGCCTACGTACCCGCCATTGCTTTTCCCGCTGGTGAGAGCAAGCATGGTCCGATTAGTTTGGTTGAGCAGGGTTTTCCGGTCGTGTTTATCTGTGCGAGGGATGAGACTCGAAGGACGCTTGTTGGGAATATTATGGAGATGAAAGCCAGAGGTGCCACGATACTCGCCATATGCGAGGAGAGTGACGAGGAGATTAAGCGGTTAGCCGACGACTACATCGAGGTTCCTCAGGGTATCCCGGAGGTTTTGTCTCCAATTCCTTATGTCGTACCTCTGCAGTTGTTCGCGTATTACATGGCGCTCGAACGCGGATGCGACCCAGACAAGCCGCGAAACCTGGCAAAGTCGGTTACCGTGAAGTAAAGTCTTAAGTTACATGCCCTTTCTATTTCTTTTATTGAGGAAAGTATGCGTGAACAATGAATCTTGGAATGACCTGATTGAGTCTCTAACTCAAGAGGGTATTCTTCAGTCTCCTTCGGTGATTCGTGCCATGCGGCTTGTTCCACGCGAGAAGTTTCTGCCTGAAGGTTCAAAGGCCTATGGGGCGGTAGACAGTCCGCTTCCTATTGGTTGGGGGCAAACAGTCAGTGCGCCACACAGCAAGCTTGAGCGCTTGTTGGGCGAAACATGGTTTCAATAATGAACGAAGCCCTAGAACTGGAAGTCGGACACAAAGTCCTAGAAGTCGGAACGGGCTGCGGATGGCACTCGGCGACCATAGCCGAAATAGTCGCACCCAGCGATGTTGCCAAAGAGAAATGGGGTCACGTTTTCACTGTTGAGATAGTGACTGAACTCGCAACGCTGGCAAGAAAGAATCTTGAAGACGCAGGCTTCAGCGAGCGTGTAACCGTGATAAACGGTGACGGCTCAACGGGCTATGAGCAAAAAGCGCCATACGACCGCATGCTTGCTACTGCCGCAGCGCCTCAGGTTCCTCCGCCGTTGATTGAGCAATTAAGAGTTGGAGGCATATTGGTGCTTCCGTTGGGTAGCGCTTACATGTTTCAGACATTGATGCGTTTCAGAAAAACCGCTGACGGCAGGGTTACTAAAGAGGATTTGGGCGGGGTAGCCTTCGTACCCCTAACTGGGCGTTTTGGACACGCTTAATCTCATTCTATGCCGAGTTTTTCCTTGTATGCTTGAAGGTCTAAAAAGCCGTGACCGCTTATGTTCATGCAGATGACTTTTTCTTCGCCTTTCTTTTCCGCTTTGAGCGCTTCGTCTATTCCCGCTCTCAGCGCGTAGCTGGATTCTGGTGCCGCCAGCCATCCTTCAGACTGGAGAAACATTCTCGCGGCTTCGAAGATACGTTTTTCATCTGCTGGGTAGTTGACTGCGTTTATGATGTTGTGATGCCTGAGAGCGCTTATGACGGGTGCCGCCGCGTGATAACGTAAGCCGTCTGCTTTTATTGTGGGCATGTTGCTTCTGTGTCCTAGCGTGTACATTTTCAGCAGTGGCGTGTGTTCTGCTACGTCTCCAAAATCGTACCTGTACTCGCCTTTAGTGAGATTCGGCGCAGCCTCGGACTGAGAGGCCAAAAATTGGCATTGACGTTTCTTTTGTAAGACTTCACCTATGAAAGGCAGGGCTATGCCACCAAAGTTCGAGCCGCCGCCAAGACAGCCCACAATCAGGTCTGGCGAATCGTCGACTAATTCAAACTGTTTAATGGTTTCCAGTCCGATTATTGACTGGTGCATGAGAACGTGATTCAACACTGAGCCTAGGCAGTAGACGGTTTTGTCATGCGTTTCAGCATATTCCAAGCCCTCAGAGATAGCGACGCCAAGTGAACCTTGACTATTCGGATCCTTTGCGAGAAATTCTTTGCCAAAACTTGTTTCTTTGCTCGGCGAAGCATAGACTTTGGCGCCCATGAGTTTCATGAGTGTGCGGCGGTCGGTCTTCCAGTCGTACACGTTGCGTACCCAAAAGACCACGGCGTCGAGGTTCATGAGGTTAGCTGCGTATGAGAGCGCGCTTCCCCATTGTCCTGCGCCGGTTTCTGTGACTAGGGTTGTTTTGCCTTCTTTAGCCGCGTAATAAGCCTGCGCTAAGGCTGTGTTGACCTTGTGTGAGCCTGTGGGTGACAGGTCTTCGCGTTTGTAGTAGAGACTTACCTTTTTCAAGCCCAGTTTCTTTTCGAGTCTTCTTGCCCTGTAAAGAGGACGCGGGCGACCAGCTTGAATGTATAATTCTCTTATTTCTTCGGGTATAGGAATCCAACGCTCGGTCGACATTTCCTGTCCTAAGCATTCGTGCACCATGGTTCTGCCGAGAAAATCCATGCGCGATGGTCCTGTTTCAGGTTCTTTCGGTGGTGGCAATGGTTCAGGCAAATCAGGAACGATGTTGTACCATTTTGTGGGCAACTCGTCTACTGATAGGGCGATTTGGTTTTTATCCATGAATTTCACCTTTCTGTTGAGAAGACTTGTCTTATTGACATGATTTCAAGTTAAAGATTTCTATTGAGGCTATCCGAACCATTGCTCAAGCGTGGTTTTGCCCTTCTGTTTCACCATGCCTTTCTGCATTTTCTCCAAGGCTTTTCGGACACGGTCTTCGGAGAAATCTCTTTGTCTAACCATGAAATCCACCACGCCCTCCACATCAGGCTGCTTCCATTCTAACTTGTAATTGTCTGTGACTTGGGGGTGCAGGAAAATCTCCCTAATTCTCTGCGGTTCAACTGGAAACTCCGCATTTTTCACTTGTGGCAGGGCTTTTTCGAGGCTTCCGTACTCTTTAATCAATTTTAAGGCAGTTTTGGGTCCTAATCCTTTTATGCCTTCAGGGTTGAAGTCTGTTCCGGTTAGTATGGCAACATCAATCAACTGCTCGTACGTTATGCCCAATGTTTTAAGTGTACTTTCTAACTCGACGATTTCTGGCAACACATCAACGTAAACTGGTTTTCCCGGGAGTTTTCTTCTGCCGCTTATCGTCACGTTTCTCAGAAGCTTAGGCGCACCAAAGAGAAGGCTGTCGTAATCTTGACTCGCGCAGAAGTCTGTGTCGCCTTTTCTTGCCAAATGTGCGGCTTGCGCTTCGCCTTCGCTGGGCGCTTGTATCCAGGGGATACCCATAAGAGTTAGGAGGCGTTTGCTGTCGTCGGTCATGTAGTCTTTGAGCCTGCTCGTCATCTGCGCATAACTACGCGCCTCTTCCACTTTCCCCTCAGCCAAGGCTTTCTCATATTTCACCGTAGCTTCATCCTTGATCCGCATTCTCCGCCTGATTTCCACCTCTTTCAAAACCGGCGGCGCACCGTCAAAAACATACACCGCTCGTATTCCCATCTCGGCCAAGTTTGAGGTTCGATACAGTAATCCGCTGAGATGACTAGTAATTTTGCCGCTACTATCCTTCAGCGGTGTGCCATCGGGTTGACGAATGATGGCTAGGAACTGGTACAAAGCGTTGTAAGCGTCTATGGCGATGGATTTGCCTCCCAAATTCTCAAGGGCTACTACGGTTTTCGGAACCAAATCTTTCAAGTCAACGCCCAACCGCGACACCCACTGCTTTATTCTTATGCTGAACACAATAATTTTGCGCTTCTGGTTCTTGCACGAAACTTTATAGTCGAATACGGCGAACATTTAGATAAATTGAAGCCCAGCGACAAAGTGAGAATTGTAGACATCACTCGAAAACGCGAGTGGGAACAACGTCTTTACAGGTGCCTCGCTTCCACGCCCTTTCGAAAATACAAGAACAGACGCGAATATCTAGCTGCTGGAAGGCGTCACTTTCTGCATGGGGCATCCGCTCTACAAACCCCAAAGCTTGTAGGCAGACTTGGGCGCGGACGAAGTCGATAATTCATGTCGTGTTTCCCGCTTACATTATTGGCAGCGCGTTTGTTCAGTTATTATATGCCACAGGCGTGCTCGCGATATTAGCCAAAGAATTCAACTGGAAAACAGCTATCACAATAACACTAGCCAACATAACCGCCGCCATAATCATCGAAGGAATAGCCTACAGAATCCTTGACCTCGCACTCTAATTCAACCACCGATTCTCTGTTCATATTTGCAGTATATTTGGATCCTAGTAGCATCATATATGGAACGGAGTAGGGGGGAGCGCAGAGCAGATACGCACGCACAGTCACGAAAGAGCAGAAAACAGACTGCACAGCGAAAAAGCCGTACTCTTAAAACTACTCAACAAAATCTAAGCCTATTTCAGAATCATCTGCGTAAACCGCTCGGGATCAAAAGCCTCAATATCCTCGTAAGATTGCCCAGTACCGATAAAAATTATCGGCTTCTTTGTCACATAAGTAACACTCAACGCAGAACCCCCCTTCACATCAGCGTCCACCTTCGTCAAAATCGTAGCATCAATCCCCACCGTATTGTGAAATTCCTCCGCCTGCATAACCGCATCGTTTCCAGTCAAGGCATCGACAATGAGCACCGTCAAATCTGGCATTACAACACGCTTAACCTTAGCCAACTCATTCATCAAATTACGATCAGTTTGAATCCGCCCTGCAGTATCAATGAGCACCACATCAATACCATGCGCCTTCGCATGACTAATCGCATCATACGCAACAGCCGCGGGATCAGCACCATAAGTATGCCGAATCATCCTAACACCCAAACGTTTCCCATGCTCCTCCAACTGCTCAATAGAGCCCGCGCGATAAGTATCACTGCACGAAAGCACTACGGAAAAACCCTTCCGCATGAACATCTTCGCTATTTTGGCAATCGTGGTAGTTTTGCCAGTACCGTTAATTCCAACAAAAACGATGACAAGAGGCTCTTTTACTTTTCTTTTCTTTTCCAACATGCTCCACAAATCAACATGATTACCTGTGTTTAAAATCTCAATCAAGACCTTCTGCAGACTCTGCAAAACAAGTTTTTTCTTGTCCTCGAGACGTTTTACTTGAATGCCGTTGAGCTGTTTTTCCATTTCCTCACACACACGCTCAGCCACGGGTACAGCAACGTCATTTTCAATGAGGCTCAATTTAAATTCAGATAAGATGGGATGAAGCTGATCTGCCTTTAGCTCTGTTACGGTGACTTTGTTGACGAGGCTGTTAAGGCCTACCTTTAGCTTCTCGAACATGTGCTCCGCGCTCTTTTCTGCTCAGTCCAGCGCTCATTTCCTGAAGTTTTTCTCGATCCATGTGAATACGTTCCAACACTTGCTCCAACTGTTGCTCCATGCTGGTTCGGGATTTCTCCATCTCCTCAATGCGGCTTTTGATTTTCTCCTTAGCTTCCACAAAGGTTTTCTCTATAGCCACGCCTGCACCTACGCCGAAAACTATCTTATCAGGGCTTTCCAGCTTGGCTTTAATGTAAGAGCCTCCGCCAATCGGCACAAAAAGAGGCGCATCGGGCTTCTCTTTTTCCAACCCCTCTAAAGTCATGTGCGAATAAGTGAGCTCCGTGATGGCAGCGTTTACAAAGTTAATTCTCGACTGTAAAGTTTCCGCCGTGTTTTCTAGGATGCGAAGCTCCATGGCTACTTTGCGGAAGGTTTCATCATCACTTGACACTTCTAGCTTCTCCTAAAACCATTTTTCTCAATACAGGGTCTTGAATGTCTTCTGGTTTTACCTCTTCCACAGTGGCTATTTTGATTTGAAACCTCTTCGCCTTGTGCCTGCTGCCCAATTCAGTGTAGATTATTTCTTTTGCTTCTTCTGGCTTTAGCGCTCTAACTTCTTTTTGAAAGTTCGTTTTCCAGTTTGGCTTTGCAATTTGCCCCGAAACTCTGAATATTTTCACTTCACTCATTTTTCATTCCACCAAATCCAGTGCGCTCTCAATAATAAATAATTCGGGTCCAGTTGTTAACAATCCCGCAACTGCCCCATAACTGTTTCCCAACAATCCCGTTTTCACATAAGGAATCCCACAGTTAACCGTTCCAACTTCCACGGGAACACGCAAAACACTCTTCAAAAGCTCCTTTTCCTCATCCTTAATCAACGGATGCGCCAACACGCCCCTATTTGTTGCAGAAGCCAATGACCCGACATAAGGCAAACCAGCGATCTCGCCATGCACTGCTTCCACGCCCAAGGTGTCAGAGATCAGTTTTAAGGTTTCTGGGTTTACTCGCGGAGCTACGATGGCGCCAAAATCGTTTGCCAACACGATGTTTCCATACGCTGTTCTTTTTGTCTCCATGACGGTTATGTTCACATCGTTTTTGTCTGTAACGGAGCATATGGGCTGAAGCTCTTCCTCTCGGACAAAATGAGGGAAAATCAAGCCTTTGGAATTTCCACACGCAAGCGCACCGATTAAGAGAGAATAACCAATTGTCGTGAAAACGATTTTTACTTTTAGCTGTTCGCCCAGTTTTTCCATTCTTGTCTCGGGCGCTAAAGAGGGCACGATAAACAAGTGGTCGGTAAGCAGGGAAAACACCCCTATGCTTGCGCTTCCGAAAATGCTGGAAATGAAAATTCCCAAAAATTAGTCGCCTTTAGCGGGATAAACGGTTACATTTCCCTCAGAATCTTTTACAACTCGTACTTTGATTCTTCTTGGCGGTTTTTCGATTCCTCGGAGCCAGACTTTTTCGTTCAGCTCGGCGCTGATGATTAACCTTTCTTCTTTTTCTTCTTCGGTTTCTTCTTCAGCCTCTTTTGTGACGCCGATTTTCATGTGTTTTTCCACGAAGCTCTTGATTATTCGCATGGCTCTTGGCGCTCGTTGTTTCGGAGGCATAATCCAAGCTCTTCGCAGTGGGATCGTGTAGAATTTTTCTTCAACGATGTCTTCTTCCAGCTCTTCTTTTTTGGGTTTCTCTTCCTCTTCTTCTTTTTCTTCTGCTTCTTCCTTTGTTTCTTCACCTAAGGCAGTTTCTTCGATTGTTTCTTTTTCTTCTTCGGTTTCCTCTTTCACTTCTTCTGGCAATTCTTCAGTTTCAGCCTTAGCTTCGCTTTCGTCTAATTTCGTTTCTTCTTCAGCTTCTGCTAGTGCCTCTTCCGATTCTGGCATGTTTTTTTCGTTTTTTTCTTCTTGGGATTTGCTCACTTATGCTCCCTTCTGATTTATGCTCTTATTTTTGTGCGTCGCCACGGTTTCTGTTTCGGATGTCTTCTGAATTTTCCGCCGCTTTTGGCCACAACCCATGTGGGAACTGCACGTTTTTGTTTTCCTGCTCGTA
This sequence comes from Candidatus Krumholzibacteriaceae bacterium, assembly GCA_035542635.1. Taxonomy (GTDB): domain Archaea; phylum Thermoproteota; class Bathyarchaeia; order Bathyarchaeales; family SOJC01; genus DATHCB01. Next base: position 1,924 of record DATKLC010000085.1, on the reverse strand, counting down.
TCAATCTTCGTTTTTTGGCAGTGGGTTTGTTTCTTGCCATGCTCATACTCTCCTGATTTTGATTTCGCGTTTGGTTGATTGTAACTTTGCAAGGAGTTCTTTCAGTTGTTCATCGTTCAACGGGATGTTTAGGCGCCCGCTTTGCGCGAGTTGTATCAGTTGTAGTTCGAGTTGGGCTGCGAATTCTGGTTTTACCATTTTTAGGTTGTTTAATCTTTGTCTTGCTTCTGGCGTTAATATTTGACGCAGTAGCGCTTGTTTTTGTTGTTCTACTTGCTGCGCCATCTGCATGCGTTGCTGTTCATCGGCGAGTTTTCGCTGTAGCTGAAGCATTCTTCTTTTACGAATGTCTTCAAGTTCTTCGTCCTCGCTCATCCTTTTGGCACCTTAATATTTTTTCAGTTCGGGCACGGTTTTTTCAAGTTCTTTCTTTATTTCTGTTGAAAGTGAATCGAGAAGGCGCCTTCCTTCAGGTGACATGATTCTTCCATGGTTCTTATCTTTTTCCACAAGCCCCGCGGCTTCGAGTTGTTGCATGATTTTACGGATATTTCCTCCCGCGCCAATTCTGACATGTTCTGGTCTTACTCCGCGGTCTTTTCTTCCGCCGTAATCGTAACGCAGGTGCTGTGTGCCGATGGGGCCGTGTATGTAGATTTTTCTTAGGAGCGATGCGGCTCTTGTGTACCACCAATTTGGGTCTTGTGGCGGTAGTGTTGCGTGGGAGCCTGTTTTTGTTAATGGCGCCCATTCGGGTGGTGTTATTTGGTCGATGTTTTCTTTTAGGTATTTGGCTAGTTTTTCGATTAGTGTGGATGATGGGATGTCGAATGGTGTTGGCAATGTGTTTTCTCCTTGGTTTTCCTTCTGCATATTCGCATGCGTCTTATAAAGGCTTTCTTCATGTTTTCTTGGGCTTGGGTTTCCTGTGTCGGTAGAGTATGAATGTATGGCCTCGAATTTCCACGAGCGTTGCGCCTGTTTGTTCTGCTATCTGTTTTGCGAGGGTTTTTGTTTTTTCTTCTTTTAGCATTGTTTTTAGGATTCGGATTTTTATCATTTCTTTTGTGTCTAGTTGCCTGTTTATTTCGGCTATGATGTGGGTGGTTGCGCCTTCTTTGCCCATCCAAACTGTTGGTTTTTCGGTGCTTAATTCATGTTTTATTCTGCGTTTCATTCTTGGCGTTAGCATCCTTTATCTTCCTCCTGTTTTTCAATGGAACCCTTGCGCTCTTGCCGCATAGTAAACATGTTACAACCACATGTGGTTCTGGATGTTGCTGTAAGCGAACGCGGCAGTTTACGCCGGGCAAAATAAACCTTTTGCAATGCCTACAAACTTGGCGCCTGCATTCAACGGGCAATCGCACTTTTGCGGTCATGGAAATTCGTCGTGCAATGTTCACATAGCGTTGTGCCAAAGTGGGGTTTTCGTGAATGGTTTCTCTTGCGAGATTGAATAAAATGCGAATGCGTTCGAGTGCGATTTGCTTGGTTTCGTGCATTGATTTAGGGTTCTCCGTGAATAGCATTACTTAATTGCGCCTATAAAGAGATAATCGTGGGAATTCCTTGGCTAGTTTTTTTCTGTGCGTGTGTATCTGCTCTGCGCTCCCCCCTACTCCGTTCCATATATGATACTACTAGGATCCAAATATACTGCAAATATGCTGAGAGAACCCGTGGTTCTACCAGACCATCACTGACGCAATCCTTTCGGGTAAGTATGAATAAACTTCTGCAGCGTCGTTTATTGCCAAATTGTTCGGGCGAGTAAGGAATGTGGGGAGAAACAAGACACCATAGACGCGGCTCTCGGTCTTCAAAGGAAGAGAAGCCAAACTCAACAAAGCCACATTCCAAACACTAGCCCAGAAAGGACCACAAACAATCTACGACATACACAAGAAACTAAGAACAATGA
>DATKLC010000084.1:0-21844 GCA_035542635.1 Candidatus Krumholzibacteriaceae bacterium | reverse complement strand
GGGTCGTGATACGTGACTCGCTTCTTAACAGGCTTAGTCGGCTTGATTTTGCCCTGCTCAATTGCTTCAGCCAAAAACTGCGTGTAATGCTGCACTGGAAGTTTTGCATCTGCGTATGGCTTATCGTTCTTGAAAGTGTTGTAACAGTGAGGCGAAAGCACCACGATCTTATTCGCATCGAAACTCTTGAAAGCGTCCACGTTGTGCTCTGCAAGGCTTTCGAACAAACCCTTTTCGCCCAGCCTGAGTATATGGTCACCGCAGCAGTATTCCTCCATGCCTAAAGTTGCAAAGCTAAGCCCTAGCTGATTGAAAATTGGAATCATTGCCTTTGCGATTTCTTGGTCTCTCTGGTCGTACGCATTCGCACAACACACGAAATACAGGATGTCTGCTTTCGTGGTTTCTGGGAATGTTTTGACGTTAAGGTCTTTTGCCCAGTCCATTCGTTTAGCTGGATTCATACCGAGCGGGTTGTTGTATCGCATAACGCCCGTGAGCACGTCTCTCACGGAACGTGGAACACCGCTACCTTCCACCATCAAACTGCGCTCATCGACAACAGACGAAGAAGCGTTAACCAGCTTCGGACAGGACAGCGTGCAACTGTGACACGAAGTACACAGCCAAACGTTGTCCGACATCCGCTTCAACCTGTCGTCCTGACCTTCATCACGGGAATCTATGATAAACCTGTAGTTTGTCGCATAAGTGGCGGGTCCCATAAACTTCTCATCAATTGCCGCGGGACAAACCGAATAGCAGATGGAGCATTTTGTACACAGCGTCAAATCCCAGAATTTCTTCAGCTCCTCGCTCGATTGCCTAAACTCTTCAGGATTCTTAAACGCCTCTTCGGGCTTGTCCAGAATCAACTTAATCCGCTTTAATGTGTCCATAAACGGCTGAATATCCACGACCAAATCCTTAATCACGGGCATGTTCTGCAACGGCTCAAGCTCCAACAAGTCAGTTTCGAGGTCAAGCACCTGAGTGTAGCAAGCGAGCATGGGCTTGTTGTTGACCATTATGCCGCAACTGCCGCAGATTCCCATACCGCACGAGTGACGAAACGTCAAGGTTTCATCGAGGTTATCTTTGACATAGAACAGGGCTTCGAGTATGGTTGTGCCCTTGCGCACGGGAACCTTGTAACTGGAAACGTAACGTCTATTCTGCTTCGGGTCGAAACGATGTACCTTAAGCTCCACAGTTTTCTCATTCAACATGTCATTCATCTCCTAGTATGTCCTGGCGGCAGGTGGCCACCTCGTAATCGTAACTGGACCGTATTCAAGTCGTGGACCTTCGCTTGTGTAGTAGGCTAACGTGTGTTTAAGCCAGTTTGCATCGTCGCGTTTTGGAAAGTCACGCCGCGAATGTGCGCCCCGAGATTCTTGGCGTGGAATCGCGCTGACCACTGTTATCTCAGCGAGGTCAAGCATGTAGTCAAGCTGCAACGCGGCAATCAGTCCAGTGTTGAATTCATCGTCCTTATCGTCAACTGTAATGTGCTTGAACCTTTCTTTAAGCATCCTAATCTCCCGCAAAGCTTGGTTCAGTTGGTCGCCACTCCTGAAGATCCATGCTTTGTCGTTCATCACGCGCCTCATATCTTCCCTGATTCGGGCAACCTTTTCGTCGCCTCTGCTGCCCAGAACGGTGTCGAACACGCGTTTCTCTTCAGCCATGACTTTCTCATTAGACACGTCACCGAAACTGGCAGATGCCGCATACTTCGCTGCTTCCTCACCCGCCACCGCACCGAAAACTACACATTCAGCGGTTGAATTCGTGCCCAGCCTGTTGGCGCCATGAAGACTCATACAAGAGCACTCACCAGCAGCGTACAAGCCCGCGATGGGAGTTTCTGCTTTCATGTTCGCTTTAATCCCGCCCATCGAGTAATGCGCCGCGGGTCTGATCGGAATATACTCCTTAACTGGATCGACTCCGCCCAGCTTAATAGCAACATCGCGGATGAGCGGAAGCCTCTCGTTTATCTTCTCCTCACCCAAGTGCGTCAGGTCCAAGGCGATGTAAGGTCCGTATGGTCCTTCCCAGCCTCTGCCCTCCAGAATCTCAGTCTGCTCTGAACGGGCTACGATGTCGCGTGGACCCAACTCCATTTTTTCAGGCGCGTAGCGTTTCATGAAGCGCTCGCCGTTCTTGTTTAGCAGATATCCACCTTCTCCACGTGCGCCTTCTGTGATTAGCACGCCCGAAGGCACGAGTCCTGTTGGGTGAAACTGGACAAATTCCATGTCTTCCAGCGGTGCACCTGCACGGTAGGCTATGGTCATTCCGTCGCCAGTGGCTATGTGCGAGAACGTGGTGAACTGGTAGATGCGCTCGTGTCCGCCTGTTGCCATGATGGTTGCTTTGGCGCGGAAGGCGCGCATCTTGCCCGTTTTCATCTGTATGGCTGTTAAGCCTGTTGCCTTATTGTTTTCAACGAGCATCGAGGTGGCGAACCACTCATCATAGAATTTGATGTTGTCATGCGTTTGCGCTTCCCCATACAACGCGTGCATCTCGTGAAAACCCGTCATGTCAGCTGCGAAGCATGCTCTGGGGAAACTGTGTCCACCGAAGCTGCGCTGGTTTATTCTGCCGTTTGAATCTCGGCTCCATGGGCATCCCCAGTGCTCCAAGAGAACTATCTCTTTGGGTGCCTGCTTAACAAAAAACTCTACAATGTCCTGGTCTGCTAGATAGTCGGAGCCCTTCACCGTATCGAAGGCGTGTAGTTCCAACGAGTCGCCTTCCCGCATCGCCGCACCTGTCCCGCCTTGGGCACAGCAGGAGTGCGACCGCACGGGGTAGACTTTGGAGATTACTGCTATGCTTAGTTTGGTGTTGACTTGAGCTGCGGCTACGGCGGCTCTTAGGCCTGCCAGACCGGCTCCGACGATTACTATGTCGTGAGTTAGAGTTTCCATTTTCGTCCTCTTTCCTTCTCTGACGAGAATCTTTTACCTTCTACTAACCATCCTTTATAGTTTTCTAAGAAACAAAAACCTGAAAAACAAATTAAATGGCTTGGCCAAGCAGTTCGGCTATGTCCATGATTTGAAGCTTTCCTTCCAAGCCAGTTGTTTTGACCGCGTCCTCGAAGGTTAAGAGACAGAACGGACAAGCAGTCGCTAAGATTTCCGCGCCAGCCTTAGCTGCGTCTTTCACGCGCACTTCAGCCAGCCGCTCGCCTGGAATGTCTACCCACATTCTGCCGCCCCCGCCTTCGCAGCATAGGCTTCGTTCTTTGTTTCGGTCGAATTCTACCAGTTTCACGCCTGGGATGCTTTGTATTATTTTGCGTGGTTCTTCGTAAATGCCGTTTTGCTTGCCCAGATAACACGGGTCATGGTAGATGACTGTTTTGTTCAGTTCTTTCGTAAACGTGAATTTCTTGTTGTCGATCAAGTCTGAGAGCAGTTGTGTGTGGTGCAAGACTTTGAGACCTGGCTGATTATACCGGTTTTTGAAAGAGTGAAAAGAGTGTGGACAACCTGTAACAAGCTGCGTAATATTGTATTTGTTGAAGAGTTTCACGTTTTCTTCGACGAGAAAATCGAACAAACCCTTCTCGCCTATGCCGTAAACCTCATTTCCACAGCAATTCTCCTCGTCGCCTAATGTGCCAAAGTTAACGCCGGCTTTCGCGAAGCACTGTGCCAAGCTTTTGGCTGCGCTTTGCACTCTCGGATCATAAGCGGGTGTGCAGCCGACGAAGTACAGAAATTCAACTCCCTGCGAAGCATGCTTGATGTTCAAGCCCTGTGCCCATTCTGAGCGTTTGGCTCTGATTCTTCCCCACGGGTTGCCGTTGTTGTAGACGCTTTCCAACGCGTCGCGTAACGTGGTGGCGATTTTGCCCTCTTCAACCGCCATGCTGCGGATGTCGATGAGAAAGTCATAGGGATTGAGGTCTTTTGGACAGCGTATGCCGCAGGTGCTGCAGGTGGTGCAGCTCCATAACTCGTTTTGTGGATGAATGGTTACTTTGCCGCCTGCGGAAACTTCTCGCATGTAGCGTCTAATGTTGAGATTGGCTTTTCTTGCTACTGGGCAGCTTCCCGTGCACATGCCGCATTGTATGCATTCGAGGAGTTTGTGCTTCTGTACTAGTTCTTGTGCGTTCATCTCTAACGTCTCGTTTGGGATACAAGAAAGCATAAGATTTTTTAAGTGTTTTGCTTTTTAGTGTCTTTCTCAAGACAAATGTAAAGGTCTCAGAAAGCAGAGCTGAAAGATGATGGAAGCAAACAAGCCGAAAATCGGCATTTACGTGTGCGAGTGCGGCGGCAACATAGGCAACGTTGTGGACGTTAAAAAAATTGTCGACACGGTTAAGAATTGGGACGGTGTCGTGATTGCAAGGTTCAATAAGTATCTCTGTTCTCGTCCCGCCCAGGACATCATCATTGACGACATTAAGAAGAAAGCGTTAGATCATGTGGTCGTGGCCAGTTGTACGCCGCGTATGCATTTGCCCACTTTTCAAAGCGTCCTCGAACGCGCAGGCTTAAACCCTTACATGCTCGAATTCGTCAACATACGCGAGCAAGATGCATGGGTTCACGGACCTAAACCATCGGAAGAAGCCACGAAAAAGGCTGTAAGTCTAATCCGAGGCGGATATGAGCGTAGTTTTGCGTTAGAGCCTCTACAAAGCATCAGTGAGAAGGGTTCACGCGATATTCTCATCGTCGGCGGAGGAATAGCGGGCATCACTGCGGCTTTAGATTTGGGCTATTTAGGTCACAAGGTGTTCATGGTTGAAAGAAAACCCAGCATAGGCGGCAACATGGCGAAATTAACCAAAGTTTTTCCGACGCTGGACTGTGCTCAATGTATTCTCACGCCTAGAATGGCTGAAGTGGGAAGAAACCCAAACGTGAACTTGTACACTTACGCCGAAATGCAAGACATCAGCGGTCGACCAGGCAATTATCAGGTTAAGGTTTTCATGAAACCACGCGGCGTCGACACTGAAAAATGTAGAAGTTGCGGCGTCTGCGCCAAGGTCTGTCCTGTTACGGTCGTGGACAAATTCAACGAAGGCCTGAGCCAGAGAAAGGCGGCATACATAGAATTTCCCCAGGCAGTGCCTTCGACTTACGTGATTGATTTTGCGGCTTGTAACAAGTGTGGAAAATGTGCACAGTTGTGTCCATCCAAGGCTATCAACTTGGACGACGCGGGCAAAACAATCGAGCTGAACGTGGGTGCCATAATCATGGCGACGGGTTACGAGCTATACGACGCCAATCAGCTCAAGATTTACGGGTATGGTGCTTACAAAGACGTCATAACCATGATGGACCTAGAACGATTAACTTCGGCTTCAGGACCCACGGAGGGCATAGTGAAACGAGCCGACGGAAGCAACGTGTCGAAAATAGCCATCGTCCTCTGCGCCGGTTCAAGAGATAAGAATTACATTCCTTATTGCAGCCGCATATGTTGCATGTACTCGTTGAAGCAGGCTGAAGTTCTGAAGAAGATGCTAGGCGTGGATGTCACCATCTATTACACGGACATTAGAGCCACGGGAAGGGGCTATGAAGAGCTTTACTGGAAAGACCAAGAAGCAGGTGTGGTGTTCATACGGGGCAAAGTCGCTGAGGTGTATAAGAAAGACAATGGCAAACTCGCTGTTGTGGCTGAAGACTCCTTGATGGGCGAAGTTAGAGAAGACGAATTCGACATGGTCGCCCTCGCTACGCCCATGGTGCCACCTGCTGGACTGAAAGAACTCGCTGGTAAGATGAAACTCTCGTTAGGCGAAGATGGCTTTATTCAAGAGAAACATCCCAAGCTTGACCCTGTGGACTCGCTTATGACTGGAATCTTCGCGTGTGGTTGTGCATTGAATCCGAAAGACGTGCGTGACACGGTTTCCGAAGCGCTTGGTGCAGCGGCTAGAGCTTCGTTATTCCTTAAGGGAGAATACGTTACCACAAGTCCTGAGAAAGCCTTCGTAATCACTGACCTGTGCAACGGATGCGGTGCCTGCGTGCCAATCTGTCCAGTCAAAGCCATCACTATGGAGAACGCTAAAGCCAAAATCGACCCGTTCCAGTGTGTTGGCTGTGGCGCGTGCATTCCAGTTTGTCCTAAAGAGGCTATAGACTTCAAAAACTCCACTAATAGGCAGATCACTGCGGCGTTAAAAGGTGTGCTCATGGACAAGACGCCTGACGAAGTCAGAGTAGTCGCCTTCGTGGATAAGAGCGTCGGGTACACGGGCATGGACTTTCTGGGACTAGACCGCATGAACTATCCTGAAAACATCCGCATCGTGGCTGTACCGTCAACGGCTATCATCGGGCTGAAACACGTGCTCTCGGCGTTCGCTTATGGCGCCGATGGAGTGCTGGTTGTTGAGGGTCAGCAGGACGTGGACGTGACGTTTACCAAGAAGCGTATGATTGAGATGAACAAGACGTTCGGAGAGTACGGCATAGAGAGCATGCGGGTGCGTTATAGTTACGTGCCCTTGCCAGTGTACAAGAAAGCTTCAGAGTTGTTTTCCATGTTTACTGAGAGAATCAAAAAGTTTGGACCGTTGAAAGAGGAAAAGCGCAAAGCAGTTAAAGACAAGTTGGGCATTTAGGAAGGGAAGCGAAGGGAGAATGTATGGACGTAATAGTCTGTGTGAAGCACGTTCCTGAAACAGCCGAAGCCGACCTGAAAATCGCTGGAAATGCAAAGAGCATAGAGAAAACGGGCTTGGTTTTTGACATCAACGAGTGGGACGATTATGGCGTAGAGGAAGCAGTGCGTCTGAAGGAGAAATTCGGAGGCACAGTAACAGCCGTCACACTAGGTTCGGCAGAAGCAGACAGCACACTCAGAAAATGCCTAGCCAGAGGCGCAGACAAAGGCGTACGCCTAACCGACCCAAAATTCGAAGGCTCAGACAGCTACACAATTGCCAAGATTCTTGCCAAGTCGATTAAGAATCTGCCATTCAACGTTATAATAACTGGCGCTCAAGCGAGTGACGATGGCAATGCAGTGGTAGGTCCGATTCTCGCTAGACTTCTGGGTATTCCGCACGTTACGATGGTGAAGAAACTCGAGATTAACGATCAAGTTGCTCGAGTCAAACGCGAACTGGAAGGAAGCCTCGAAGAAGTGGTTGAAGTGAAGTTGCCCGCTGTAATCTCGGTGCAGACGGGCATAAACGAGCCGCGTTATGTTTCCATCATGGGCATTAGGAAAGCTATGCAGAAAGAAATCAAAATAATGGGCTTGGCAGATTTAGGCTTGAGCGAAAATGAAGTTGGTGAGGCTGGTTCATGGCTTAAAGTAGACAAAATGTACGTGCCGCCCGTGGAGAAGCAGGCAGATTTTCTTAAGGGCAGTCCCGACGAGGTCGCGACCAAAATTGCTGAGCTTCTTAAAGCCAAGGGGTTGATATAATGAAGGAAATTTTTGTTCTCGCAGAGCACAGGCAGGGACAGTTTAGAGACATAACTTTCGAGATGCTCTACAAAGGCGTAGAACTGGCGGAAAAAACAGGCACAGAATTAACTGCAGTGCTGCTTGGAAAGAACATGAAAGACCAAGCAAAAGCACTGGCAGAATATGCGAAACACGTGCTAGTTGTTGACGACGCCAAGCTGGAGAATTTCAATTCTGAAGCCTACCAAACCGTGCTGGCTCAACTGATAAAAGAACACAAGCCACTGCTTACTCTTATTGGTCACACTTCGTTCGGCGTCGACTTGGCACCCAGCCTAGCGGTTTCGCTCAGTATCCCGTTAGCAACAGATTGCATAGACTTAGAATACCAAAACGATACTTTAGCCGTTACGCGTCAGATGTACGGCGGCAAAGTAAACGTCAAAGCAACGCTGAGCAAAGCGGAAAGCTACATGGCAACCATCAGACAAGCCACCTTCTCGGTTCAAAAGAGAACACCAGCCAACGGCGAAATATTCGAAGTCCCCTCGCCACTGAAAGAAGAGATTACTGTTAAACGATTCATCGAGTATGTTCCGCCACCGCCCGGCGGGGTGGACATAACAGCCGCAGAAGTACTCATCGGCGTTGGAAGAGGCATAAAAGACGTCTGCAACATCCCAATGGTTGAAGAGTTGGCGAAGGCTCTCGGAGGCACGCTCGCATGCTCACGCCCCATAGTGGATAAAGGCTGGCTACCCAACGACCGACAAGTGGGCACATCGGGAAAAACGGTAAAACCAAAACTTTACATTGCCCTAGGAATAAGCGGCGCCTTCCAGCACGTGCTCGGCATGAAGAGTTCGGGCTTGATTATTTCGGTGAATAAAGATGCCAACGCGCCCATCTTCAGCGTGGCCGACTATGGCGTTGTCGACGATTTGTTCAAGGTTGTGCCGTCTTTAAAGAACAAAATATATGAACTGAAAGGACAGAAAGCATAGCTTCTACACCATAAGGAGAACACGACAAATGCACTTTGAACTGAACGATGAACAGAAGGAAATCAAGCGCGCAGTGAAGGAATTCTGCGAAAAAGAGTTCACACCCGAACTCGCCTTGGAGCTTGACCAGAAAGAAGAATTCCCAATGGAGCTTTACAAGAAAGCCGCCAAACTCGGGTTCACTAGTATGCGAATTCCCCAGGAATACGGCGGACAAGGCTACGGCGTACTCGAAGACTGTCTAGTGGTCGAAGAGATGTGCAGAGTCGACCCGGGGCTCGGCACGGCGGTGTCGCTTGGAAACCTCATGATTCCAGATGTCCTGCTTCATCACGGAAACGAGGAACAAAAGAAAAAAATCATCCCACCCTTAGCCAACGGCGAAGCAATTTCAGCGGCGGCGTTCACTGAGCCAGAGCATGGAAGCGACATCACCCGCATGGACACCAAAGCCGTCAAAACAGGCAACGAGTGGATAATCAACGGCGCTAAAGAATTCATAACAAACGCCACCACAGCCAACTATTTCATCATACTTTGCCAATCAGACCCGAACGTGCAGCCACCGCACCGGGGACAGAGCATGTTCCTCGCAGAGAAGGGCACGCCAGGCTTGGACGCGACCAAACTGCACGGCAAGATGGGCATCAAACCCTGTGTCACGGGGTCACTCGCTTTGAGCGACCTCAAAGTGCCAGAAACCAACCTCGTAGGCGAATTGAACAAGGGCTTCTATTACACGCTGGAACTCTTCGACGGCACACGCATAACAGTCGCAGCACAAGCAGTGGGCATGGCGCAGGGAGCGTTTGAGAAGGCTTTCCAGTACGCCAAAAACAGGAAACAATTCAATACTCCGATAATGAATTTCCAGGCTATATCCTTCAAATTCGCCGAGATGGCCACAAAAATCGAAGCAGCGAGACTGTTGACTTACAAGGCGGCTGCGCTTTATGACCAGGGCAAGCCTGATCCTATGGCGACGTCTATGGCGAAAGCCTACGCGGGCAGGGTTGCCATGGAAGTGACTGACGAGGCTATTCAGATTCACGGCGGCTATGGTTACTTGGCTGATTATCATGTGGAGCGTTTTCATCGTTGTGCGAAGATTACGGAGATTTATGAAGGCACTACTGAGATGCAGAAGCTGACGATATTCAATTACTTGACAAAGCGCATGTAGACTCCCTTTTTTGTTGCCTACATTTTATCTACAAGATATTGATATCGCCTGTAGAACCATCTCTTAACAAGCTCTGCTGACGTTAAGTAGGCTAAGATTAGTCCCACAAGAATTGCGTAGAAAGCGGGAGGCGGCGCCACGAATCCGAACAGGTCTTGTCCTAGAAAGGTTAATGGTAATGTTAGCGCTATGGCAACTACTAACAGTGTGCTGATGAGTAAGGGATTGCTCGGCTTGCTCTTGTAGAATGGCGACCTCCGTGTTCTTATCACAAAGACTACTAGAGATTGTGTGCAGAGAGATTCCATGAACCATGCTGTCTGAAATAGCGCTGGCGATGCGTGAAATACAAAGAGCATTATGAAGAAGGTAAGGAAGTCGAAGATGGAGCTTATAGGTCCTAGGCATATCATGAATTTCCTGATGAAAGATATGTCCCATTTTTTGGGTTTTTCGACGTATTCTGGATCTACGTTGTCTGTGGGGATTGTTAGCTCGGATATGTCGTAGAGCAAGTTGTTAAGCAGTATCTGTGTGGGCATCATGGGCAGAAACGGCAAAAACAAGGATCCGCCTGCCACGCTGAACATGTTGCCGAAGTTTGAACTGGTGCCCATCATTATGTATTTCATCGTATTGCCGAAAGTTTTTCGTCCTTCTAAAACACCTTGCTGAAGTACCGTCAAGTCCTTCTGCAGCAGTATAATGTCCGCCGACTCCTTTGCCACGTCGACGGCATTGTCAACGGATATGCCTACATCCGCAGTTTTCAACGATGGTGCATCGTTGATACCGTCGCCCAGAAAACCCACGACGTGGCCATTGTTTTTTAAGGCGGTCATTATTCTGTCCTTTTGTCCAGGTGACACCCGTGCGAAAACGTTGGTTTTTTCGACAATTCTTGCGAGTGCGTCGTCTCCCATCTGTTGGATTTCGTTGCCCGTTATGATTCCTGTGATTTCGAAGCCCAGCTGTTCACAAGTTTTTTTTGTGACCAGTTCGTTGTCGCCCGTGAGAATCTTAAATTCTATTCCACTCTTTTTTAAGAGCTCTACAGATTCTTTGGCGGTTTCTTTGGGCGGGTCGAGGAAAGCCACGAAGCCAAGAAGAACCATGTCACTTTCATCGCTTATCGAGTACACTGCCTTCTCTTTCTTTATTTTCTTGTAAGCAACTCCCAAAACACGGTATCCTTCAGTGCTCAAGTCTAGATATTTTTGCTCGGCCATTTTTTGCAGTTCGCTTGAAAAGTCAACGACAACGTCACGGAATTCGCAGTACGTGCACACTTTGAAAATCTCTTCAGGTGCCCCTTTGACGATGAAGAACCTTTGCCGTTCATGTTCGACCACTATGGAAACACGTCTTCTGGTGAAGTCAAACGGCACTTCGTCGATTTTCTGGTAGTTACTAACGTCAATCTCTTTGTGCTCAAGAATGGCGTCGTCAAGTGGGCTTCTCAAGCCTGTCTCGAAATAACTGTTCAGGAAAGCATAGAGCAGAACTTTGTCATTGTCTTTGCCCTCAATATCCTCGTGCAGCACAAGAGTTATTTTGTTCTCGGTTAACGTACCCGTCTTGTCCGTGCATAAGGTGTCCATGCTTCCGAAATCCTCAATCGAGGACAACCGCTTTATGATGACGCCTCTCTTAGACATTGAAAGAGCGCCCTTTGAAAGGTTTATCGAAATAATCATAGGCAAGAGTTCAGGCGTTAACCCCACCGCCAAAGCCAACGCAAAGAGCAACGATTGCACGGGGTCCCGTTTGTAGAGCGCGTTCACCATAAAAACGAACAGCACCAAAAGAATGGTTACTTCCATAATCAAGAAACCAAATCTTCTGAGCCCACGTTCAAATTCGGTTTCGACCTCTCGACCAGCCAGTTTATGGGCGATTTTGCCGAATTCCGTGGAATTCCCCGTCTTTATCACGAGAGCAGTCGCGGTTCCACTGACCACAGATGTCCCCAAGAAGAGGCAGTTGTTCCATTCCGTGGTTGCGGCGCTTGGAGTCTTTAAGGGTTCTGCGGTTTTCTCCACGGGGAATGACTCGCCCGTTAGAGCGGACTGGTTTATGAACAAATCCTTCGCCGTTATCACTCGTGCATCGGCTGGCACCATGTCTCCTGCTGAGAGGCGTATCACGTCGCCGGGAACAATCTCGACGAGTTTCACTTCTATTGCGGCGCCATCTCTGAACACAGTTGCTGTTGTCGTTACTTTTTCTTTCAGGATTTCTGCAGCATTTTCGGCTTTGGACTCTTGATAAACGTCGAGAAACATGCTCAGAATCAGTATGGAAAATATGATAATCGCATCGACGGGTACTTCGTGCGAGCGCAGTTCTGAGAACCCCGCAATCAAACCCGCAAGCAACAAGATTAGAATCAGAGGATTTCTGAGGTGAAAAAAGAATTCTGCCACGGCCGTGCGTCGTTTTCTTTTAGCCAATTCGTTGCGGCCATAGACTTGGAGCCGTTTTCCCGCCTCTTGCGATGTTAAACCCGACTGTGAAGTGTTCAGACGCTGGAAAAGTTCATCAAGAGGCAACGCGAGCAGTTCTTCGGTAGACGGCTCCGCTCGAGTCGTGTCAGAGGTTTTATTCGAAACGGTGTGGTTGGAAGTCTTCAATACACTCGCGCCTCTTCAATGGCACTTAACAAGTCGAATAGCATCATATGACGAACATGCATAATTCTTATAACGTTTTCGAAAAGAGTCCTACCACCGGTTTTCTGTTGTCGATATTCTTAAATCGCTCATGTGTGTTTTTTTTGCGTTCATAGTTGAGGTTAAGTTGGCGCATGAATCGTGCGAAAGCTCGTGATTCAGTTCGTTGCAGGTTTGGTTATCCTTTCCGTGGCGGCTTGGCTAATCGTAACCTTCTTACCTTACACTGAAGTTAAGAACCTCCCCCTTTATACTCTGAGCACGATTTCGCGCATTTCATTCACGCTCTTAATTTCGGTTCTTTGGGGAGTTTCTTTTGGTATCCTGGCCGCTACAAATCGGTATGCATCGCTGATTCTTACGCCCTTTATCGATCTCTTGCAGTCTATCCCTATCCTCGGCTATTTCCCAGTAGTCATAGGCTTCCTCTTTGCCCTTGGACCATTAGGCATCGAGTTTTCTGTTATAATCTTGCTTTTTACGTCTATGGCATGGGCCATTTTCTTCGGCGTGCTAGGAGCGATTCGTAGCATCCCAACGAACGTCGTTGAGTCAGCACGAGGTTTCGGCTTGACCGGTTGGCCGTACATCAGGCATGTGGTGTTGCCCGCTATCACTCCGGCTGTGGTGTCGGGTGCCTATTTGGCATGGTGTGACGGCTGGTTTTTCATGATTGCAGCTGAATACATACAATATCAAGGAAGCATAGTGACGCCGCCGTCTGGTGGGTTGGGTTACTTGTTGGCCGTGGCTGCTTACCAGTATAGGGATATGAACCTTGCTATAATTTTGCTTTTGTTCATCACTTTTATCGTTGTGTACTTCAACACTTTGACTTGGCGCAAGCTAATGGATAGAGCTACTACGGGCACTTTCAAACCCGTATTTAGAATGGACTTGTCTGGAGTTGGAAAACTCGGCGTAGCAACTGCTACTCGATGGCTTCATTTTGGGAGACTACACTGGCCAAAATCTTTCTCTATCGCGGCGCGGACTATGCGAAAATACACACATATTGAAAAGATTATTGCGGTGGTTTTGACCTTTTCTGCCGTCTTCTTCATTTTGTACTTGGTATTAGGGCAGTTTCCCACGTTTGCCGTGATTAGTGAAGGTTTCTCTCAGCCGCCATCCGCAGAGCTTGTTAACTTGCCCATACTGATAGCGTTAACTATGGGACGACTTTCCATTGCCTACGGAATTTCTCTTGGCGCTGCTATTACCATGGGTGTCTTGGCTGCGGAGCGACCGAGGTTCGCGAAAATCTTCTATCCATTGTACGATATCGGACAGGGTGTGCCTATTCTTGCCCTGTTTCCAGTTATCTTTCTCGGGCTGAATACTTTGCTTGGCATACCGAGGATTGCGCTTGAGCTTACGTGTATTACTATGTTGGTTCTTGACATGATTTGGTACATGTTTCTTAACATTGTGAGCGCTGTGAAGAACATTCCCACCGAGATTAACGAGGTAGGTCAGCTTTTCGGGTTTAAAGGTCTTAAGCGGGTAACGCACATAGTCGTGCCTTCTATCTTACCGGCCATTGTCACGGGAAGCATCCTCTCTTGGGGTACAGGTTGGAACACCATAATTTTTGCCGAGTATTTGCCGTCTAATAGTTCGGGCATTGCGCCTCTTTCGATTCCTGGATTGGGCTCGCTGCTGGATAAAGCTGGGTACGAATTTGGCAATACAGTTGTGCTCATTTTTATTCTGGCTATAATAGCTGCTATCGTTTTATCTATGGAAGGGTTTGTATGGCGGCGATTGCTGAGAAAATTCGAAAAATATCATGTAGAGGTGTAAAATAATGTCTGTACTTGAAGTAGAAAATGTAACCAAGACTTTTATGACGGAAAAATCGAAAATCCTGGTCTTAGACGACGTTAGTTTCTCAGTAGGAGGCGACGAATTCCTCTGCTTGGTAGGACCATCTGGCTGCGGAAAATCCACCATGCTCAGAATAATAGCAGGTTTAGAGAAGCAAGACTCTGGTCAGATTTTATTCCATAAAAAGCCGATTGCAAAGCCTACTCCGAAGATCGCCATGGTTTTTCAACTTTTTGGCTTGTTACCTTGGAAGTCGGCGTTGGAAAACGTCGAAGTTCCTCTGGAAGTGATTGGAGTGCCTAAGGAGAATCGCGTTCACATAGCAGAGGAGTATTTGAAGATGGTAGGTTTAGAGGGTTTCGAGAATACTTACCCGCATGACCTTTCGGGCGGTATGAAGCAACGTGTGGGAATTGCGCGCGCATTGGCGTTGAAGCCCGAGGTTTTGCTGATGGACGAGCCTTTTTCCTCTTTAGACGAACTCACCGCTAAGACTTTGCGTGAGCTGGTGCTTAACATTTGGCGCAATCCTGCGTTGCCCACGAACACTTTCGTCATGGTAAGCCACAACGTTGAAGAGGCCGTGTTCATGGCGGACAGAGTAATCGTGATGACGCCTAGACCTGGAAGAATAATCGGAGAGGTGAAAATCGACATTCCAAGACCCCGTGGCGAACACATCAGAGAACCCGTATACTTCAGGCTCGTGGATGAAGTTGTATCGTTACTGGAAAAAGGCAAAACGACGATCAAAGATGAAAGTATTCTATCGTTGACTGCCAAACGTGCTCACAAAACTTAGCCTATCTCAAACGAAAGCTCAGAAAGAACTATCTATAATTCCGAATATTGGGTGCTCGTTTGTTTGCGATATGCTTATAAATTCGAGCCGATATGAATAAAGAAACATATCGGTGGACTTTATGAAATCATGGCAGAAAATGATGATAATAGCCATCGTTGTAACCGCGCTCATAATTTCTGGGACTCTTGCTTATTTCCAGTTTTCCAGCAGAAGAAGACTGCTAATTTCTACGACCACCAGCCTATGGGACACCGGTCTGCTGACTCAAGTAGAAAAGGCGTTTGAAGCAAAGTACCCCATAGATTTACAATTCACGGCTGTCGGCACGGGTGTAGCCATAGAGCAAGGAAGAAACGGAGATGTCGATGGTGTTTTGGTTCATGCTCCGTCGCAAGAGTACACTTTCCTTCAACAAGGCTATGGTGTCGACAGGAAAATAATAGCGTACAACTTCTTTACGATAGTCGGGCCACAGGATGACCCTGCGAAAATCAGTGGACTAAATGTTACCGAAACGTTGAAAGCGATAGCGGCTTATGGACGAAACCAGACGGCACATCCGCAACAGGCCAAGGTGTGGGTTTCTAGGGGCGACGGTTCGGGTACTCACACAAAAGAACAGAGCTTGTGGAAGCTCGCCAAATTCAATTATACTCAAATATCAGTTGAGTCGTGGTATGCAACTCCAGGCGGCGCTATGGGCGAGACATTGCTAAAGGCTGAAGAGTTTTCGGCTTACACGCTTTCTGATATAGGGACTTACTTAACGTATCATGACAAAAATCATCTGATAACTCTATCTTCATTCTTAGGCGGCATGGAAAACCAAAACTACGACTTGCTCAACGTTTATAGCGTTATGGCGGTGAATCAAACACGGCAGCACCACGTAAACTTTAATGACACTATCCTTTTCATAAAATTCCTAATCTCCGACGAAGGCCAACAAATAATAGAGAACTATGGTCAAACCGACTTTGGATCCAGCGGACTACTCTTCCGCGCAACCGTTCATCTCATCGCGCAAAACTCGTCCGAACAGATAGCTCAATGGATAAGAAAGTACGCGTTCCTCGGCAATCCAGCTTCGGAATGCCCATCACAATACAGGGATTTGCATCATCCAGAGCTTTATAGCTAACAAGAATACACATAGGCTCGGGGCGTCATGTGAACGCGATACTTGAAGCCTTAACGAAAACATTCCAGTTGTTTCTTTCGGTCGACCCGAGAATATTAGAAATCACCATACGTGCGTTATTCGTTTCCGGTATGGCAGCTATAATTGCAACTCTTTGGGGAATACCCATCGCGTTGCTTATAGGGCTTCAAGATTTTCGTGGCAAAACACTGGTAAAGACAATATTTAGCGCACTATTAGGCATACCGACAGTAGCCATGGGATTAATCTTATTTTTAGCTTTTTCAAAAGCAGGACCCTTAGGGATTCTGGGTTTACTTTATACCCCGACAGGCATAATCATAGGTGAAGCCCTGCTCATAACTCCGATAATTGTGAGTATCGCGACAACAGCTATAGAAGCCGTGGACCGTGAGATACTCAACCTCGCCAAAACCTTAGGCGCTTCAGAATCGCAGCAATCCACAACTATTCTGAAAGAGGCTTTGAGCGGAATTCTCCTCGCTACAATAGCCGCCTTCAACCGCGCAATAGCGGAACTGGGAGTGGCTCAAATGGTGGGTGGGAATATTCAAGGCGCAACCGAAGTCTTAACCACAGCCATCTCTAACGAAACCCAAAGAGGCAACTTCCAATTATCCATCACGCTAGGCATAATTCTGCTTTCAATCGTTTTTGGAATAACCCTCGCACTTAATCTTATACAAAGGAGAAGAAAATGACCTATATCACAGAGTTAGAGAACGTTTCGAGAATTCTCGATGGAAGATCCGTGTTAAACAACGTGTCTCTTAAAGTTCAGCGAGGCGAAATCCTAGCATTACTCGGACCAAATGGGTCAGGAAAGACAACGCTGCTAAAGATTCTGGCGTTTATAGATAAACCCTCAATGGGCACGATTTACTTTCAAGGCAACAAAATTGCAGATGGCAACATGGAACGCATGCGAAAGAATTGCACGATGGTTTTCCAGAAAACAATAGTCTTCAACACTACGGTGTACAACAATATTGCCTACGGTTTGAAGATAAGAAAAAACTCGAAAAACGAGATTGCACAGGAAGTCGAAAGGGCACTAAAACTCGTAAGACTAGAGGGCTTTGGAAAGAGGCACGTGAAGAAATTATCTGGTGGTGAGCAACAGCGAGTCGCCCTTGCGAGAGCTTTGGTTCTTAACACTCCGCTTCTCCTTTTAGACGAACCGACAGCAAATCTAGACCCGAAAACAGCTTCTATTATAGAAGATGTGATATCCACCATCAACCGTGAATCAGAAACCACCATAGTGATGGCCACGCACAACATGTTCCAAGCTAAGAGTTTACCTCATCGCGTTGCATTGATAAATGCTGGAAAAATAGGCGAGATAGGTGCTACAGCTGAAGTCTTTGGGAGACTTTCAAAGACTCTTGCAGGTTTTGCTGCTCTAGATAACATTTTTTCCGGGACAGCGAAGACCACAGAGAGTGGGACGACCCTTGTAAATATTGGGGATGATGTTCTAATAGAAATGACTGCAGTAGCATATGGGCAAGTCTCTGTTTTTGTAAACCCAGAAGACATCATAATCTCTCGCAATCAGTTCGTATCTAGTGCAAGAAACATTTTCAAGGGCAAAATAACTGAGATTGTGGATTTAGGTTCGCTTGTTAAGCTTAAAGTCTATGTTGGAAAATCCGTTGTCGTTCAGATAACTAAGCGTTCCTTTAGCGAAATGAACCTTGGCCTGAACACCGAGGTTTTCTTAACTTTTAAAGCTTCCAGTGTTCAAGTGGTCTAAAATTAATGAAAACTCATCGAAGTGGTTGACAACAGAAGAAACCAGGCGTAAACGTAATGCTTAACTAACAGAAAAAAACGATATGCATACTGATGCATAACACCCATGCAAAGACGGAAGTAACAAAATGGCTCCTAAAGACCGCTGCCATGAATCTTTTCCAACGTTGCATGACTCATTCGGCAGAAAACTAAACAGCCTAAGAATCTCCATAACCCAGAAATGTAATCTTCAATGCTTCTTCTGCCACAGAGAAGGCGAAAATGCACCAAACGGCGAAATGTCACCAGAGGAAATCGTACGAATCGCACAAATCGCCAGCCAACTTGGAATGAAGAAAGTAAAACTGACGGGCGGCGAGCCCCTACTTAGACAAGACATTCCAAAAATCGTGTCAGGAATGGCACATTACGTTGACGAAGTCTCTCTAACAACCAACGGAGTTTTACTCGAAGAATACGCCCAAACACTCTATGACGCAGGGCTAAAACGAGTAAACGTAAGCCTACAATCCATAACTTCAGAGAATTTTCAAAAAATAACTGGGAAAACACATGTTCAACAAGTGAAAAACGGCATAAAAGCCGCGCTGCAGAGCGGACTTTATCCAGTTAAGATTAACATGGTCGTACTAAAGGACATAAACGTAGATGAAATTCCCAAAATGGTTGACTTCGCCAAGGAAATAGGTGTTACGCTTCAGTTGATCGAATTTCAGCCTATTCAGCGCGAAAACGTGGTTTACTGGAAAAATTTTCATTATGACTTGGCGCCCATAGAAGGCTGGCTGAGGAATAAGGCAACCGCCGTGGAAGAAAATCCTTTGCATAAACGAAAACGATACGTCTTAAAACGCAACGGCGGGTTTGTGTCAGTGGAAATCGTAAGACCCATGCACAACTCTGAGTTCTGCCAAAACTGCACACGATTACGTGTCACCTCAGACGGAAAACTGAAACCATGTCTGTTAAGAAATGACAACCTGGTTGACATCGTTACCCTCATAAGACAAGGCGCCGATATGGGCGAGTTGAAAGAAGCTTTTAAGAAGGCAGCCATGCTGAGAGAACCATACTGGAAAAAAGAAGGCTTTAAACATGCCTAAGACTAAGCCCTCGTGCCAGCAGCCGCTGAAAATGGTCGACATAGCACATAAGCCAATAGTCAAACGAACAGCCAAAGCACAAGGCAAAATATGGCTACAGCAAGAAACCATTCAAAAAATACGGAGAGGGCAGGTGGAAAAAGGCGACGTTTTAGCAGCCGCAAACGTAGCGGGCATACTAGCCGTCAAAAAAACGCCCGAACTGATTCCACTTTGTCACCCCATCCCGATTTCACAAGTGACCATAAACTTCCAAATTGACACAGAGCACATTACGGCAATATGTAGAGTCGTGGGCGAATACAAAACAGGCGTCGAAATGGAAGCCTTAATGGGAGTATCCACAGCTTTACTGACCATCTGGGACATGGTGAAATACCTAGAAAAAGACGAAAACGGACAATATCCCTACACAAAAATCGACGAAATAAAGGTTTTAAAAAAGAAAAAGGAGCCAACAACGTGAGCGAACACGACCTGCACCAATTTGTAAAAGCAAACTTCGCGGTTATCATAATCAGCGACACGCGAGACGAAAAAACCGACGACTCGGGCAAAATCGCCAAAGAACTAATCATCGACGCGGGACACCGAGTAAAGGCTTACAAGATAATTCCAAACGACAAAGCGCAGATTCGGAACACGGTGAAAGACTTACTAAAAAACCCAGTGCTTAACGTCATCGTAACCAGCGGCGGCACGGGCATAAGCAAACGCGACATAACCACCGACACTTTGACTGAACTATTCGACAAGAACGTCGAAGGCTTCGGTGAACTCTTTCGCAAACTAAGCTATGAAGAAATAGGCGAAGCCGCCATGATAAGCCGCGCAACTGCAGGTGCAGTAAATGGGAAACTCGTCTTCTGTCTTCCTGGATCCAAAAACGCTGTTAAATTGGCTCTCACCAAGCTCATACTTCCAGGCTTGGGGCACATGATTAAGGAGGCTAATCGATGAGCAAGATGACTCCGTTTAAGCAGCTTATAACGTACGAGGAAGCGTTAGAACGCATCCGCAAGCACATAAAGCCCGTTACGCAAACTGAAACAGTGTCCATCGAAGATGCGTTGGATAGAGTGCTCGCAGAAGACATCACGGCTAACATTTCGGTGCCGCCGTTCGACAGAGCCGCCATGGACGGATACGCTGTTAAAGCCGAAGACACTTACGGCGCGTCTTCATCAAAGCCTAAAAATCTGAAGCTGGTCGAAACGCTCCACGCGGACGAATCATCCAATCGCCTACTCGGAACGGGTGAGTGTGCTCAGATCGCTACGGGCAGTCCGATTCCGAGGGGTGCGGATGCGGTTGTTATGGTGGAATTCACCGGACGAAGCGACAAAACTGTAAGCGTTTTGAAGCCCGTGTACCCAGGAGAGAACATCTCGCCCAAGGGAGAGGACATCGAAGAGGGACGAGTTATCCTCAGAGCGGGTGATCAGCTTTCTGCGGCTAAGATTGGTGTTTTGGCGGCGTTGGGCAAGAAAGAAGCGCGTGCTTTTGTGAAGCCGCGTGTGGCTGTTGTTCCCACGGGCTCGGAAATTCAGGAAATCGGCTCTCCGCTTAAAGAGGGACAGATATATGATGTCAATTCTTACACGCTGACGGCGGTAATAGGCAAAAATGGCGCTGTACCCATGAAGTCCAAAGCCGTTCCCGACACTGAGGAGGAACTCAAAAAAACTATCAAAAAACTGCTTACTTATGACATGATCGTGTTCTCTGGCGGAAGCTCGGTGGGTGAACGCGACCTCCTGAGCAGCGTTGTTCAGGATTTCGGCGAGGTCATTTTTCATGGAATTCAGGTCAAACCTGGTAAGCCTACCCTATTCGCATTGATTGATGGCAAGCCTGTGTTTGGGATGCCGGGTTATCCCACGTCTTGTTTGAGCAACGCGTACTTGCTGCTTGTCCCGGCGATTAGGCAGATGGCAAGGTTGCCGCCCAGAATAGAGACCAAGGTGAAGGCACGACTGGCCAAAAGAGTCATTTCGTCTTCGGGCAGAATGCAGTTCTTGACCGTGAAGCTTAAGGATGGCCTAGCTTATCCTGCCTTTAAACAGTCGGGGGCTATTACGAGCATGGCGGAGGCCGATGGCTATATTATTCTGCCCATCAATGTGGATGTTGTTGAGGAAGATCAGGAAGTGACTGTGTTCCTTTTCGATTAGGTGGGACATTGTTTTCAGTGCATATGGTTGAAGATGAAGTCTGTTAGGCGTTCGAACGGCGTGATTAGAAGTTTGTAGCTTCTTGTGCTTAGGTGTTTTCTCAGCGTGAACTGTGTGGTGGCTTTGAGTATGGCGAATTTGAGTTTAGCCTCAGAAAAGTCTGATTGATACAGCAGTTTGTGCTTGATTAGGTGCAGGTTTTTGGGTTCTTCCCAGTCGTTCACGGTCATTTTGTCCTTAACTCTTTCGTAGAGCTGCGTTCCTGGGATCGGATACGGCAAAGTGAAAGACAGGTAATCCAGCGGCAGCGAAGACGCGAATTTTACGGTGTCGAGGATGGTTTGGTTGGTTTCGTTTGGGTAGCCTATGATGAAGAAGGCGCCGACTTGGATTCCTGCTTGTTTGGCTGTTGTTACTCCTTGTTTAGCCTGTTGGGTGGTTATCTGCTTCTGCATGAGTCTGAGCACTTGGTCGTTGCCTGATTCGATGCCGAAATATACGCGTATGCAACCTGCCTCTTTCATTTTAGATGCGACTTCCTTGTCTATTGTGTCTACTCTGGAGAGGCATTCCCAGCCGATTTTTATGCGTCTTTCTATGATTTCGTCGCATATGGAGATGAGGCGTTTTCGGTTCAAGGTGAAGCAGTCGTCTGCGAACCATACGCGGTCGTAGCTCAATGTTTGCACTTGTTCCATTTCATCTACAATGTTCATTGCAGAGCGTGTTCGGAATTG
>DATKLC010000083.1:0-14421 GCA_035542635.1 Candidatus Krumholzibacteriaceae bacterium | reverse complement strand
GAAATGTCGTTATCGTTTATGCCCCTCTCTTCCGCGAATTTGGCAAGTTCCACGGCTGCTGCAACGCACATTTCGTCAGTTATCGTCTTGGCTCTCACGTCCAACACGCCCCTGAAGATTCCCGGAAAGCCTAAGCTATTGTTTATCTGGTTATCAAAGTCGCTGCGTCCAGTGCCCACTATCCGCGCGCCCGCCTCCTTAGCCTCCCACGGCCAGATTTCAGGTATAGGGTTGGCACACGCGAAGATTATGCTGTTCGTAGCCATTGCAGAGACCCATTCCTTCTTAATCACGCCTGGTCCAGGCTGAGAAGCCGCCACAACAGCGTCTGCGCCTTTGAGCGAAGCTGCGAGGTCGCCTGTTCGGTGTTCTCCGTTGGTTTTCTGCGCGAGTTCGTACTTCCATGGGTCTTCTTCTTTCGACGCCACGATGTCTGGTCGGTCGCCAGTGATAATGCCCTTGGTGTCCACTAACATTATGTTACCCGGCTTGAAGCCTGCTCTTATCAGAACGTAAGCGGTGCGAAGGTTCGCTGAGCCCGAGCCCACGAGCGTCACGAGCACGTTCTGCTTATTCTTGCCCACGATTTTTAACGCGTTGATCAAGCCTGCCAGAATAATCGTGGCCGTGCCCTGCTGATCGTCGTGCCACACTGGAATCTGCAGTTTCTCGCGGGCTTTTTCGAGCACGTAGAAGCATTTCGGCTTGGATATGTCTTCAAGGTTGATGCCGCCGAAGGTCGGTTCGATTAGTTCGCAAGCTTTGACTATGTCGTCTGGGTCTTTGGTGTTCAGGCAAATCGGAAACGCGTCCACACCGCCTAAGTATTTGAAGAGCAACGCCTTGCCCTCCATAACTGGCATGCCAGCTTGTGGTCCGATGTCGCCCAAACCTAGGACACGCGTGCCATCAGTCACGACAGCGACGAAATTAGCTCGATTTGTTTGTCTCCAGACTTCTTCGGGATTTTCTTTGATTTTTCTGCACGAAGCCGCCACTCCAGGCGTATACCAGATGGCAAAGTCTGCGGCGCTTCTGATGGCGCATTTGGGTAAGATTTGGACTTTGCCCTCGTAGAATGGGTGGTACGCGAGTGCGAGTTTGCTTGGTTTTTTGGCTTTTTCGAGTAGTTCTTCAACTGTGACTTTCTTAGCCATCGTTTGTTCACCTTATTTTTCTATGTAAAGAAGAGTGTTCTACGCATTATATGGGATTTAAGGGTTGCGCAGTTGACCGCTTTTGGAAAACAGAGCACGAAAATTTTCAGTTAAACCTAGCTTACATTGAAAACATATACTCAGAATTCATAAATCTATTTAAGACCAGAAATCAACATTTGCCTAAAATCGGAAAAAAGAGGAAAAAACAAAATGAAAACTAAAATGTTGCTAGGCATCTTCCTAATACTATGCATGACGTCTTCAGTTTTGTTGCTGCCATTCGCTTCAGCAGACACCTTAGCAGCCGCAGACTTTAGTTCAGAGAGCTGGGGTAAGACAGTTGACTACTTTAATTACTTGCGTCTACACGCAGCATTCACGGGCAAACCAGTATTACCTAGCGGCTGGAATGCATGGACGTACATGACGTACATAAACACCAACGGATTTCAACTGCTCTACGCTGGATTACAAAACGTAACCTTTGGATCTCTCCTTACGATTACTATCCCTGCCCAAACGTTCCTCATGCATTATAAGACCGAGAACACAAGCTCAGATGTGGTTACTGCTTCGTCCTTTTTGATGCTGATGGCTTTCCAAGACAACGAAACTGCAAATACTTTTCCTAATTCGCCTGACCTCAACGACACCTTATTTGCATCTATCAGTCGCGGTATTGATCTGACGAGTGTCTTCGGCTCATCAACTCCTCCAGAACTCAACAGCAAGACGAAAGTGTTTCCATTGACAAAATCTGCAGATGGGCTTCATTGGTCATGGGGGATGCAATACACGAACTTGACAGCTTTCTGGTTTAAAACGTGGATAGACCCAAATGAGCCGCACTTTGACAGTTCATGGGTTGCGCTAACAAGGTATGATGAACTGACATTCACTTATAATCTAACGATAAACAAGGATACGCATCAAGCAACTCTAATGGAAAATCACATAATCGGCAGGATGCGTGACCTATACTTCTGGGACATGGTCGAAGGCTTGCCCGCTTTGCTGCACTTCAACAGCACCGGATGCTACCGAACCTTTCTCGGAACACCTGTTACCGGCTATCCCAATATCTATGGCTGGCTGGAGCAGAACAAAATCAAGATGAGCATAATTCAATACTCAACCACGATGATGATAGATCATACAACTCAAAGCAAGTCGGGTACACAAAACGTTACTGACAAAGATGTGAACGTGTCGACTGGTGACGTTTTAACAACCTCGGATACTGGCGAAAAAGTTTTTGATGCATCGTTTGGAGCGAAGGAGACATACAAACTATACTATTACAACACCACGGACAACACTGAAAACACTTACAGCAATTATACCGCAGTTACGAGAACAGTAAAGATTCGCGGCTTCGCCTTCAACGCCGTAATTGACGATTGCACTGGATTTCTGCGGTACGTTCCCTATGCCTTGAAGGACATTGACGGCACTTCATACAATTATTACCAAGACCACACTTTATTGCTGAACGTGACGGGTGCCAATTATTTCTACATCATCTCTTACCCAACGTACGGCGGCTACAGAGTTGTTCACGACCCGACTTATACGATGTACTTTGCGCCCACGGCAGCAGCGCCTCCAGGCGGAATATTCGGGCTAATCGTCTTGGTGCTCATAGTCGCCGTGATAATAGTGGCCGTCGGCTTGGTGCTGAGACGAAGAAAGCCACAACTGCAAGCACAAACGATACAGCAGCAATAGTTTTCTCTTTCTTTTTTTTCAGAGCATCTATGCGTCTTTGTTGAGAATTTCTAATGCGTTCTTCAGCCTAACTATGGTTAGTCCGCTGAGTCCGGCTAATTCTTCTGTCGTCAAGTAATTGTTCGCGTTGGAATCGAAGAGGACGTTTGCAGACGTGGAGAATTCTGCGGATTTTGTCCAGAGAATTATGGTCAGAGGCACGAGGGGCAGAGAGTGAATTTTCACGGAGTAATCTCCAAAAGTCTGAGGTGTTCCTCCGAGGAGCTTTGCCGCTTCGACGAGCATGTGTGGTTGTTGACTGTAAGTTGCTAAGAGTGGGTGGATTGCGCGTTGTGTGAAGGCTTTGAAGTATGCTTCGCCGCCTGACAGTTGCTTGAAGGATATTAGTTGTGTTGTTTCGGGTGCGGGTTTGGCGTTTGCGTAGCCGTGCAGTATGAAGTAAACGGTAACTTCGGAGTCTTTGTATGGTTCGTTCGTGAGTTCGTCATTGATGCTTCCGTCTTGGAGGGAAACGTGTAGACCGAGAAACCTTATGCTATCAGAGTCTGGGAAGCCTAATCTTCCTTGCAGACTTCGGATTTGGTTCTGACAGCGTTGCCAGTTCCATATCTCGCGTACTTGGTCGCGTGGTTTGCTCAAACTTAAGCCTTTTAGTATTGTATGCCCTTGGTTGTGGGAATCTGCTGGGGATATTTTATGGCTACTACTTCGTTCACGAAGTCGGCTCTCTCGATTAATTCTTTAGGCGCGTAACGGCCTGTCAGCACGACTTGTGTGCGTTGTGGCACGAGGTCGAGGAGCGCGAGCACGTCGTTTATGTTTAAGAGTTTGGTGTGCACTGCCAAGTTTATTTCATCCAAGACGAGGAGGTGTGGTTTTTTGGCTATCATTGTTTGTCTGGCGAAGTTTAGGGCTTTTCTGGCTAGTTCGCGGTCTTGTTTGCCGAGGTTGTTTAGGCCGTGCCAGCCTTTTCGTCCAAAAAGATGGATTTCGTAGTAGGGTTCGAGGGTTTTTCTGATTTTGTATTCGCCGGTGTTTTTCCACCATTTCATGAATTGTATGATGATGACGTTTCGTTTGTGCCCCACGGTGCGTAGTGCTAAGCCTAGTGCGTTGGTGGTTTTTCCGCCGCCCGTGCCCGTGTATAAGTAGATGTAGCCCATGTTTGTTTTCCTCTGGGTTATTTAGTGTTTGAGTGTTAAAGTATTTAAATTGGCTATGCTTTCCTTTAATGGAACTATGCAGGAGAGTAACAAGCTGTGAAGTCAGATTATCTGGAACTATTGAAACGTGCACACGAGAAGTTTCCGCCTGAGTTGTTGAAGAAGGGGCGTTTTGCTTTGCCTGTTTTTCAGTCTCATATTCAGGGTATGCGCACTACGATTCGCAATTTTAACGAGGTGGCGCAGGGGTTGCGTCGTGATCCGCAGCAGTTGTTGAAGTTTTTGTCTAAGGAGATGGCCACTGCGGCTACTACTGAGGGTGGGCGGGCGATTTTTCAGGGTAAATTTCCGAATGATACGCTTCAGCGTTTGTTGGAGAGGTATGCGGAGCGTTTTGTGAAGTGTCCTGTTTGTGGGAGTTATGATACGAAAATCGTAAAAGAGAGGCGTTTGTTCTTTTTAACTTGTGAAGCCTGTGGTGCACGGTCGTCTGTGCCCACGGTCTAAAAAGAAACCAGTGAATCTGAAAATTGGATGTCTACGTGAACATACGCCGAACGGGCAAACACGTCCTCTTAGCCACTTGCGACGCTGAACTCTTAGGAAAAACGTTGAAAGAAGGAAAAATCACGTTTCATGTGCACGAGAAATTCTATAAGGGCACGAGGGTCACGCTTGACGAAGCTGTGGAGCTCATTAAACAGTCGACCGTCGTTAACATGATAGGGCAGAAGATAGTGAAGAAAGCCATAGAACACGGGTTCGTTCATCCCGAAGCCGTTCTAATGATCGAAGGCATACCACACGCACAAATCATAAAAATATAGACTCTCAGTGTGTGCACACGCGTCTCTCTAATCTAGGTATGTTTTTTGCATAGCGCATGGTTATTTGGCTGCTAACAGAAAGGTCTAGATTATTCTGCGTTTTCTAAAGTTCAACCACGGGTTCTCTGTTCATATTTGGGTCATATTTGGGTCCTAATAGTATCATATAGTGAACGGGGTCTAGAGGGGCGCTGAGCAGATTCTCACTCAGATAAAATGCCAATCTTGCATCAAACAACCTTTCTCTCACACGAACCTCAGTGAAGCACGCATTTATTAACTCGAACAACAACGCAATTTTCATCTCCAAAAACATCACTGCATGGTCGAAAAGCTTTGCGTGCAGAGATACAAGTAAAAGGCATTGTTCAAGGCGTGGGCTTTCGCCCTTTTGTTTATCGTTTGGCAGTAGCGCATGGGCTTGTGGGATATGTAAGAAACCGAGGCGACGCCACAGTAGAAATCACCGTGGAAGGCGATGAAAGCGCCATTAAACAATTCGTCGCTGATCTGCAAGACAAGAAACCACCGCTTGCACGCATATACGACATACAAACAAAATGCACACAGAACCGAGGAGAATTCACCAGCTTCACCATAATCAAGAGCACAGAAAAAACAGAAAACACAGGCTCCATAATCCCACCCGATATTGCAATATGCGAAGGATGCCAAAAAGAACTCCAAAACCCAACCAACCCACGCCACGAATATTTTTTCATAACCTGCACAAACTGCGGACCACGATACACCATCATCCAACGCCTACCATACGACCGCACAAACACCACAATGCACGATTTTGAAATGTGCCCCTTCTGCAAAACCGAATACCAAAACCCGCTGAACAGAAGATTCCACGCACAAACTGTTGCATGCCCAAAATGCGGGCCAAAAGTATACCTAACAACCAAAGAAGGCAAACACATAGACGAAAAAGACCCGATTAGGCAGGCGGGAAAACTACTCGAAGAAGGAAACATAATCGCAGTAAAGGGCAACGGAGGCTTTCACGTAGCAACTGCAACCACAAAGAGCACGCCAATAGAAAAACTCAGACAAATAAAACACAGATCACAAAAACCCTTCGCAATAATGGCACGCAACCTCGAAACAACAAAAACCTTCGCCCAAATAAGCACACAAGAAGAAAAAGCATTAACCTCATACATTCACCCAATCGTACTGCTGAACAAAAGCGAAAACTATTTTCTCTCAGACCAAATAGCACCAAACTTACACAACATCGGCGTAATGCTGCCATACACAGGCTTGCACATAATGCTTTTCGACAAAACAGAAGAACCAGCGTTTGTTATGACAAGCGCCAACCCACCAAACGAACCCATCGTAAAAGACAACGAAGAGGCATTAAAAAAGCTGGGAAACACCGTTGACTATTTCCTGTTCCACAACCGCGAAATCGCACACAGATGTGACGATTCAGTAATACGAATGCACGGTTCACGCCCAACCATAATTCGACGCAGCCGCGGATACGCGCCAGAACCAATACAACTAAAAAAAGCCATGAAAACATGCGCCTTAGGCATGGGCGCCGAACAAAACGTCACCGCCTGCATTCTCTTAGGCAACAAGGCATTTATTTCACAGCACATCGGCGACGTAGAAAACGTCGAAACACTCGAATTCTTAAAGAACACCATAAACCACCTGATTCAAATCACAAACAGCAAAATCGAATTGATAGCCTGCGACTTGCACCCCAAATTCTCCACAACAACACTCGCCCACACACTAGGCACAAAGCTGAATTGCCCAGTAACACCAATTCAGCACCACCATGCACACATAGCCGCACTCATGGCAGAACACGACATAAATGAAATGATAGGCATCGCATGCGACGGCTACGGCTACGGCACAGATGGCCAAGCATGGGGCGGCGAAATCCTCCACTGCAACTCGCAGGGCTTTAAACGTCTTGCACACTTGCAGGAGCAACCTATGCTTGGCGGGGACTTAGCGACGCGTTATCCGATTCGAATAGCAGCGGGAATCCTTCACCAAACCATAGACATTAAAAATTGGCTCCTCAAAAACAGCGCCATACTTCCATACGGCAGAGCAGAAGCGGAAACCATCTTAGAACAACTAACGAAAGGTAATGTGAAAACAAAAACCACTAGCTGCGGGCGAATTTTGGACGCAATCGCCTTTATCTTGGGTATATGCAACGAGCGCACTTACGAAGGCGAGCCCGCCATGAAACTCGAATCCGCAGCCATCAAAGGAAAAGACATCCTAAAACTAGAGCCAGAATTCGAAGGCGACACGCTTAACACCACATGGCTCATAAAAGAAGTATTCGAACAACGAAACAAATTCTCCCCGAACGATTTAGCTTGTTCCGCACAGTTATATTTGGCACACGGATTAGCTCAAATTGCAGCTCAAGAAGCAAAACACTCAGGTATAAAAAACATCGGCTTCTCGGGCGGCGTAGCCTACAATCAACACATAACCTCAACAATCAAAAGAATCATAAAACAGAACAAACTAAACTTCTTTGTCCACGAAAAACTACCAACAGGCGACGGATGCATAAGTTTAGGTCAAACTTACGCCGCGAGCACTCAAAAATAGTGAAAAACGGAACGCATTTAAGCGGGAGTACAATGGCATAAAGATGATGAAATATGTGCTTGGCGATTCCAGCAAAAGTCGTTGAACTCAAAGAAAGCACGGCTAAAGTTGACTTTGGAGAAGGCGTACTGCGCGACGTAAACGTCACGTTAGTTGAAGCCAAAGTGGGCGAATATGTTTTGGTGCATGCTGGATACGCCATTCAAGTCTTAGACAGAAAATCTGCAGAGGAAACGCTGCAGTTATGGAAAGAGGTTTTAGCTTCTTCTGAGAACTTGTCTGCCTAGCAAGGTGCGTGTAGAGCTTGGCTAAGATAAAAGATGTTGTTAAGGCTGAAGAAGGCGAAGTCTTCGACGTTGAACTAGAAAAAGATGTGCTGAGAGCAAATCGAGAAATCGCCCAAGAAAACCGAGCACTACTGCAAAAGCACGGGGTGCAGGCAATAGATATTATGGGCGCAATCGGCGCTGGAAAGACTTCGCTCATAGAAAAACTCGTGGACAGACTAAAAAGCCGCTACCGAATCGCCGCGTTCAAAGGCGACTTAACAACGACAATAGACGCAGAAAAAATCAGCCGCCACAACGTCCAAGTAGTTGCCATAAACACGGGAAAAGAGTGCCACCTCGACGCAAACTTGGTGAGGAAGGCATTTCAAAAATTAAACCTTGACAGCATTGATTTGCTCCTTATCGAAAACGTCGGCAACCTCATCTGCCCAGCAGAGTTTCCGTTGGGTTCTGAAAAACGCATGGTTATAATCAGTGTCACCGAAGGCCCATACATGGTTGTTAAGCATTCGTTCATTTTCATGGACGCAGACGTGGTTGTGATAAACAAAATCGACTTGACGGCTGCCATGGACGTGAACGTGGAGAATCTTAAGGCTGACGTGAAACGGATAAACCCAAAGGCCAAGATTGTTTCGACAAACTGCAGGACAGGCGAAGGCGTGGACAAAGTTATCGAAGCCTTAGGGTTGTAGGAGTTAACGAATAGTGCACGAGGGCTCAATAACAACGCAAATCGTCGAAAATGTGCTGAAAGAAGCAAAAAAGCGGAAAGCCAAAAAAGTTGTTGAAGTGCAGTTGGTAATCGGGAAATTAACTTTCCTCAACCCCGAGCAGGTACGTTTCTGGTATGAAATTTTGACAAAAGACACGATCATGCAGAGCTCTAAGCTTGTCATTGAAGAAAGTGAAGGAATAGTCCGATGTTCCAACTGTGAATACGAGGGCGACTTCAAATACGTCGACGACCCAGCACTGCACATTCCAACGCCAACGCTTAACTGCCCAAAATGCAACGCCATCGTCGACATCGTTGGCGGGAAGGATTGTCTAATAAAAAACATCAAAATGCTGGTATAGGCGCATGGTGGAACAGCCAAAGTTTCGAGATCCAAAGCTCGCAAAACAAGTCACCCAGCAAATTAAAGATTTGGCGCCTAAGCATCAGGTTAAGTTCTGCCATGTATGTGGTACTCATGAATGGACGATTACGCATTACGGGCTCCGTACACTCCTGCCAAAAAACGTTGACGTTATTGCAGGACCAGGCTGTCCCGTGTGCATTGTTCCAGCTGCCGAGATTGACGAAGCCGTACAGTTGGCTTTGAGGGATGTAGTGGTCACTTGTTATGGCGACGTTCTGCGCGTGCCGGGTTCTGAGCTTTCGTTGTTGGACGCCCGAGCTCGCGGAGGCGACGTCCGAGTTGTTTACGGCGTCGGTGACGCTGTTAAAATGGCAAATGCAGAAAAAGAAAAGGAGTTTGTGTTTTTTGCCGTTGGTTTTGAAACTACAGCGCCGTCTACGGCAGTTGAAGTGTTGAATCGTCCACCTAGGAATTTGAGTTTTCTTGTTTCACATAGATTGATTCCGCCGGCGATGGAGTTGCTGCTAGGCGTTGGTGACCTGCAAATTGACGGGTTCATTGCGCCTGGGCACGTTTCCACTATTATTGGTTTAAAGCCCTACGAGGTTTTTCCTAGCGCTTATGGCATGCCAGTTGTAGTGGCTGGGTTTGAGCCCCTGGATGTTTTGTTTGCCATTTCCATGCTTCTTAATCAACTGCGTCGGAAAGAGGCGAAACTCGATAATGAATATGTCAGGGCGGTTTCTGCCGAAGGCAACGTGAAAGCCCAAGAATTGATAAACTGTGTTTTCGACGTAGTTGACGGCAACTGGCGTGGATTGGGACGCCTGCCTTCCTCAGCTTTGGGATTAAAACTCGAGTTTGAAGAGTATGATGCACGCAAAAAATATGCGCTTCATGTGGAAAAAAGTCGAGACCTGCTACCCGGCTGTCTGTGTCATCTTGTCATGATTGGAAAAATAAAACCCGACGAGTGCCCATTATTTTTGAAGACTTGTAAGCCGCAATCCCCCAAGGGTGCGTGTATGGTTTCCATGGAAGGCACCTGTCGTATCTGGGCAAGATACCAATCTGCAGTATCGGAAGGTTCTTGAACGTCTGCAGAGCGAAGAAAGCTACTTCAGAAGGCATTTAGAGCTAAAAGAAAATAGCCAATTCTTTTCTTTACGTGACAGCTTCTCTTTCCGAAAGAAAACCCAAAAGACCGAATAGATTAGCTTTTTTCTTCCAGCTTTGCTGGCAGGTACTCGTCAACTATGTAGGTTAAGCCATAACGACTGAACGCCTCTTGTTCGGCTTTTCTCTTGTTCTTCATAAATACCTTAATCTCACGCTGCCACAAATCGTTCTTGTACCTTGGGTCACGCTGCAACTCATGTAGGCGTTTTATGTCGAGTTCTGTTAATGGGTCAGAAGGTAGCTTATAGTTTGCGATGTCGGACGCCCAGACGCCGCTCCATTTGGCGTCAGGTGTTGTCAACTCGCGCAAATGCGCGGCGTTAGCAGAACCACTGATGATAACCATTGCTATGTGCATTCCCCACGGGTCGCCGTCGGTGAAAATGTACACTGGCAGGTTGAGTTCTTTGTAAAGACGACGAATAAAGTGACGAGTAGCTCTCGGCGCTTGCCCAGCAGTTAGCACTAGGAGTGAATTGTATTTTTTGTGGACGTTCTCTTCGATGAACCGTGTAAACAAACCGCCTTTCTCTATGGCTATCACTTTATCTGCTGTGGTTTTGACGAATTCGCTAGAAGTCAAAGCTGGACCAATCATCACACCGTCAGGGTGCGAGGTCAAGTTCAACTGTTTGCCCTCATAACCAGGCACAGTGTACTCTATTGTCAAGTCGCCAAAAATGGCCGAACGTTCTTCTGGAAAAATGTTAAAGTCCTCTCTGGCGAAGCCTGCAACTGTTTCCAAATCTGTGATGACATTATCAGATTCAGATTGATCTTGAAAAGACATCTCATAAGCCTGCGCCGAGTAGAAAACGTCTCGGAGCGTCGAGGTTTTTCGGTTTGTCGCAAGTTCATGTGCAAAAAACGCCGTCCAAACAAGCTGGGTAAAGGGTCTGATATGGCGGATGTTTTGTGCGCTGCGCTTTACCGTTCTTTCGCCTAAAATGTACTGCCGCAATTCTGGGTTGTAATAGATGTTCTCAATCGAGCGACTGGGCATTTTTATGGATGGAAACCGTCCCTTCATCATCTGCTGATACAAGTCATCGCCAAAGTCGCTTAACCTGTCGAGAACTTTTTTCTTCCTCTCAGTCGGGGAAACTTCATTTTCATTCGTCAATTTTCTTCACACTCTTCAACAATTGTTCGATATCTGGTGGCTGTTCCTTTCCTGCCAAGTCGGTGGAAAACCGTGCAATTTTGGGCAGATACTTGGCAAAGACGTTTAATCGTTTTCTTTCTCGTTCTACATGCTCTTGCCGGGATAAATAGTGCTGTATTTCTCGGGCAATTTCGCGTATGGCGTTTAAGATTTCTTTTTTCACTTCGGGTCTGTCGGCTATGAATTCTTTACCTACGGTCTTGTATGGAACCTTTGTGCTACACAGATGCACTAGAATAGCAAGAGGCATATCGGGGGAAACTCTGTATCTTCGCCAGTTCATCCCTTTGATGACTCTGAAGGAGACATCGCTTGCCTCATCGTACAACAAGGGTATGCGGTTTGCAAACCTGTAAATGATAAAATCGCCCTTCTTCGGGATGCTTCCACCATAAGCAATGCCTACCTCGACGATAAATGGATGCCCAGCATATGTCGAAGGCTTGCGTTGATAGACAGCTGTGAACTCTGGCTTCAGCTCTTTCAAAATACCCGCCCTTAGCAGTTCTTCGCCAAGTGGAGACAAGCAACTCGCGTCAGGGGGGAGAAAATCTGGAAAGCGCTTCATCATCTGCATGAGGTGAACGATCTCTTCACGCTTTAGTTTCTTGGGGTTTTTGGTTTCTGGGATTTCCGCAAAAGTTAGGAATTTATGCGCGGTGAGTTCGCCGACGCGGTGAAAATGTGTTTTCATGAACTCCAGCATGTTACTGCTGTGAGTGATGTGAATCAATCGTTGAAGCGTTTCCACATCGACGCCATACGGATGCGGTAATGTTTCTTTGGGTGGAGGGGGCATTTTGGTGGTGGCGCGTGTGAATCGGTACAATCTGCCTTTCGGGTCGACGAAGGTTATGTTGGCGTACGGGTTTACAAGCGCGGTCTGTTTCAGGTATTCGAGGATTTTGGGCATGGCGCGGTAATAGTCGCCTTCGAGGCTGAATTCGACGATTGTTCCTCGCCATTTCTCTTTGTTGAGGAGGATTTTTCGGTCTACAATTATGGGACGGTTTTTTTGGATGTCGATCATTATTCGATAAATGTAAATCTTGGAGACGCCCGTGCTGGAGGCGATGTATGCGGCTTGATGTGTAGTAATTTGGCCATATAATATCGACATTGTGCCGCCGAGTCCGAATGTGCCTCGGGTTTGTTTGAGTTTGTATTTGGAGCCGAAGAGTACTTGTCCAAACGCTGAGGGAATGTGCTGGGGTGGTATTCCTGAACCGTTATCCATGATTCTTAGTTTGTAAATGCCTGCTTCTGGGCCTGCTTCGCCTACGTAAGATAGTCGAAGATAAATGTCTGGTGGGACTTGGGCGTATTCTGAGGCGTCGAGGCTGTTTTCTATGAGTTCTCTTATGGAGGAGAAAATTGCCCTGGAAGGATTAGTGAAGCCTGCGATGTCGCGGTTGCGGTAGAAGAAGTCGGCGGGGCTTATTTCTTCGAATGTCTGTGTGGACATGGGTTCTCCTTCGCGGGTATAATATTATGGTGGGTTTGAAAAATGCT
Source organism: Candidatus Krumholzibacteriaceae bacterium (assembly GCA_035542635.1). Taxonomy (GTDB): domain Archaea; phylum Thermoproteota; class Bathyarchaeia; order Bathyarchaeales; family SOJC01; genus DATHCB01. The sequence continues at coordinate 1,705 of DATKLC010000083.1, read as the reverse complement.
TCGGTTATTCTTCGAATCTTTCTCCGGCTGGTTTCCAGATTTCGAGTTTTTTCTTTTTTAGGTCTCTGCGTTTTTTGTGTAGAAAGCGGTAAACAGTGCTGTGTAGGCTTCCGCGGAGGAGCATGCGTATGGCTTGTTTGGCGATTTCTACTTGTTCTGTGCCGCCGATTATGCTGATTGTGTGTCCGTATATGGATACATTGGTTTCGGTTAATTCCTCAATGAGGCTTCTGGTCCTGCCTTCTTTTCCGATTACTCTGCCCTTTAAGCGCTTTAGGTCTGCTTCGGATTTTCCTATGGTTTCGTGTAGGTCGATGATTTCGAGTATTGTTTCTTCGTTGTCTAGGAGTTTGTAGGCGTGTTCTGGTGAGAAGCCGCGTCCAATGGCTGTTACGATGTCTTTGGCTCGGAACAGTGCTGTTGGATCTGGTGCTTCGGGGTTTAGGGTGATTTGGACGTCGCCTGTTTCGCTGTCGATTTTGAGTTTTACGTTTAGTTTTTCTTCTATGTGCGTTCTCACAGCGCCGTTTGGGCCTATGAGTATGGCGACGCGTTCTTTTGGAACTTTTATGAAGTTGGTTGGGCTAGTCATGTGTTATCCGCTCGTATGTTTCTTGTGTGGGCTGTATATTTGCGCCCTGTCTTTTGAAGTAGTAATTCAGGTTGTTCAAGTCCCTGAGTAAGAATTGATTTGCCATTGGGTGTTCTATGCGTACTGCTTGTGCTATGTCGAATAGTATGGGTTTGTTGCGCCAGATCATGGTGTTGTATTCGCTGATGTCTCCGTGTACGAGTTGTGCTTTTTGGTATAGGCGTTGTATGTATTCTAAGATTTTTTCGTAAACCTGCTGCGGGTTTTTTGGTGGTTGTTCTTTCATTGTGGGTGCTGTGTTGCCGTTTTTTCCGATGAATTCCATGATGAGCACGTTGTTGTTAACCGCGTATGGTTTGGGTACGCGTACTTTGGCTTTTGTTGCGAGTTCGAGGTTTTTATATTCTTTTAGTGCCCATGCGTGTACGAGTGAGCGTGTGTCGTGTCTTACGTTTTTGAATCTGGGGTCGCCGATGATGTAGATGAGTTTGCCTTTCTTGAATTCTGCTGAAAGGGTTAAGTAGATTTTGATGGCTAGTTCTTTTCCTTGTGGGTTTGTTGCCCAGTATATGCGGGCTTCTTTTCCTGCTTTTACTACGCCGTGGATTTCTCCGATTGCGCCTCTGTTCATGAATTCGTAAATGGTCATGAGCGTGCTGCGGTCGAAAACTTCTTCCAGGGCTTGGTATTCTTCGCTTCTTTTTGTTTTCATTAGTTGTTCGGTTTCGTAGCTCTCTTCCTTTCGCAGAAGTCGTTTGTCAACGTTTTTTCGGTATGTCACTTTTTTGTCACGCTATGCTGTTATATTGTTAGGAGTCCCCGTCTGCGGAGTATTTCTGCCTGTGCTTTCGTGTAGCGCCAAATTAGGTCGCCTTTTTTGTCTGATTGGAAGTCCCATGGTGAAACGAGTACAATGTCGCCTTGGCGTATCCATACGCGTCTTTTCATTTTTCCGCGGATTCGGCAGAGTCTTTCATGTCCGTCTTGGCATTTTACCATTATGCGGTCGTAGCCGAGGAGTTTTGTGGCTACGCCCAGCACATCGTTTTTGCTTGGGAGTATGAGTGAATCGTGGATTTCTTGTTCGCTGAGGACTTTCTTTTTTCCCAATTG
>DATKLC010000082.1:0-1071 GCA_035542635.1 Candidatus Krumholzibacteriaceae bacterium | reverse complement strand
ACCACTCCGGTAGGACTGACACTTTCATCTTTCCTACCATTTTGTGGTCCTTGGGGTGATCCAAAGAGAGTGGCCTCACCTCACGCCCTTTGACGCCTCCCAAGATTTTGTGGTGGCGTGGAGGCACCGAAACCGAAGCCGGTGACCATAGGTAAACACTTCCTGGCGGTCCAGTGGGATTCTGACTATCTCATCATATACGCATCATCGCTGGCGCGAAACGGCGGACTCATAACGAGTCAGTTCAAAACCCAGGAAACCAGGTCTACGACATGCCGACCTGCAAGCTATGCAATGACGAATGCGAATCGCTCCAGGCTTTAGCCAAAGTTTGCACACTTGAGCTTATCAAGAGGGACCATCCAGGGTGGGTGGAAGATGACGGCGCATGCCCCAAGTGCAAGGCCTACTATGAGACCCTGGGAGGCGTTGTTTCTGTGGTTGGAAACTACCCGAAGGTATGAGTTGAAGCTTGAAGTCGGCTCCTGTTTTTAGGTCAACCCCGCCCGCTGCCCAACAGGGGGCAACCGACAGGGCCCCCGCTCTTCACCCCTCCGCACTTAGCTCGGGCGGAAACGATTTGGGTTCTAGTAGGAATCCTTGTCCCCTTTTTGCGCATTTTGCGTCTCCCGTTTCATGAATTTTTCTAGGGCACTAAAGCTGGTGTAGTGAATGCCTGATGTTTTAAAGTCACTGGAATACTCTTCCATTCTTATCATGCCGTTCGCTTGTCTCCAGAAGAGTTCTCTTCCCTCAACAGGTTCACCGCTGAAGCTCTTCAGAGCGACTTTTTCCTCCCTGCTTGGGAGTCCATATTCCTGTTTCAAGGAACGGATCACATCATCAAAGAATCGCCGCCTGAAGGTTATGTAAATCCCTTCCAACTTGTCATCATAGAAAGAAAAGGCGACCGTGTTAATCGGTGCCTCTGCTACAGTCCCTGTGTGAGCGTAGCAAATATCGTCACAATCTGCGGCATCGCACTTTCTGCATACTATTCCAGAGGTTGCCTTTTTCACCTCATCAAGCTCAGTGACCCCTAAGACATAGTTCTTGAATGCTAGGGGCTGG
>DATKLC010000081.1:0-3231 GCA_035542635.1 Candidatus Krumholzibacteriaceae bacterium | reverse complement strand
ATGACCGCAATGTCTTTGCCCGTTATTTCTTTGATTTTGTTTCTCACTTCGGCGGCAGATTTGTCTGCGTCTGTTGGCAATGGCGTCACGTTTCTTTCGCCTGGTACGTTGGATCTGTCCACTCCTGAGTTGGCGCAGTACCAGCCATGTTTGGTTTCGGTTATTATGTTACCGTTGCGCATGCGTGCGATGCTCTTTGCTTCTCTTAGTACGATTTCTACCAGTGCGGGGTCTTTTTCGGTTTGTTTGGCTATTGTCTTAGCGAATTCTGAGGGTTGAACCGTGTCTAGGTTTATTATGTTTCCTTCGGCTTTTGAAACCATAACATGAGTGATTACGATTACATCACCCTCTTGGATGGGCGTTCCCTGCTTTTCTGCCGCGCTAACAATCATCTGCGCTATGTCGTCTCCTTCCTTTATCAGCGGCAAACCCTGCACGGGAATTATCTGAATCTTGTCCACCATTTTTTAGCCCTGCTTTGTTTTTTATGGTTTGATTGTTTTTATAAGTGTCTCTGCGCGTTTCAGGTCTACCTGCGTGTTGATGTTGAAGAAAGTGTAAAGCTTCGGGTCTAGCTGTTGAAGAACGAGTGTAGAAATGTATCTAACGCTGCGCAGGTTGGCTATCATGGCGCTCATGTTGAGGTTTCCCTGTTCCAGAGCGGTTTCTGCGGCTGTTAAGGCTGGTTTGGTGTGGTAAGCTGCTTGCAGCGGTTCTATGTAGCCTTCTGGCCATCTGGGAATGGCGGCTGATCTGTTTATGCTGCATTCGAGTAGTAGTCGTGCCACGTCTGTGTTGACGAAAGGTGTGTCACAGGACAATAGCAAGGCGTATTCGCTTTTGGCATGTTTAAAGCCCGTGTAAGCGCCTGCCAATGGTGTTTGAGTTTTGTATTCGTCTAAAAGAATCTCGGCTTTGTTCTTGACTACTTTTTGCAGCTGGTTTTTTTGTTCCTCTGTGTTTACGACGATTATTCTCTCATCAACGACGCTGGAGACTCTGTCCAAAACGTGCAGAATAAGCGGCTTGCCGCCTAGCTGAAGCAGTGCCTTGTTTTGACCGAATCTTGTGGAAAAGCCTCCAGCGAGAATTATGACTGCGTATTCCAAAACTTTCAAACCTTTCTTTTTTTCATCCGTGCGTAATACAGATACATGAACATAAGTTTTGCTGCAAACCGTTTTTGCTAGGCAGACAATGTGAGTTTTGTTGATGCTTTTGTATACAATGATGAGCAATTGATTTATTAATCTGGTTATCTTAGTAGGCTATTTCTAAAAAGTATGAACAACCTTGTGTTTGAGAGGCTGAAAGAATGGCTGGAACAGATGTGTTGAGTCAAAGTTATGACAGGATGATGCAGAAAGTCAAGGATTTGGCGATCGTTTACAGTGTCGATGGTGTGATGAATTGGGACATGGAAACGAAGATGCCGCCCAAGGGAATTAACCTGAGAAGTCAGCAGTTAGGGATACTAGGGCAAATTGAACACAAATTGAGCACCGACCCAGAAACCGGACAACTAATCGACAAAATAAGAAACCACCCAGACTATGAATCGCTCAGCGAAATCGAAAAGCGAAACGTGCACTTGACCAAGAAAAACTACGATGAGATGACCAAACTGCCCGAAGAACTCGTCGTTGAGATTGCTAAACAATCGACAATCACCGTGGGAATATGGAAGAAAGCCAAGGCAGCGAAAAATTATGCCATGTTTAAGCCTGAACTCGAGAAAGTTTTTGAGTTAAAGAAAAAAGCCGCAGAGATTCTGATGGACGTTAAGGGCACTGCAACACCATACGACGCTCTTATCGACATGCACGAGCCAGCCATGACCTCGGAAAAGATTACAAAACTTTTCGACGAGTTACGCGATGGTTTGATTAAAATAATCAGCAATTGCACATCTTCGCCTAAACAGCCAGACGAATCTTTCCTTAGCCGAAAAGTCCCCATTGATGTTCAGCAGAAAATTGCAAATTCGCTCGTCAAAGTCATTGGTTATGATGTAGATTCGCCGAGCGCGGGTGGAAGGATTGACGAAACAGAGCATCCCTTCACTGGCGGTTATTATGACGACGTCAGAATCACGACACATTACTATGAAGACAACTTTGCTTCATCATTATTCTCGGTACTGCACGAAGGCGGTCATGCAATGTACGAACAAAACCTACGACCCGAATGGATGTATCAGCCAGTCGGCACTGGATGCTCCACTGGTTTTCATGAGTCACAATCGCGGTTTGTGGAGAATATTTTTGGGCGCTCTTCCGAGTTTTGGAGTTACTATCTGCCACAACTAAAAGGCCTAACGGGCAACCTCTCAGATGTCAGTCAAGAGAAGTTTGTGCACGCAATAAACGCTGTCAAGCCTTCTAAGATACGTGTCGAGGCCGATGAGGTTACCTACTGTCTTCACGTGATAATTCGATTCAACATTGAACGCGACTGGTTTGCGGGCAAAATCTCGGTTTCTGAACTTCCACAAATCTGGAATGAGCAGTACATGAATTATTTGGGCATGAAAATCCAAGACGACTCGGAAGGCGTTATGCAAGACACGCATTGGGGATTAGGATATTTTGGCTATTTCCCAGGCTACGCGTTGGGCAATATCTATAGCGGACAACAACTCGCGAAGATGACGAAAGACATGCCCGACTGGAACCAACAAGCCGCAAAAGGAAACTTCCAAGCAATCAGACAATGGCTCACGACAAACGTACACAGCTACGGCAATCTCTACGACCCAGCAGACCTCATAAAAAGAATCGCAGGCGAAGAAATCAACGTTAAGCACTATTTACATTACCTGAACGAAAAATACTCAAGACTATACGAATACTAAAACCATCTTTCAATTTTCTTTCTTTTTGAGAAGAAGAGAACTATAACGGTCAATGCCATAAGCAAGGGCAAGAGAATTTCGCTTGGGAATTCTGACATCGCTACGTCTACGTAAAAAGTGTGAAGAACATCCGCGACAGCGTTGACAGCCAAATTCAATGATTCGCCACATCTGTTTCTGAACACCGAATTGCTCCAGTTGTAGTTTTGGTCCATCCAAACGCAAGACAAGTTTTCATTCAGGCCGAAACTGGTATCGTAAGCGAGGGTCATAGTTGCGTTGTAAGCAGAAACTATACTTAGAGAACCATCGAAGGTCAGAAAGTTGTTGAATTCATCCGAGTAATTGTTGGTTCTTTCCTCCACATAAGCCTC
>DATKLC010000080.1:0-1005 GCA_035542635.1 Candidatus Krumholzibacteriaceae bacterium | reverse complement strand
TTTATGATTCTACAGTCCATTCCCAATCTTGCTTCGGCTTATGAACTGTACGCCCCAAGGCTCTTTCCTGCTGTTCAGCCAGTTGCTCAAGAATCAATTTGCGTTCTATACTTGCAACAAGCTTCTTAGTGGCAACTACTGCATCTGCGTTTACTGAAATGCTGTCAATGCCGGTTCTAACGAGGAATTCGGCGAAGTCGGGCAAGTTTGACGGACCCTCTCCACATATAGAAACCGTGCATCCATTCTCATGAGCCACCTTGATGAGATGCGCGATCATTCTTTGTACCGCTTGGTCTCTTTCATCAAAATAGCCCATTTGACCCAGCCGTTCAGAATCTCTATCGATCATGAGGACGCCTTGTGTCAAATCATTTGAGCCAATAGAGAAGCCATCGCAAAGCTTTGAAAACTCGTCAGCAAGTATAACGATAGACGGCGTTTCAGCCATAAACCATATTTTAAAGTCTCTTGACCTCTGTAAGCCTTCTTCACGCATGATCGCTAAACACTTTTCAGCTTCCCACAACGTGCGCACTACAGGGAGCATGACCCAAACATTCTTCAAGCCCCATTCTCTGCGACACTTTTGGATGGCTTGGCACTCAAGCCTAAAGGCTTTCTCGTACCATTCGCTTATGTACCTGCTGCATCCTCGCCAACCAAGCATTGGGTTGGCTTCAACAATCTCGTATTTGTCGCCGCCTTTCAGCTCACGGTACTCGTTGGTTTTGAAGTCGCTGAAACGGACAACAACTGGACGCGGCTGTATTGTTCTTGCTACGGTTGCTATTCCTTCGGCAAGTTTGTCCACAAACTTTTGTCCTTGTCCTGTTTCCACAAAATGCATGGGGTGTTCGCCTATGTAGCTGGCTAGAATGAACTCTGTTCGCATCAAGCCTATTCCTTCAAAAGGCAGGTCTTGGTAGTCTTCAATCTTTTCTGGAACGCCTAAGTTCATGTAAATCTTGGTTGCGGTCACTGGCACAGACTGGAACATGCCAC
>DATKLC010000079.1:0-5298 GCA_035542635.1 Candidatus Krumholzibacteriaceae bacterium | reverse complement strand
GCAAGAGAGCATTTGGCAGACATCGCGATTGAAGCAGTGAGGCAGATTGCCGAAGAGAGAGGCGACAGAATGATCGCAGACATCGACAACATACAAGTAATCAAGAAAGAAGGAAAAAGCCTCTTCGAATCACAGCTGGTTAAAGGACTAATAATCGACAAAGAAGTCGTGCATTCGGGAATGCCCAAACGCGTTGACAAAGCAAAAATCGCCCTAATAGACAACGCGCTAGAGGTAGAAAAAACAGAAATCAGTGCCGAAATCAGAATACGCGACCCAACACAGATGAAGGCGTTCCTAGACCAGGAAACGCAAATGCTCAAGAACATGGTGAACAAAATCAAAGCCTCGAAAGCAAACGTGGTGTTCTGCCAAAAAGGCATCGACGACATGGCGCAGCATTTCCTAGCTAAAGAAGGCATACTCGCCGCTAGACGCGTGAAACAGTCAGACATGGAAAAACTCACCCGTGCCACGGGCGGAAAAATCGTCACTAACCTAGATGACCTGAAAGAACAAGACTTAGGTATGGCGAACGTTGTAGAGGAACGCAAAGTCGGTGAAGACAAGATGATTTTCGTCGAAGGCTGCAAAAACCCCCGCTCAGTCGCAATCTTGATGCGCGCTGGCTTGGAGAGAATGGTGGACGAAGCAGAACGCGCCATGAACGACGCACTCTCAGTGGTCTCTGACGTTATCGAGAATAACAAGGTCGTTGCAGGCGGCGGTGCGGTTGAAGAGGAAATCGCCAAAATACTGCGCGACTATGCCACAAAAGTGGGTGGAAGAGAACAGTTGGCAGTTGAAGCCTTCGCGGAGTCTATGGAGATCGTGCCCAAAACACTCGCTGAAAACGCGGGACTCGACCCGATTGACATTTTGGTTGGCCTGAGGTCTGTACATGAAAAATCAGATGGTCATTTGATGGGCGTGGATGTGTTCACGGGCAAAATCGTCAACATGTATGACAAGGGCGTAATCGAACCCTTAAGCGTAAAAGAACAAGCGATAAAATCAGCCACAGAAGCCACGTGCATGATACTCAGAATCGACGATGTCATCGCTGCGACAAAACCAAGAGAAGGACCTGGCGGAAAAGCTCCACCGTCGGAATACGGCGAAGAGTAGCCGATTTTTTCCTTTTTATTTTTTGTTTACGTATTTTTGAAGTTCCGCAAAAGCCATAGCCCATGATTTGTCGAACCATTGCCTAGCTTCTTCCCACTCTCGCGTGTTTTCCCATCCAGAGTGCAACAGGTAGACTTCGGTTTCCTCTTCACGTGGTATGAAGAAAACCACGACGTTCGTGAGAGGTCTGCGTTCGTTCATGAAATGCTTAAACTGTTTCGGTCCCTTCCACTCGAAACACAGAAACTCGTTTGTCTGTAGGGCTAAGATTTTGCAGCCTACCGTGCTATCGTTTTCTCTGTCCTTGGGATTCCAGAAAAGCTCGAATTTCCCACCCGCCTTGGGTTCCACGTCAGCCACTTCTGTCAGCCATTTTTCCAAGTGTTCGTTAACTGTAAACATTTCAAAAGCCTTCTTCGCATCACATTTCAACCTAGCTGAGCGGAATATTATTTTGTCCATTTTTCTGCCTTCGCTGTAATATTTAGCGTGCACTCTTTTTCTTTTCTGCGTTTCGGAAGAAGATAAAATAGAGTGCGCTTGCTATGACGTAAGTGACCGTCGTGATTACGAAGGGTGTGAAGAAATCTTTCTTTGTCATCATCTCGCCTGAGATTGATGCGGTCATGGCACGGGGGATGTTGTCAGCCATCACCATCAAACCGCTGGTTGTTGCACGTTCCGTCTCAGACACCAGTTCCATTTGTAGCGTGGTGCTGATGGGTCCAGCCATGTTCATAAAGGCGCCTCGGAAGATGTAGGCTGATGCGGCGACGGATAGGTTTGGTGAAACGGTGATAAGCATGATGAAAGGTAGAGAAAGAAACTCGCAAAACGCCACGCTTCTTACTTTGCCCAGCCTGTTTGACAATACGGGCGCTATGAGTGTTCCCACGCCTAAAGTGACGTTGCCCCAAGCATAAATGACCCCTATCTGTGCAGAAGTGGCAAAAAATTTGTCGTAGAAGAATATGTTGAAGAGAGGAACTATGAACCCCGCACCGAAGCCTATCAGGGCTGTGGGTATCATGAACTTAATTATTGTTCTGGGACTTTTGATGTTTCCTAGATGGAATAAAGTGCCGACTTTTTGCCTTTCTGCTTTCTTTTCTCGTATCAGAAATAACGGAATCACTGCCGATAGTGCTAATATTATTGAAATTATGAGGGTGATGCGGTATCCAATGGGTGAGCCGATTTCGGTGCCAGTCGGTAAGCCTAAATAAGTGTTGAAGAGGTCGGGCATGATTCCTCCTACAAAACCACCTATCACGCCCATGATTATCATAAACGTCCAGCTCAGACTGAACAGATGGGTCCGTTCCTCCCTTTCGCTGTTTTCCATCATAAAAGGCGCTCCGGCAACCCCGTAAATGGTTCCGATTAAGCCAGAAGCAAAACTTGCTAGGAGCAGAGCCGATGGGTCTAAAAAGATGGCTAAAATAAGACTGACAAAATTTGATGTCAAACCGACTAACAACGCTCTTCTGGGTCCAAAGCGTTCACAGAAAAAACCCGCTGGCAGAGCTACTAACCCAGTGGCAATCGCGCTTGCGGTGAACACGTTGCCTATGAAATTGTCCAGGAAACCCACACGCTTTAGGTAAATGTTGAATATGACGCCCCAGATGCCGCCGCTTAACCCCTGAAGCGCTGTTGCCAGCAGGTAGAGTCTAGCGTTTCGGCTGAGCATGCCTACGCGGTGAAAGTACTGTCTGGTTCCCTGAAGAACCCCCACGCTATTCACCAGTCAGATTAAGCCTAAGTCTTTAGCATAGACAACACGAGAAATATATTTTTCTCGCCAAAAAAACCAAAACAATCACAGGTTCACATGGCATAATTGCGTATTTGGAGCCTAATAGAAGGTCAGCAGACTATTGCTGAGAGCACATACAGAGTCTTCGAATCTTAACAAAAGCTTTTTAGGTCGCTTTTGGCATCACCATGTGAACCGCAAAAAAGGCGATATTCCAAAATGCCTAAAGGTGTCAATCGATCGATTCAAAACTTTAAACATGTTCAAGAGTGGTAATTAGTCATGGGACGCTATAAGCAAATTGAAGAAATTGTCAAACTCATGAACGACCAGAAACACATACGCAACACAAGCATCATTGCACATGTCGACCACGGGAAAACAACCTTATCGGATAGCCTCCTTGCAGCTGCAGGCGTAATCAGCGAGCAAACGGCAGGGCAGAAACTTTTCTTAGATTCGTGGGAATTGGAACAGAAGAGACAGATGACCGTATTCGCCTCGAACATCAGCCTCACCCACGTCTACAAGGGTGAAGATTACCTCATCAACCTCATAGACACACCTGGCCACATTGACTTCAGCGGCGCGGTCACGAGGAGCCTAAGAGCCGTGGACGGTGCGCTCGTGGTCGTTGATGCTGTTGAAGGCCCCATGACTCAAACCGAAACAGTTTTGATGCAGGCACTTCGAGAAAGAGTCAAACCGCTCTTGTACATTAACAAGGTTGACAGACTCATAAAAGAAATCCGTCTAACTCCCCAAGCAATTCAAAACAAATTCGCAAAAATAATCGCCAGAGCCAACAATCTAATCGAGAAGTATGCACCTCCAGAGCATAAGAAGGATTGGCAAGTCAAAGTCGAAGACGACCGCGTAGCCTTTGGCTCAGCACTCCACAAGTGGGGACTTAATCTTACTCACATGAAAGCCAAGGGCGTCACATTCGCCGACATAATCGACGCATACAGCGGCGAACCACAAGAAGTGGCGCGTAAAGTGGACGAGCTTAGTAAGAAAGCGCCACTTTACGAACCCATTCTCGACATGTTCTGTCAGCATCTGCCCAACCCATACGAAGCACAACCATACAGGCAGAGCCAAATCTGGCCAGGCGACCCGAACAGCGAGATGGGCAAGTCCATGGCAAAGGTTGACCCGAACGGACCACTCCTCATGTGCATCAGCACTATTGAAGTTGACCCGCACAGCGGCGTAGTGGCCATAGGCAGAGTGTTTAGTGGAACGGTCGAAAAGGGCAAACAAGTCAGACTGATCACTAGTCGCCAGAGCGGAATCATTCAGCAGGTTTACATGAGTATGGCCGCCGACCGTGTCATTGTGGATAAAGTTCCCGCGGGCAACATAGCCGCGATTGCAGGAATGGCGGGTATTCACGTGGGCGAAACCGTTGCCGAAGGGGGAATTGAAGTTAAACCCTTTGAAGGGCTCAAGTATGTTTCAGATCCTGTGGTCACGGTTGCCGTTGAACCCGCGGATCTTCAGGATTTGCCACTTTTCGACAAGGTCATTCACAAGCTGACCCTCGAGGACCCTAATCTTCGTTTCACTATCAACAGAGAGAGCGGCGAATATCTTCTAAGCGGCATGGGCGAGTTGCATCTGGAAATTACTGCTTACCGTATGCAGGAGGCGGGTTTGAAGGTCAAAACCAGCAAGCCCATTGTTATCTACCGTGAAACCATCAGTCATGATTACAAGGGTCCAGCAATCATGGGAAAGAGCCCGAACAAGCACAGCAGGCTTTGGGTGACTCTGCAGAAACTGCCAGACGACGTGATTGAAGCGATTAAGATGGACAAGATTAGTGAGATGCAGGGTCGTGATGAACGGCAGAGGGTACTGCGTACTCAGTTTGATTGGGAGACGGACGATGCGCGTAACGTAATTGCCATCGAAGAGAGCAACTTGCTCGTTAATCGCATCAAGGGAAGACAGTACGTGGAAGAAGTAATTGACCACATTAAATCAGGCTTTCGTGAAGCCGTGCACACGTGTGTTTTGGCTAAGGAGCCCGCTTATGGTTTGAAGATTAACTTAGAAGACATCCAAGTGCATGAGGACCCTGTGCATCGTGGTCCTGCGCAGATTCTGCCCATGACTTGGCGACCTATCTGGTGTGCCTTTTTACTTAGTGACCCGAAGTTGTTGGAGCCTATTCTGAACTTTGAGTGCAAGGTTCCCAATGATTTCGTTAGTGCCGTTTTAGCTACTGTGCAGAAGCGTCGTGGCAAAGTGTTGGACATGGTCACCGAAGAGGACATTATGGTGGTCAAAGCTGAGATGCCCGTTGCGGAATCTTTCGGCATCGCTGAGGAGCTGAGGTCTTCGACGCAGGGCAGGGCTTTCTGGGCTACACAGTTCAGTCGCTGGGCGCCCGTCCCAGAGAA
>DATKLC010000078.1:0-22094 GCA_035542635.1 Candidatus Krumholzibacteriaceae bacterium | reverse complement strand
AGAAGTATATTCCTCTCGTCGTTTCTGCTCATGAAATTGCCCAGACTGCTGCTAGATTAGCCGAAGAAGCCCGGGAAATTGAGAAATACAATGACACCTTGGTAAGAAAGCCACACGCAAAGGATGGAAAACTCAAAATCAAAAGCAGGTTGATGCTTCCTCCAACTTTTGAGGAAGAGTCTAGAACAAAGGTTTAAGGGTTAGAAAATTCGATTCGTTGCTTTGGCTATAGAGCAAGGCAAAGTGAGTAAAGGGCGTGGGCGAATAGAAAATCTAATAAGCGAATGTGTTAATCTAAACAGACAAGCAAAATGATTCCCAGAAATTTCTTCCTGACGAAGGGTGTTGGCAAGCACAAGGAACAGTTGCAAAGTTTTGAACTGGCTTTGAGAGACGCCGGCATCCAAAAATGTAACATAGTAAGTGTTTCCAGTATTATCCCTCCAGGCTGCAAACTCATAGCCAGAGAAAAAGGATTAGCCAGATTAAGAGCGGGAGAAATCACGTTTATCGTTCTTGCGAGAAACAGCGCAAATGAACCGCACAGGCTAATTGCCTCGTCAATAGGTGTTGCCATTCCCACAGAGAGAAACTCATATGGCTATCTTTCAGAGCATCACTCGTTTGGACAAACAGAAGAAGTAGCGGGTGATTACGCCGAAGACTTGGCTGCAACTATGCTGGCATCAACCATGGGCATGGAATTCGACGCTGAAACCGCGTGGGACGAAAGGAAGCAGCAGTTCAAATCCAGCGGATTAATCATTAGAACCACGAACGCTACGCAGTCGGCGACGGTGGACAAGAATGGACTGTGGACAACAGTCATTGCAGCCGCGGTTTTCGTGCCCAGACGACTAAAGCCTTAAACTCTTAATGCATCTAGAACGTGTCCCACAAAAACTTCTTCGGGCACCACGCTGAGGAATTCCACTTTCTCGTTTATGACCGTTTTCGGAACGCCCATGACATTATACTTTATGCCAATTTGCAAAAACTCGTTAACATCGATGACGTCAGCTTTTATCAGGTCGTTTTCCATGGTAAACTTGTGCGCCATACCGGCAATTATTGGGCAGTATGGACATGTTAAGGTAACTAGGACTTGAATGTGCACGGGTTTATCGACGGTTTTCAGCAGATCTCTAGTCGTTTCCGAGAGCCCAGAGTTCCTATTTGATACAGCAACCAAGTCTTCCATGAGGGTCTGAAACTCATAACCGAAAGGCAACCCATAGTAACGAATTCCATAATCCTTTTCGCCCAAAATCACCAGCGCAGGAACCTTGTCCACTTTGTAAAGTGCCGCTTGGTCTTTATCTTTCATGAAATCATACACTGCAACTTCAATTTTGTCTGAGAGTTCGCTCATTTCTTGGATCAATTCTCGGGTTTCTTTACAGAATGGGCATTCGGTTTCTTGAGTAAACACGACGAGTTTGACTTTATTGACTAGCCTTTGATTCAATTCTTCTTTAACGTGTTGCTTGTGTTCTTCTGGCAGTAACCCCATGATTCGTCCCATGCTGAATTGGTTTTTGTGTTTTAAAAGCGTTTGCCACTTTCTGAACAAAAATAAAATAAAAAGGGAGTTTGGAAATGTTTTCCCGCTTATTTCAGGTCTTCCATCAGTGTTGTGAACGTGTCGTGGTGTTCTTCTTCGTCTTCCAGGATTTCCTTAAATATGAAAGCAGTTGTTACGTCCTTTTCTTCTTGAGCCACTTCTATGACTTGCTTGTAGAGTTTGATGGCGTTCAGTTCGTCCTCTATGTCTCTTTTGACCATTTCCTTCAAAGTTTTGCCCACAAAAATCGGACTAGGCTTAGTTGTTGGTATATCGCCCAGATAGAACAGTCTTTCGGCAATTCTCTCAGCGTGCTTCATTTCAACTACGGCGATCTTCTTCAGTTCCTCCTGCACCGCAAAACCCTTAACACCGCTCCACTGCACATGTTGCCACATGTATTGAATTGCAACTTGTACCTCTCGCGCTATTGAATCATTCAACAGTCCTAACAATTTTTTCGAAGTCATGAGGCATTCTCCTTGGCTTCTATTTTGATTTACTGTGCTTAAAAGTTTTAGTATGATTAAAGGACTAGTTTTAAGACACTAGCAATTCTGCGATTTTCCTTCCATATTCTCTACATTTTTCTAGGCTCTTCTGGTCAGGTTCGTATTTGACTATTAAGCTGGGTTCGATTGTGCGCATTTGGAACTTGTTTTTCATTATCTCCAGCACAAGACGCGGTGCTTCGCCGCTCCAGCCATAAGACCCGAAGGCTGCTCCGATTTTGTCCTTCAGGTTTATGTTTTTCACGGCAGCTTCTTCGAAGAGGTTTTTCATGTCGAGACTCATGTCGTGATGGTAAGTGGGAGTCCCGATTGCGATGGCGTCGTAGTTGGCCAGTTCTTCGGCTGTAGCTTGGTACTTCAATTCCACCTCAGTATTCTGAACCATCTTAGCGCCTTCGGCTACTGCCAGAGCCATTTTTTCCGTGTTGCCGGTTCGACTGTAATAGACTATAAGCATTCTTGGCAATGTGATTTCACCATGGTTTATTTGACTAGTAGTTAACTACAGAGGTTTTATAAGAATGCCAAAATATAAAGAATAAACGGAGGCTTTATCCGTTTGGCTAAATTTGTTGTTGAAATTGACAAGATAACATGCCAAGGCTTTGGCGCCTGCGTGGAAATATGCCCTGGTTTTTTTAAGCTTGCGGAAGATGATGGAAAATCCACTATGCTAAAGGATTCGAAGAAAACCGTTGAAGACGGAAAACTGGTCAAAGAGGTTTATGAGACCGAAGATCTAGAATGCGCAAGGGAAGGAGCAGAGGCGTGTCCCTTTAAGGCGATTCATGTGACTGACACGGAACGAAACGTGCGACTGGTCTAATCATGGTGATGCAAAGATGAAAGTTAACGACTTGCAAATTATAGTGGGCGGACAAGCAGGCGACGGCATCACGCAAGCGGGCGTCACCATAGGCTTGGCTTGCATGAGAGGCGGGCTGCACGTTTTCGGCACGAATGATTATCAATCCTTAATCCGCGGTGGCCACAACTTCTACATACTCAGAGTAAACAAAGAAAAAATCCACGCCCAAACGGACTATACAGATTTACTCTTAGCCCTAAACCAAGAAACCATAACACTCCACAAAGACGAGCTAAACCCAGGTGCGGGAATAATATACGACGGCGACGAAATCAAACTGAAACCAGAAGACTTTGAAAAAGCAGGGTTCAAACTTTTCCCCGTGCCTTTGGGAAAGATCGTACGCGACTTGAAGGGGCAGAGCATAGTTAGAAACAGCGTCATTTCTGGCGCTGCTGCCGCTCTAGTGAATTATGACTTGGACGTTTTGTTGGGTGTCATCAAAGATTCGTTTGAAGGTAAGGAGCAAGTCGCCAACCTCAACATGGAAGCCACGAGACAAGGCTACAACTATGTACAAGAACACTACAAGGACAATTTCGACATCAGCCTCGAAAAAACAGGCACAACCCCAGATGATAAGATGCTACTCACGGGCATCGAAGCCACAGGCCTGGGCGCCATCAAAGCAGGCTGCAGGTTCTACGCGGGCTATCCCATGACGCCAACCACGCCGCTCTTGCACTTTATGGCATCCATGCAGAAAGACTACAACATGCTCGTAATACAGACAGAAAGCGAAATAGCCGCAATCACAATGATCGCGGGTGCATCGTTCGCGGGTGCACGAGCCATGACTGCCACCTCAGGCGGGGGCTTCTGTCTCATGAGCGAAGGCTTAGGCATGGCTGCCATGACTGAAACACCCGTAGTAATTGTACTTGGACAAAGACCTGGACCTAGTACGGGCTTGCCCACTTACAGCTCGCAGGGTGACCTCAGGTTTGCCATGCACGCGGGACAGGGTGAGTTTCCGCGGGTTATCGTCGCGCCTGGCGATAGGGAAGAGTGTTTCTTGACGATTCAGGAAGCTTTCAATTTGGCTGAGAAGTTTCAGGTTCCTGTCATTATGATTGCCGACAAGTACCTGCTGGAGAGCCACGAATCGACGCCGTTTTTCGACCAGACGAAAGTGCCTATCGATAGGTGCCAGCTCATAATGGGCGAGTACACGGGCGCTGAAGAGTACAAGCGGTACAAACTCACGGAAAACGGCATCTCGCCGAGGGCTGTTCCGTTAACCAAGGGCGCTATCGTGCGGGCAAATTCAGACGAGCACAACGAGCTGGGATACACCACTGAAGAGCCAGAATTGACCATTGAAATGAACGACAAGCGCTTCAGAAAACTTGAAGGCATACGCAAAGACTTGGAAAACTACGAAACCATCAAAACGTACGGCCCCGAAAAAGCCGATTTGACCATAATCGGCTGGGGAGGCACGAAGGGACCAATATTAGAAGCTATGAAACTGCTCGAGAAAGATGGGGTGAAGGCGAATTATCTGCAGATAATTTACGTGTTGCCCTTCCCTGAAAATGCTGTGCGCAAGGCGTTGGAATCGGCCAAGAAGACTGTTATGGTTGAGAATAACAAGACTGGTTTGATGGCGCAGGTTATCCGTGAAAAGACCAAAATCGACGTGAACCACATGATTCTGAAGTACGATGGGAGACCGTTCAACCCGGTTAGTCTCGCCAAACAGATTAAGGAGGTGCTCTAAAATGGTCACACTCAACGATTTGCAGACACCAGCCAAGAACACATGGTGCCCAGGGTGTGGAAACTTTGGAATCCTCATGGCCTTCAAGCGTGCCATAGTGGAACTCGGCTTGGAGCGAAATCAAATCTTGCTCGTTTCAGGCATCGGCTGCCATGGAAAGATGATTGACTACGTGAACATAAACGGGTTTCATGGCATCCACGGACGCGTATTGCCCATTGGAACTGGTATTAAGCTCGTTAATCCCGATTTGAAGGTGATCGGATTCTCTGGAGATGCTGATTGCTATGATGAGGGGTTTGAGCATTTCACGCATGCCATGCGACGCAATGTAAACATGACCTTGATTGTTCACGACAACATGGTTTTGGGCTTAACCACTGGTCAGGCCACGGCGACGAGCATGAAGGGTTTCAAGACAAAAACCACTCCTTACGGTGCTATTCCAGTTCCGCTCAATCCGATAGCCGTCGCGCTCGTGAGCAACTGCTCGTTCGTGGGTCGCGGCTTCGCTGGTGACATGGTGCACTTGCAGAAGTTGATAGTGGAAGCAATTAAACACAGGGGGTTTGCGTTTTTGGACGTGTTTCAGCCGTGTGTGACTTTCAATTACTTGAACACTTTCGCTTGGTTCAAGGAACGAGTGTATAAATTGGAAGAAGCTGGACATGACCCGGCTGATAAGAATAAAGCGTTGGAAAAGGCTTTCGAATGGGGAGACAAAATCCCCATAGGCATATTCTACAAAGAAGACCGTCCCGTCTTAGTAGACGAAATCCCGCAAGTAAGAGACAACCCCATACTGAAGCAGAAAATCGAAGAAACAGACATAATGGCGACTATGAAAAAGATGGGTTAAGTTTATAATGGCCATGACTGATGATTCTTCGGTGAAGATACTATGTCCAAGATCAAGATTAGCCGCAAGCTAGACTGCCTCGGGCTTTTCTGCCCCGAACCCGTTTTTCAGACACGAATGGAGATGGACAACCTGCAGATAGGCGAAATTCTCGAAGTAACAGCCGATGACCCTGCGGCGGAAGAAGATATAAAACGCCTAGTAAAAACACTTGGACAAGAACTTGTCGACTTCAGTAAAGAAGATGGAAAACTCCGCTTTCTGATCAAACGAGTTAAGTAGCTTGGAAAAAAGTTAAGGTACTACTCTATTTTGTAGGCGTTTTTGACTATTGTTTCTAGTATTTTGTGGTGTTTCTTCTCGTCATCTGCAATATGTTGTAGTAGGAGTCGTATGCCCTCATCGTCTGTGTGCCTAATTTGTTCCTGCACTTGGTGTAGAACGTCGGTTTCCATCTTTATGTGGTTCTCAAGCGCTTTTTTCACGGCAAGTTTGTCGACGTAGTTTTCAACTCTGTAATCCCACAATGTTTTCGAAGGAGGCATGCCATCAATCACTTTAAGTATGCCGTCCAGAATACCCGCATGCTTCTGCGAATCAAGTTTCATCTCCAATAAGAGTAGTTTAGCCGCGGCATTGTCTATTTTGCTTTCTAAATCAGTAAGGTGTTTGACATGCTCGTTTTCGATTCCTATTTGTTTCTTGATTAACTGAATTAGTTTTTCGTTTGCGGCCATCTTTGTTTGCGCTCCGTTGTTGCTTGAAAAAGCAATCCAGTCTATAAAAGTTGTGTTTGTGCTTTAAATTAAAACCCAAGCAAGCGCCAAAACCAAAATAGAACCGTGCTGAAAGAAATTCAAACTTGTAAACAGAAACTACATTCTTGAATGTTTACGTTTGTATTCGCTTTCTTACAGAGTGGACACAGCTGTCCTGTTTGTCTTATGGTTTTGCAGGTTTCGCAGAATTTCTCTAAGAAGAAGTTTCTTGAGAATTCCTTATCGCTGGCTACCAACGTGACTAGTTCAGTCAGTAATGTTTGGGCTTCTTTTATGCCGTCTACGTGTAGAATGTTGCCTCTACTGCGGCTTGCGTATTTGCTGACGGCTGATTGTGTTATGCCGAGTTTTTTTGCTACGTCTTCTTGTTTTAAGTCGTAGGTGACGACGAGTTCTCTGGCTATGTAAGCTCTTATCGCTGGTATAATGACTTTGGCGGCTGTTTCGCATGGTAGGATCAAGGTTTCACCACCTACTCTTGCATCAAGTAAAGTATATAAGCATGACGAATGTCATAATATTTCGACGCACGTCATCGACAGCTTGCAGGAGACCAGGAGTATAGGAAAAAATTTCTCCCTTCCTCTCTCCTCCTTTCTCCTATAAGCATTAGATGATTGGCCTCCGACAAACTGCCGAACGTACGTCACCCTCTAACACATTTTTACGAAACCTTTTTTAAATCACACATCTCTCTCACACTTCGAAAAAGGTAAAACAGGCATGGAAAAAACAGCAGCCTCTTTGTTGTCTTTTGCCATCCAAACGGAAACGCCTCAAGCCTATACGAGTGAACTAGCAGAATTCCTGTACCAAAAGCTGGTGCTGCAGAGACGACCCTTGGCCGTCAATTTCGAACGCACCACACAAAACAACGAACAAGTTTTCACTTTCAAACTACAAGACCCACAAGGCAGATGGTCTGCAGACGTGGAAATGAGAATCGGCAAAACGGTCGACGTGAGGCTAACACCCAGCAGCATAGCGCCAGTGCCCCAGCAAGTTTTGGACCAGTTCAAAGACGACACTTATACTGCTGTCGAAACGTTCGAAGAACAAACGCGAAGAAGAACCGTGTATTTCACATGGGTTGAAGGCGTCAAAATGATGCCCGAAAAGTCACCCTTCAGAAGAAGACGACCGCTCGACAAAATTCTTTTCGAAAACATGATTTTATTGTACATAATTCTTCTTGTATTCAGCGTTTTCCTGTTCTTTCTTTTGGCGCCCATATTCGGAGATTTGGTGCCTTTCGCTTTGGTCGGCGTGCAGCTTTTAATTGTGTTAGCCGCGCCTAGACTCATCGCCCACGGTGCAGATTGGAGAATTACGGAAAAGAACTCCAACGTTCACATTCTGATGTACACGGTGCCACGTGAGGAAAGCCAGATATTCAGACAAAAATTCAACAAAGATACGCTTATGCAGATGAAAATGGAAATCTACCAGAAAACCTTGGCACTCGGAAAAACAATTGACTGTCAAACGGCACAGGAAGTCTTCGCGAAGTATGGCATCACTTGTCTGCCAGAAAATATCCAAGTTAAAACCGTAAACGTTTACAAACTCGTAAAAACAGTCGCAGACAAATTCGGGGTCCCCGTGCCGAAAATCGTCATATCGAACACGATCATACCAAACGCCGCCGCAACCGGACCTGGACCAAGGCATGGAACAATTCTGATCACTACCGGAATATTGGTGCAGCTTGAAGAAGACGAACTTTTAGCCGTTTTGGGCCATGAGTTCAGTCACCTTACGGGGAGAGACCCATTGGCGTTGTTTGGGTTAATCGCTGCAGAATACCTGTTTAGATTCTATGTTATACTGCCCATACTCTTTGACTATGACATATTCCTGTTCTACATCTACTTCATAGCCGCATTTATCGTAATCTTCTTCATCGCCAAATTCTTCGAAGCCAGAGCCGACCTCGTATCAGCCATCCGCATGGGCACACCACAATTCCTAGCGAGTGCCTTGCGAAAAATCGGGTTCAAACGCCTAAGCATGGAAAAATCACAGTCACTTCGCTTTCAAACATGGCTCGGATTCGACCCGCATCCACCCATATACTTCAGAGTGGATAGGCTAGAAAAACTGCAGCCACCCGTGGAAGTGAAGCACCCCATGTTGAGGTCCATCAAAGACTGCATAAACGGTTTCTTCGCATCCTTCTAAACGCCAAAGATCACTTGGCAGATATCTGCAAAACCATGTCTTGCTCTTCTGGTTTCACCCACTCTTCGGCGATAAGGCTGTTTAGGCCTTTTGCGAGCGTTTCCTTGAAGCCAGGAGTCGAGAGAAGGTTGTTCTGTTGCATTTTTTCGCGCATGAGATTATGCAACTCGCGGTCTGTATTCAGTCTTTTGTCGAGCGTTGAAGAAAACATTTTATCCAATGCTTTTGACCTTTGACGCAGCAGAACGCCAATTCTGGCATCTAGGCTGAAGCCCCAGAACTTTCTCTTAATCGCCTTAACTATGCCCTCTGGGCTGGAAGCCATAACGGGCGCATAAAACTCATAACGCTCCTTAGACTCGGACAAATAATCCACAACGTAAAACGGCAAATACAACAAAACAGTGGCTTCGAGTTTCCAAGAGATGGCGACTTCCTTTAGCCGCACTGCGAAAACATTTTCTTCTTCCAGAAGCCTTCCAATTTGCCTCTTGATTTCGTCGACTTCGGAGCGCATTCGTCTGATGTTTTCTTGAATCTCAGCGATTTTTGCGTCCCTCGAAGCTTCCAAGCTGGGGAGCTTGCCGTTTTCCGCGTTGATTTGAGCTTGATAGGCTTCGTTGGTTTGCTTGAGAATTTTTTCGTTCTCTTTGTTCGCGTGGTCTATTTGCTCTTGGAGTTTTTGTATTTTCTTTGTGAGTTCGGCTATTCTTTTCTCGCGTTCCTTGAGGCTGAATTTCCAGCGTTTCACTCTTTCTTCGTCTTTTCGAAGCTTTGCTAATTGTTTTCTTTCCTCGAACTCAGTTTTTTCCTTCATCAACAACTCCAGTTGGGTCTGAAGGTTTTCTTTCTCTTTGGTTCTCGCATCGATTTCCACGGTGGTTGCATCCGTGATTGTCTTGATTTTTGTGTCTCTCTCGTTAATCAGCTGACGAACTCTTTCCTCCACCACGGGTCGCAACTGGTTAATTTTGTCTTCGTATTCATGTTTGACGCCTTCAATATTGTGATAAAGCTCTGCGCTCACTGCTCCTGCGGCATCATCCAACGTTGACATAACCCTCTGCAGAGCCGCAGCGTCAGACTGATTCTTCTTCCACAAATCAACAATTGCATTAACCTCAGTCAAGGCAGTTTCTTTGTCGAGCCTTGCTCTGAGAAAGGCATTCTCATTAGCCTTTTGTTCTTTGAAAGGCGCTTCGGTCCTATAGTATTCGAGAAGTGCGTTTTGTAATTCTTTATCTTGAATCACGCCTTCTGCCAAAGTCTTCTGCGAAGCGACGAAATTCTTAAATGTCTTAGCATTCTGTTGCAAAAACCCAACAAACTGGTCATAAGATTTCTGGTTTCTAACAACGCTTTCGATGAAAGAGTCACAATCGGGCAATTTGCTGTAAACCATTTCGAAGGAAAACAACTTCATTCCGTCGATTGTCACGTACTCGTTTTCCCATGGAACAAGCCACAGAGGATAATACAGTTTGGCGATTGACGCGATTTTTTCGGGTTTGCCGCCTAGGATGCCGCTTTTCTTCTTTCTTTTAGCCTCAGCAGAGCAGACGACTGCTGCGATCTCCATTTCAGCCGAGAAGGGCAATTTTCTGCTGGTATCTAGTGGAGCGTAAGGTAGAATCAAGTTTTCGTTCAATCTATGTCAACTCGCTAGTAGCGAGGTTAGTGTTTAAAAGTTAATAATTTTTCCACTGCGGGCTTTAAAACAGAAAGGACATTGTTTTGTCTACGAGTTTGGGGTCCAATTTTTCATAGGCTTCTGTGCTGCCCACGTCGTACCAGAAAGACTTGGCTAAATGCCCATAGACTGGATTGCCCTTTTTGATAAGGTGTGGAACAACGTCGCGCATTAAATCTAGCTCTTTGCCTTTTCTTATTAAACGGTTCATCGTGGCAAGAATATTGCCGTCTAAGGCTAGGATTCCTATGCTAACAGGCTTTTCTAATGTGGGTTTTTCTACGAACCCCTTAATTTTTCCGTCGCTGTCGAGTTCTGCCACGCCTACTCTTACAGCGAAGCCTGAAGCCAAGGCTATGGTGACACAGGCTTTCTGTTTGTTATGTGCTCGTAACATTCGTTGTAGGTTCATATTTGTTAAGATGTCGCCATAATAGACCAGAATCGTATCCTCTGGAGCGATGACGCCCTTTTTGTATGCGTTCAAAACTGCGCCGCCAGTGCCCTTCAATGCAGGATCGTCCGGTACGTAAGAGATTTTTATGTCAAACCTCGAGCCTTCGTCAAAATAGTTCTGGATCTGCTCGCCTTTGTAGTTTATGAGGAAAGCGATATCGGCTACTTTATGAAACCTTAAAAGCCTAACCACATATTCCAGCAGCGGTTTCTGCTTGGAACCTATGGGAATCATAGTTTTCTGAAAATAATACGTAATGGGCCTGAGTCGTGTGCCCGTGCCGCCGCATAAAACTAGACCTTTAACTTTTCCCATGGCATGTCCCCAAATGAAAGTAGAGGTGGAGAA
Organism: Candidatus Krumholzibacteriaceae bacterium; assembly: GCA_035542635.1. Taxonomy (GTDB): domain Archaea; phylum Thermoproteota; class Bathyarchaeia; order Bathyarchaeales; family SOJC01; genus DATHCB01. The sequence goes on along the minus strand of DATKLC010000078.1, from coordinate 11,113 downwards.
AGGAAGAGTTGACTTATTCTTCCTTCTTTTCCTTTTCTTTTTCTGCTTCAGCTTCTTTCTTCTCTTCAGTTTCGAGTTCTTCGATTGGCTTTGGCGGAGGTGTCGTGGCCATTGTCCAGCCTATCCATGCACCGATGCCTAGAATCAACACAAACGCGATCGCAACAGGAACGGCAACCAACGTAAAAGCAACTGTCCAATCTAATGGGGCACCAAAGTACAACAGTCCGACGAGATAGAGGATAATGACGATTATGCACACTGCGAATATCAGCCAACCGATTGCTTGATCTTTACTTGCCAATTCTTCACCACCCAATTTGTAGCCATGTTATTCTCTACAATATTATAAAGTTTGTCATCCTTTTAGATTGTGCCTTCTTCCCAAGAGGAGAGGTATTTCTTCTGTTCCGCGGTGAGCGTGTCGATTTTCACCCCTATCGCCTCTAGCTTGAGCCTAGCAACAGTTTCGTCGATTTTTTTTGGCACGTTGTAAACCCTAGGCTCCAATCTCGGGTTTTTTGCCAAATGCTCCACGGATAGGGCTTGATTGGCAAAAGACATGTCCATCACTTCTGACGGGTGACCTTCTGCTGCTGCAAGGTTTATGAGTCTGCCTTCACCTAGCAGGTACAGTTTTCTGTCGTCCTTTAGCGTGTATTCTTCAAGGTTCGGGCGGATCGTTTTCTTCGAAACCGTCAATGCCTCCAAATCAGGGATTTTGATTTCCACGTTAAAGTGTCCGCTGTTTGCGAGGATGGCACCGTTTTTCATTTTTCGCATGTGCTCCTTCCTGATTATGCTGGTGTCACCAGTTAACGTAACGAACACATCGCCGATCGCAGCTGCCTTCTCGATAGGCATCACTTGGAATCCGTCCATGACTGCTTCGAGTGCGCGTGTGGGATTTATTTCTGTGACTATGACGTGTGCGCCCATGCCGCGTGCACGGTTGGCGAGACCTCTTCCGCACCATCCAAAGCCGCAGACCACGAAGGTTTTTCCCGCGAGTAGGATGTTAGTGGCGCGTAGTATGCCGTCTAGAGTGCTCTGTCCCGTGCCGTAACGGTTGTCAAACAAGTACTTCGTATAGGCATCGTTGACAGCCACAATAGGATACTTCAGCGCACCTTTCTTCTCCATCTGCCTCAGCCGCAGCACGCCCGTGGTAGTTTCTTCCGTGCCGCCCTTTATTTTCATCATGGCTTTGGTCTTTTTAGTATGCAATGTAGTGACCAAGTCTGCGCCGTCGTCCAAAGTAATATCAGGCGAATGGTCGATGACCTTGTTTACGCACCAGTAATATTCCTCATTGGTTTGACCTCGCCAAGCATAAACATTCACACCCTTAACTGCCAACGCCGCGGCAACTTCGTCCTGCGTAGAAAGTGGGTTCGACCCGCAAAGAGCCACGTGCGCGCCACCTGCCAAGAAAGTGCTCATCAGGACACCTGTTTCTTTTGTAACGTGCAGACAAGCGCCAAGCGTCAAACCCTTCAAGGGCTTTTCTTTTTCAAAACATTGTTTAATCTGGTTGAGCACTGGCATGTGCATGCGTGCCCATTCGATTTGGAGTTTTCCCTGCGTGGCGAGTTTGGGGTCTTTCACTTTGGATTCTGGCATATTTGATGTTCCTCTTCAATGCTTTCTTTCTTTTGAGCGTCAAACTATTTAACAATATACAGAAATAAAGTAACCTTTTATGATTCGTAAACCTCGTAGATTCTTTTTTCGTCTTCTTTGCAGCGTGCCGCTAGCGTAAGTATATATAATGAATTGCGAAGTAAGGCTCATTGTGGGTGTTTAGACATTGAGTGAAAAGAAGAGGACCAATCTGAAGGATATTGAAATTAGAGTACTTGCTGAGTTGATGAAAAATAGTCGAATGAGCGACAGAGAACTGGCAAAGGTCATAGGGGTTTCTCAGCCAACTGTGACGAGAATTAGATCCAGACTGGAAAAATCAGGAGTAATCAAGGAGTACACTCTGATTCCTGATTTCAAGCAACTTGGCTATGAAATGATGGCTGTCACATTCATCGGAAAGCAAGAAGGGCCGACTGAAAAGGAGAGCCAAGAGTTGAGGAAGGCCGCTGTGGAATTGGAAAATAAGACCCCTTTTGCCTCGTTGATAGTTGTGAATGGGATAGGCCTTGGAAAAGGAAGGATGCTCATCAACCTGTACAAAAACTACGCAAGTTACAGGGAAGGGATTGAGGTAATTAAGAGCCTTCCTCATGCTCAAGCTGACGATCTGGAGAGCTTCTTAGTTGATTTGAACGATAAGCGCAACTTCCGCATCCTTTCATTGGGGCAAGTAGCTCGCCACATTCAAGCCGGCGTAAAATTGGTGAGAGACGATTCGAAGAAAAAAGAGGCATAATCTAAAGCTGTAGAATACTAAGCCGAGGCGATCACGGCGCTTGCAGGAACAAATTGAGATTACGGCCAAACAACTGCGGGAATATCTGGTTTCTCTCTACAACAAGAACGTGTCCATAGACTGCGTGTGCGAACTCGGGAAAAAGACCGAGGAAGCAGCCAAAAAAGAACTCAAGGGCTTCGGTTACGGAAAACCCTACTTAATAGAATTCACAGTGGATGGTAAAAAGCGAAGCGTGGTGCTGGAAACTCTCCGTGTCGGTGGTGGCTTTGGCCACGACCACTTCAGCGACCGCGCGCAGGTTCTGATTTGGCAGCATTCGACGTTTAATAGGCTTCCACGGCATGTAAGGTCAATTGACGTGGGTGCCTTTACCAAAGACCGCAGGCTCAAGTCTGTAGGTGATTGCACAGAGTTCTTCATAATCACCGAACTGGTCGAAGGACAGCTTTATCACGTAGACTTGGACAGAATGAAAGAAACCCAGCAAATCACGAAATTAGACATCGACCGCTGTAAGGCTTTGTCAGACTACCTCGCCAAAATTCATAAAGTCAAAACCAACGCGCCAGAGCTTTACGCCAGAAAAATACGCGACCTAGTCGGCCACGGCGAATGCATATTCGGCTTAACAGATAGCTATCCGTTAAAACTTCCTTACATAAGCCAGCGTGACTTTGTGGAAATCGAAAAAAAATGCGTCGAATGGCGTTGGAAACTCAAGCCAAAAATGCATCGTCTTTCGCAGGTGCACGGCGACTTTCATCCCTGGAACATCATGTTCAGGAAAGGCGTCGATTTCACACTTCTGGACCGCAGCCGTGGGGAGTGGGGAGAACCCGCTGACGACGTAAGCGCCTTGACGGTTAACTATCTTTTTTATTCCTTGCAGGCTTATGGAAAACTTGATGGACCTTTTGAGCGATTATTTACTCTATTCTGGAAGACTTACTTGGACAAAACGGGTGACGAAGAAATCTTGAGCGTTATTCAGCCTTTCTACGCATGGCGCGGCTTGGTGGTAGCGTCGCCTGTTTGGTATCCGCATCTACCTTTGGATGTAAGAAAGAAATTGTTTAATTTCATTCGTGAAGTTCTTGAAGTGGATAAAGTAGAATTGAAAGATATTAACTCGTATTTCTTGGAGAAATAACATATGCCTCTGCATGAGGGGTGGTGCGTGTGGATAACGGGTTTGCCTGGGAGCGGAAAGTCCACAGTAGCAAACCTGCTGCTGAAAAAACTGAAAGCGAAGAATATCCATGTACAGCTTATTTCGATTGACATGCTCAGACATGCGGTGACGCCGAAGCCATCGTATTCTGAGGAGGAGAGAGACATTGTCTATGCTGAGATGGTTTTTACTGCCAAACTCTTGACTGAAAACGGCGTTAACGTAATCATTGATGCTACAGGAAATCGTAGACAATACCGAGACCAAGCACGAGAGCAAATCCCAAAATTTTTTGAAGTTTATCTTCGCTGTCCACTGGATTTGTGCATTCAAAGAGAAGCTCAACGCAGAGACACACATTTGGCGCCCAAACGAATATACAGGAAAGGACTGGCAGGAAAAAGCCAAACAGTGCCGGGCATCAACGTTCCCTACGAAGAGCCAACACACCCGGAACTCATCATAGACACGGACAAACAGACCTCTGACGAAAGTACTCAAAAAATCTTAGACACCCTCACAAAACTCTATAAAAAATAGCAGTTGTCCTCCACTGAACATGTGAGTTAATCGGCAACCGCGACTGTTTTAGCACAAAAAGTGCCAAACATATTTGGATCCTAGTAGTATCATATAGTGAACGAGGTCTAGAGGGACGCAGAGCAGATACTCACACTGAAAAACTACCTATACTAGAAGAAGCGTGCGTACACACAAAGAAAGAGAAAAGCCAATTACTTCTCCACTATAACTCTGCTTTCACCATTCTCCTTCGTCAAACGAATCACATGCTCAGCCTTCTCAGCAAAAGCCTCACTATGCGTCACGGCAATAATTTGCTCAATCACCCGCAAACGCCCAATCGCCTCCGCAAGCCTATCAACACTTCCATCCTCACGTCCCAAACTTTCTGTGGGCTCATCCAACATTAACATCTGCAAACCATGCCCAGTTTTCGACTGCATAATCAACTGCCCCAAACCTAAGCGATAGGCAAACGCCAACAAAGTGCGCTCACCACCAGAAAGATTACTCACATCACGTTCAAAACCGTCCTCACTCTGCACATACGGCGTGTAAGTTTCATCAATAACCACCGAAAGCAAAGAACCCTCACCCACCAGATCATCCAAAACCTGCTGCACCACACGCTCTAAAACACGCACAAACTCACCCCGTAATCTCGGCTGAATACTTCTGTAAGCGTTTCTCACGCCATCGAGAATCTCAAGCAACTTGCCGATTTTTTCCATCCGCGCCATCTTCTGCTCAGCATGATCCAAACGAAGCTTAAACTCATCCAAACGCTCCGAAACACGCCGCTTTTCCTGCTCACCCACTTCCAAATGACGCTTCAGATCGCGATAATTATCCGAAGCTTCACGCTCAGCGGCACGCGCTTCCTCCAACTGAGTAACATCAAACTTTTCGATTTCACCCTTAACTTGCTCCAGCTTAGCCTTAAATTCTGCTAATTGCTGCTGTCTCTGCTCATATTCGCCAGAAACCTTGGTTAACGCTTCTTCTTCCTCAGCGATTCTTTTCTTCAAATCCTCCAACCGCGGAAGTAAGGGCTGCAAAGCCACGACTACAATGTTAATCTTGCCACGAACCCTCTGCAACAACTCACTGCTTCTCTGAAGCTCAGCCAACCGCTTTTCACGCTCGGCATTTTCAGCCTTTAACCGCCCAAGCAAATCATCCTTATACTCATCCAAAAGATTCTGAAGACACAACGGGCACATGTTCTCAGTGGCTAAATTCGAAATTCTTTGCAATGTCGTCTGAAACTCTTTCCTGCTTGATTCCTGCTCGGTATGAATCTGCGAAAGCTGACTATCCAAAGAAGCCAAGTAATCCATCACTTCCTCCACACCAAGCGAATCAGACTTAAGCCCAGCTTCTTGAAGCTGAACAAAAAACACATCACGCTGCTCCACCATCATCTCAAAACGCTGCTGCAACCCATCAATCGCACTCTTCTTTCTTTCCTTTTCGTCTTGAAGCCTTGCACAGACACTTTCCAACCCCGCCACACTGGAGCGCAGTTCCGTTTCTTTTTTCCTCAATTCTTCTGTTTGCTTGCTCAGCGCTTCGAGTCCTTGAAGCCGATTTGTTGTTTCTCTCAATTTCTGCTCAGCCACAGCGATTTTTTCTCGCAAACCCTGCAATTCATGCTCGATGTTTGAAAATTCTATCACGGTTTTGTTGTATTCTTCCTGAAGCCTGCTGAAGCCAACAACATCAAAGTCCTTCTCGGAAGTTTTTCTCTCAGTTTCAAAATCGCGCTGAATACCCGCGACATTGTTCCACGCAACTTCGTAATCCGCCAACCCGAACAACTGATCAAGACGTATTTGCCTTTCCCTAGGCCTTACATCAAGAAGCTCCTTCAGGTGTTCCTGACGTATCCATATTATTTCACGGAAGATTTCTTTCTCGAGCCCCGTGAGAGCTTTTAATTGTTCTTCCACAGCTTCGTTTTTAGTGCTGGCGAGCAGTTTTTCTTCTTCGAGGAGTTTTAATTGTTCCATGTCTTGGTTAATGTTTTTTCCACGTTTCTTCAACCCACGCATTAACGTGTAAGTCTTGCCATTAAGTATGAACTGCACTGTCACTTTTCCAGCGGTTGCACCTTCTCTAAGCAAATATTCATAACTCCGCCCCAACGGCTCCCCGAAAAAAGCAAAATCTATGGCTAGAAGAATGCTTGATTTTCCGCAACCCAAGCCACCGACCATGCAGTTGAAGCCTCTCGCAAAAGCAACCGTGGACTTCACATGAGAGCGAATATTTTCCAAGCGCACGATTTCGATTCTCATTATAACTGCCCCTCCAGCAGTTGCTTGGCTTTTTCTTCTTCTTTGTGAGTCAATGGTTCAATTAACGCGATAGACAAACGCGCAATTCTCTCAGCCTCATCTCTAGGATAACGCTCCGCAAAGATTTGAAGAAAATATTCGAAGGCTTTGGTCTTAAGATCTTTTAGCTCGCCTTCAAAAATGGAATGTATAACCTCTTCCGGAACCTCACTCGTCTTCAAACGCATTATCGGATGCACCAAAAGAGCCTTTTCAGCAGCGCCACGAATCCTTGAAAGATCAACTTCGTTACGGTTGGCTTCGGCGGGTAAAATGCCTTTAATAACCGGCACGATGATTACGCCTTCTTCATCCTCATCCTTTACAAGCTGCACAAGTTCTTCGGTGATTTTTTTGGGCATCACACCCGTGTAGTCTTTTTGGTTGAATATCTTGAAATGACGCGGCGAGTCAAGCTTTATTCTTTGCAGCGACAACTCACCCTTGTCGTTTACTTCAACGTGAAAGAAGCCCTTATTGACGCCTGCATCTTCATAGTTAACTGTTTCTGTGCACCCGCTGTAAGCTAAGATTCCATTTTTAAATTTCATGTGCACTGGCTGATGAACATGGCCTCCCGCGTAATAATTAAATCCGTCAGGTAGCATTTCAGGCGTTGCCTCGGCTTCCATTTGTGGCGGCTTAAAATCAGGCATGTCTAAAGCCATGTGGAAAACAAGAATGTTAAACAATTTTGGGTCGGGCGTCGGAGGATTTTGTTTCAAAAACTCAGGCAACAGTTCTTCGGTGCGTCTCTTAGTCCTGAAATTAGGAATGCCGTAGACGTAGCAGTTTTCATTTCCCCAACAGGCGCCTTCGTGCCTTGGTAGATAGTAAATTAAGCCAGCACTATCCAGAGGGTTCAGAATTGTGCCTGTTATCACATTTGGCGCTGCATCGTGCGAACCATCAACAGCAAGCACAGAAACGTCAGCATCACGTAGTTTCCGAAGATTTTGAATAACACTTTCCAGCGTGCTATTCAATGGGCGTGCCTGCTGAAAAATGTCACCAGCAATTATGAGAAAATTAGGCTTTAGTTCGAGCGATTTATTCACTAGTTCTTGAAACGCCTTGTCAAAGTCCTCCCGTCGCGCCTCCAAGTTGTATTGCGCATAGCCTAAGTGCAGATCTGCAGCGTGAATAAAGCTGAACGACCGCAAGCTATCCATTTCTCCTTCAGATACTTTCTAATACTGCACACTGCTTTTAAGCATATGAGCCTATTTTATGCGATAAGTACTTCGGCACAAGAATAAAGGTGGAGAATTTGAGACGTGAATATCCATCACAACCAATCGTTGGGGTAGGCGCCATCATAGTGCAAGAGGGCAAAATCCTGCTTGCAAAACGTGGTTCCGAACCAGGAAAGGGCAAGTGGAGCGTTCCTGGCGGACTTATCGAACTGGCGGAAAAACTCGAAAAAGCCGTGGTTCGAGAAGTAAAAGAAGAAACGAGCCTTGACGTTGAAATTGTTCGCCTCATAGACGCAGTTGACAACATAATCCGCGATTCAAATGGAAAATTACAGTTTCATTTTGTTATACTCGATTACCTTACAAAGTTAAAAGGTGGAACCCTTCAATCCAGCAGTGACGTGTTAGATACTCGATGGGTGCGCATTGAAGAAGCAGAAGATTATGATCTCACCAACACATTCCGAGAATTCCTGAAAAAGAACAAAAGCGAATTAGAAAAACTATGAAGATGCCTTAGCCAAAGGCATAGTAGCCTGAGATGGCTTTTCGGAAAAGAACAATCTTGTTTGTCCCATCGCTTTGACATTCAAGGCACGAACCTTAACGACTACGGGAAAATCCTTTACAACTCTTCCCAATGCAAGGCAATGCTGTAGAGGCAGATCGCGTGCAATGGATCTAACTGTTTCTGCGTCAACTCTTGCCGCTCTGGAAACAGCTTCCAAGTCGTGTTCATTGGTAAAATTGAAGAGGAAAATGTTGTCCGCTTGTCGATAAATGCTCTCACGTATTGTATCAGGCTGATTGGTCACGAAGGTTGTAAAGACACCGAGATGCCGCATACGAGTGACAATGTCATCCCAATAGGTTTCACGAAGATAGAGATGCGCTTCTTCTGCGAAAAGAAAAACAGCTCGCAACCTCCAACTAGTCAACAACTCCACAAGCTTACCAAGCACAAATTCTACAACAATCTGCCTATCAATGCTCGAAGTGTCTTTCAAATTAACCACAACTGCGCCACCAACACGAATCATGTACAGGAAATCATCTAAAGAAACAGTTTGAGCAAGATTATCTGAGAAAAAGCCCGAGTTAACTAAAGCATGATAACGAGAAAACAACGCATCACGCACATGCGTGTTGCACTGCCAATTTCGAATAGCTTCGCCCAACTCATGCAAACTCAAAGCACCTTTTTCATCAAGAAATCGCCAAATACGCCTAAACTCGCGTGCCGACGTTCCTGGCAAATGCAGTGCGTGAATGAGGATGTTAAGCATAATGCGGAGATTTAGCTGCGACAAAGATACTTTGAAATTTTGCCCAGGGGTCAAAACATGAATCTTGCCCTTGTACGCATTCTTTCTCCCTTCAGCATCACAATCTAGCCCTGTGTATTCGCCGTTCAAATCAAAAACCACAACACCTGCCCCGTAATCAACCAGGTTCAAAACGAGCAGTTTTGAGAGATGCGACTTGCCAGTTTCCTTCTTACCTGTAACAATGCTTAACTTACCATCCAAACAACGCGCATCCACAGTCAACGCAATGCCGTCTTTAGTATCGCCAAGAGCGATAGGCAAATCGCCTCCCAAATTAACCATAGAAAAAAGCGAAGTCGCAGAAAGCTTCTCTATCACGGAATTTGAACGCGAAGGCAGCCACGAACTCCACAAACTGAGTTTTCCATTATCCACTCCAGCACGAATTTTACAAATCAACAAACAAGCATCTTGAATATATGCAACATGACTCGAAATCGCCAAAGGATCAAAATCCTCCCCAATAATACGCGCTTCTTCTGGGCTTTCCCTTAGCAATTCTTCCAAGATGCCAGGAATTCCCACATACTGCACATCAATGACCTGAACAATCAAAGCTTTACCCTTGCTCTTGTCCTCAACAAGCAAATAATCTCCCTTCTCAGCATCTTCACCGGGAAAACTCAAAACCTGAACGGTGTTTCCTTCCTTCTTGTACAGCCGCATAATCTATACCTCCGGACCCTTCCCGAAAGGTCCAAACAGAAGCCTACGAATATTGGGTCTAACTGAGATTTTCAACTCTCGTTCATGTTCTAGATAACGCTGCATGCCAATCACTTCGTTTGCAGTAAACGTGGAATAGATATGTGCTAAGCGCAGGGTTTCGGGATAACCATGCCCATGATGAAACACATCATTACCCACCAATTTCTGGACTGCATCTAGAACTTGCGACCATTGCAAATCTCTATCGACATCGAGGCGAAAACAAATGTCCTCATCACTAAACCTTGCGACGTACACGTTTCCCAACAGCTTAAAGTTGCTCATACCTTCCAGAAAATCGTCAACCTTAACCAAGCATGGCGAAGCACCCTTTAGGGCAATCTCGGTTAAAGCTTGTCCGTTAAAACGAATGCGCGAGAATTTCGAAAAAGCGAGAATCGTATTCGCTTTTGTCCTTGCCGTCTGAAGAATTTTGGCAACAACGCTTTCTGGCGCGTCAGGAGTTCCTGCGGTGAGGCTTCCGTCCAAAAGGATCAAAGTATTCGAAGAGGCTGAACAAAGGTTTAATTGAATCCATCTTTCCAGTACGCTGGCAATACGCGTCTGTAGATGAACAAAATCTGAAGCGGCAAGCTCGATCGGCAAATCGTTTTGGTATTTGCGGAGAAGGCTAAAAATCTGTTTCTTGTTGTTCTCTGTGACATGAAAAATAAATGGGCCTAACCTCAAATAATGGTACATATGATGAACATTCCAGACCACAGCGCCTCTTATTGCGAGAAGTACACCATCCACAGTCTCGCCGATTCTTATGCTGGAAACATCAACTCCCACAACAGAAGTCTCCGCATGCACTGGACACAGAGGAATTATCTCAAAAGACGCTACATGTGAACTAGGGTCAAACAACACGTAAGAGTCATCAATTTTCGTAAGTCCAGTCTGTTGCTTCTGCAATTTTCGCAAAGAAAGCAAACACAACTCAGCAAGTCCATCCGGCAAACCAAAACCATCAACAGAAACATCAGAAAAATTATATTTAGGAACACTTTCAATAGGATATCGTTGTTGTTCAATCAACAACATTCACCAATAGCCAATATGTTTGCGGAGGAAATATTTAAGTATTGTGCATGAGCAAGATGTTCAATACAATAAACAATATGTGTGGGTGTTTGTTTGTCTGTTGCTGAGGGTGCTGAGGAGCGTGTTCGTGTTTGTGTGCGTGTGGGTGGTGTGGAGTTTGTTGTTGAGTGTGTGCCTGAGCGTTTGGAGGAGGTTGTTGGGCGTTTGTTGGGTGTTGTGGTGTCTAGGCTTAAGAGTGAGGGCTTATTAAGCGCTGAAGGCTTAAGTGGTGGTGTTGGCGGTGTTGGCGCTGCAGGCGTTGCCAGAGCGGAAACATGCAGAGGCTTGATTATGCGTTTGTGGGAGGAGGGTTTTTTTGTGGTTGCGAGGGGTTTAAGTGAGGTTCACATGGAGATGGCTAAGCGGGGTTTTCATTA